>MGXJ01000044.1:19440-33082 GCA_001801345.1 Gammaproteobacteria bacterium RBG_16_37_9 | reverse complement strand
GGGAACTTGGTGGGATGCTTTTGACGTTTTAAATAATGCTATTAGCGCTATTGATAAAAGGAAAAAGATAGTTATATTTTTGGATGAATTTCCATGGATGGCTACTAAAAAATCTCGCCTTTTGCAGGTATTAGAGCACACTTGGAATAACAAATGGAATTGGAATAATAATATTAAGTTAGTAGTTTGTGGATCATCAGCATCTTGGATTCTTAAAAGAATAATTAATAATACTGGTGGACTTTATAATAGGGTTACTGCAAGAATGGAATTACATCCATTCAATCTTTATGAAGCCAAGCAATTATTAAGTGCTAATGGGATTAAATTGAGCAATCAGCAGATATTAGAAGTATATATGGTTACTGGTGGAATACCTCTTTACCTTAATCATATTGAAAAAGGGTTATCTGCCCAGCAAAATATCAATCAGTTATGTTTTGAACGAGGAGGATTTTTGCGAGATGAATTTACTAATATTTTTGCCTCTTTGTTCGATGACACGAGTCAGTATTTAGATATAATAAAAACGATCTCACAGCATCGTAATGGGATCAGTAAAAATGATTTAGTCAAAATATGTAATTTATCATCTGGTGGCAGGGCATCTGGTCGGCTAAAAGATTTAGAAGAAGCTGGTTTTATAACAAGTTTTATTCCTTATGGGCATAAAGAACGTGGCATTTATTACAAAATAATTGACGAATATACACTGTTTTATTTTCACTGGATTGATCCTAATAAAACAGGATTTTTAAAAATTACCAATAGACGCAATGCTTGGCAACATATAGCGCAAAGTCCGGATTGGAAAGCTTGGTCTGGGTATGCTTTCGAAGCTATTTGCTATAAGCATATAGAGCAAATTGTGCGAGCTTTAAATATTGATTCGATTTTTAATTTTGTTGGTGCATGGAAATATACTCCCAAGAAAGGAAGCAAAAATGATCTTGGTGCGCAGATTGATCTACTATTCGACAGAAATGACAACGTTATTACAATCTGCGAGATCAAGTATTCTTATGAACCATTTGTTATTGATAAACAATATGCAGCTAATCTACGCAACAAAGTTGAAGTTTATAAAAAGCATACTGGAACGCATAAACAAATTTTTATTGCCATGATTAGCGCGAATGGTCTTAAGCCGACCATGTACTCCGAAGAACTTGTTTCCGGTTGTGCAGTTCTAGATGATTTATTCAAAGAATGAGGTTTGTAGAAGATATCTATGTAAAATAATAACGCGAATTCCGGTTGCTATCAAAACCTTACATCTAATTTTGTCGGTCATTGTTTGTAATGAAGATCTAACCCAGTTTTCATAAGATAACGCACGTCGAGCAGCATTGATCCTGCTCTAACTTTCTCCATTGCTCTTCCCACTTTTTTCTCTCTTCTTCTCCGGGATCAAAATATATGGCGCCTTCACTTATGGCATATTTTACTACTTCTTCTCTTCCCTCATAAGGGTTAGAGATAGAACCATAATAAACTACTATCCTAATAGCAGAAAACTTGGCACCACGAGCCAAGGCCATCTTTATTAATTCATCCTGTTCCTTTTTATCTATACATAAGATATGTGTAACACGTTCAGTAAAATGACATTTATTAACAGCCATTTCCAATAATACATTAGGATCTGCCTTCATATCTAAGGCTAGATTTATAACAGCCTTTCTTTTACTTAGGCGACTTTCAAGCCCAGAAGCATATGTTGAAAAAGGTTCCGCTAAAGCCATTTCTATCATTTTGTTTGGATCAAAATGATTATCGAGCATTATCCCAATTAGCTTTAAGGTTGCGCAAGGATATGCGTTTGGTCCTATTTCAATGTTAGAAAATTTTGCTCCTTCACTAAGAGCTAAAAGCATGTAATATTCTGCAAGAGAGTCTGACAAATGGCAGCCTACACGAGTCTGCGGAGTAGATTTCCAACCTCTTTCAATGGCTATATCTAACAGTATATTAGGATTTACACCCTTTTGCAGAGCAAGGATAACCAATTCCTTTTGGGCATCCTCTTCCTTTCTATATTCCAAATAATTATAACCCACAATAAGCCCGAGAAATCTTTCTAAGCCTAATTTATTGTACTGGTTTTCAAGCAGAAGTTCACTCATTTCTCGTGATGGTAATTTATCGCTCCTAAGCCAGTCCATCTTTTGAAAATTTACTTCACCATATTGTAGAATTTCTCTTGCACGATCGATATTATTTTCTCCTATTGCGACTAATAAATCTTGATTAGAATCTGCAAAAGAAGTGTTTGAAATAAATAAAGAAAACAATGCAATAAGTAATAAAACACTCATTCTATTAAGTTTAAAATACATATGTTACCTCTAGAAAATTAAATTTGTAACGCAATAAACTACGATAAGTTGGTTAATTCCAATTTTTGAAAATATTTGTCCCCATATTCATTATATGGAATCCGAAAATATATTCCATCGCATTGCCCGATATTCCATATAAATGGCCACAACACTTATATTTTTAAACCTCATTGACATAAATATAGCATATTTTTCTAATTTTACCGATTTTCTACATTTTCATTAAATATATAAATATAAAAACTACTGTCTATTGAGTTGAAGCCAATGCCCACTCCACGTGTTCGCGCACCAGGGCAGACGGATGATTTAATCGTGATTGCAAAGCTTCTGATATTTCTTTATTGGGTTCGGAATTTCCAAGAGCTACAGCCAGATTACGTAACCAACGTTCATAACCTATGCGCTTGATAGGAGTATTTTTGGTTTTATCAAGAAATTCTTGTTCACTCCATAAAAACCAATCAACTAAATTGTCTGATCCAAGGTGATTAGATAGAACAAATGTTGTATTTGGTGGGGTTTGATTTTTTCTACAGTTGTTCCAAGGACAAGCTTGTTGACAAATATCGCAGCCAAAAACTTTTGTGCCAATCAATGGCCGTAGCTCTATAGGAATAGAACCTTTGTGTTCAATAGTCAGGTATGCGACGCAACATCTAGCATCGAGTTTATGCGGTGTAATTATGGCTTTGGTTGGGCAAGAGTCTCCACATTTAAAACAACTGCCGCATCGATCTTCTACAGGTTTGTCTAGCGGTAACGGCATATTGGTAAAAATCTCACCTAAGAAAAAATAGGAACCAGAGTCCTGATTAATTAAAATAGAGTTTTTTCCATACCATCCAAGTCCTGCTTTTGCTGCAAGAGCTTTTTCTAAAATAGGAGCATTACCTGAAAATACTCTCGTTTCTTGTGGTAATCTAATTTTCTCCAGTATCTTAGCCACATATATTTTTAATAATTGGCGGATATGCGAAGAATAATCTTGGATCTGAGCAAATGATGCAATAGGGTGAGAAGATGATTGGGATAGTGGATAGTTAATGCGACAACAAATTACTCTGGTTGTGGTAGGAAGTAACTTTTGCGGGCATTCATAGATCTCAGAGTGTTTTTCAAAGTAGCTCATGTTGCCATGGCGACCGGATTTTACCCAAGTTTTAAGATGAACAACTTCTTGAGTAATGTCCGTATTAGTAATGCCAATTTGATCAAAACCGAGTTCTTTGCCCAATTGCTTGATCTCGAGAGCAAGTTGTTTAAAATCATATTTGTAATTTGAGTTCATAGGGAATGTTTATGTAAAATACTCTAGTTTATTATATCGAGTTGTAAGGAAGCAAGCCAGGCTTGTCCTTGCGAGCTGTTGGTGCGCGGATAAAAAAAGTGTCGTCATCGCGAACCGCAGGCGCGAGCGATCTGATATAAGGTAGGCAGTATCGCGCCGAAGGTGAAGCAAACCAGGAGCGGTTTTGAATAATAGTATTTTGTGCTTTGCTAATTTTTTTGAACTTACTATTATCCAGTATCGTTTCTGGGTTGCCGCGCTGTTGGCGCGAGAGAACAGTGATATTAATTAATTCATTGGCGCCAACAGCTCGCAATGACGACACTCTACCATTCTATCCGCGCACAATGCCCCTAGTGGTAAAAACATGGCGGATTTTTGGTAGCGACAAAACATGGGGAATTGGGTATAATTGCCCCGGATTTATTGCCAGATGTTAGAATATTTATTTTTATGGAGATAATGTGATTTTTTCTAAAAAAATTATAATTAAAGCACTCTTAAGGGGTTCATTAATTTTTACGCTAACTTTATTTAGCCAGCTGATTTATGCAGAAAGCGCTAAACAGCCTACTGTTATCAAAACCTCAGACATTCCAGAAAAAAGAGAGTATCCAGTAAATAATTCAATTAATCCATGTGTCAATTTTTATGAGTATGCATGTTCCCCGGTTATAAACAGTTTTAAATTGCGCGAAGATCGTTCTAACCATATTTTTTCTTTTAGTGATGCTAGCGAGCGTTTACTTGAGTTTAAAAAGAAATATTTTTTGAATTTGGCCCAAAAAAAACCTGAGTCTGAAATGGAAAGCGAGGTAAAAAGCTATTATTCAGCATGTATGAATCAACAAGCTAAAGAAAAAGAAGAGAAAGAATACGTCAAGCAAACAAAAGAAATGCTAGACAAGATTACAACAAGAGAAGAATTTATTGATATGGTTGCAAAAGGTATTACAAGTTCGTCTCAGTTAGGATTTCTTGTTTTTAATGCCAAAGAGCCAAATCTCGATAGGCCTGCTTATAATGATTTATTTTTTAATACTGAATTGAGGAGCTTGCCTGAGAGAGATTATTATAAAAATAAAGAATTAACCAAAGAGCTGAAGGCGCTAATGAAGGATTTTTTTACTATTATTGGCGATAAATCTCCGGTAAAAAAAGCAGATTTAGTCTTTAACTTTGAAAAAGAATTAGCACAAAAATATCCAACCCCTCCGATTATTCAAGAACAGCTTTTTTCAAGAACTAAAGTTTCACGTGAAGAATTGATAAAAAACTACCCTAACTTAAAATTAGAAAAATTTCTTTCTGATATCCCTGAGCATGTGATTATAAGAAATATCATAGGGAATAACACCATGAAATTTCTTGATACAAAACTAAAAACAGCATCGCTTGAAGAATTAAAAAGCGTTTTTTTATACTTTCAGTTAAGACCAATAATGGATGACGCATACCCGGAATTTTTTAATAAGAAGTTTGAGTTTAATAAGAAATATTTAGGCGGTCCAAATAAAAGACCAAATAGGCAAGAGCGTTGCACCAGAGCCGTAATGAACAGCTTTGATAAAGAAGTGGATTTCATACTATTGCCTAAAATTTTCCCGGATTTTCCAAAAGAAAAGTTTGTAAAATCAATTGAGAAAATAAGAATTGCTTTAATGGAACAATTGCAAAATAATACTTGGTTGAGTAAGAGCGCAAAACAAGAGGCCATGCGTAAGATAAAAATTGCTAAATTAGCATTGGTTAGTCCTGACACTATAAAGGATTGGGATTTTAATCCAAGGGCTGTGTATTCGGTAGATGCGCCAATTGCCAACAGCCATAAACTTGGGCAGTTGTTAATCGAGAAAGATTTAAAAGAGCTCAAGGGTCCTGTAAATATCAATCGCTGGGAAATGGGACCGCTAACTGTAAATGCCTATTATAATCCATCGTATAACAAAATATGTTTTCCGGTAGGAATCTTGCAATATCCTTTTTATGATAAAAATGAGCCTGAAGAGGTGAATTTAGGTGCTATTGGTGCTGTCATTGGTCATGAGCTTGGTCATGCAATAGACAATCACGGAAATAAATATGATGCCGATGGTGCATTTAAGCCCTGGATGAAAGAAAAAGACAAAAAAACATTTAAAGAAAGATCTAAGCTTTTAATAACCCAATATGACAGGATAGGTCATAATGGCAAATTCACCCTTGGAGAAAATATAGGTGACTTAGTTGGTCTTACCACAGCTTATAATGCCGCATTTCCTGGTGGCAAGGATAATAACCAAGAGTTGAAGAAAAGATTTTTTCTTCAACTTGCAAGACTGTATTGTGAAGTAGAAAGAAAAGGCATTACCGAGCTAAGATTGAAAACCGATCCGCACTCTTTAGGTTTTGCAAGGATAAATGAGCAAATTAAGCAACAGGATGGCTTTAAAGAAGCATATAATTGCAAACCAGGGGATCCCATGGCTATTCCTGAAAAAGAGCATGTTAGAATATGGTGATTTGTAGAGGTAAGGGGTCAAGTCTCATCTTAGAACAAGTTTTAACTTGTTCTAAGATGAGACTTGACCCCTTTTCCTTTTTTCCAATAACCAATCCTGTAGCAATGCGAAAATTGGGTGGTGTTATTGCAGATGCAAGTGAGCCTAGCAGTGTAATTTATTTGCAAGGAGATCTTGGCGCAGGTAAAACTACACTGGTGCGCGGTTTTTTGCGTAGCCTTGGTTATTTGGGGCATGTGCGTAGTCCAACTTTTAATTTGTTTGAAGTTTATCAAATTAAAACCAAAGTAATTTGTCACTTTGATTTATATCGTTTAACCAACCCTGAGGAATTAATATATATTGGCATCTCAGATTATTTTACAGAAAAAAATATTTGTTTGATAGAATGGCCGGAGCATGGTAAAGGGTTTTTACAGCCTGCAGATTTAGTATGTAAATTTAATTTTATTCCAGGAAAGCGAGGAAGGGATGTGGAAATTATTGCAACTTCTTCTAAGGGTAGGAGAATGCTTAAAAAAATAATACAAAAAAAGGATGTCTAAATGAATATTAAAATTTTAGATTCGCATCTTGTTAGTCAAATTGCTGCTGGTGAAGTAATTGAGCGTCCTAGTTCTGTGGTAAAAGAGTTATTAGAAAATAGCCTAGATGCTGGCGCAACTGAGATTAACCTTGAAATTGAAAAAGGCGGCACTCGATTAATTAGATTGCGCGATAATGGAAGCGGTATTGTTAAAGAAGAACTGAAGCTGGCTTTATGCAGGCACGCTACTAGCAAGATTCAGAGCCTTGATGATTTAGAACATGTTAAAAGTCTGGGATTTAGGGGAGAAGCACTGGCTAGTATTTCTTCGGTAGCGCGTTTTAAATTAGCTTCTAGAGTTGCAGATGCTGCTGTTGGCTGGCAAGTTGTTGTTGAGGGAGAATCTCAAGTTTTATTATTACAACCAAATTCACACCCAATAGGAACAACTGTTGAAGCAACAGATCTTTTTTTTAATATACCTGTGAGACGTAAATTTTTACGTTCTGAACAAACTGAATTTGGTCATATTTTAGAGTTAGTAGGGTGTTTGGCGCTTAGCCGCTTTGACGTTGAATTTTTATTAAAACACAATAGCAAAGTAATCTTGAAACTTACGCCAGCTAAAACTTCAAAAGAATGTATAAACAGAGTAGGGGAGATAGTTGGCAAAGAATTTGCACAGAATGCCTTAAGTATTGATATTGGTTCAGATTCTTTGGGTTTGACTGGTTGGGTATCACAGCCAAATTACACGCGAAGTCAGCCAGATTTACAGTATTTATATATTAATAGCAGAGTAGTGCGGGATAAAATTATATCTCATGCTATACGCCAAGCTTACCAAGATGTGATATATCAGCAACGTTATCCGGTAGTTATCTTATATTTAAATCTTGATCCGACTTTAGTTGATGTTAATGTTCATCCAGCAAAAGCCGAAGTTAGATTTCGTGACAGCAGATTGATTCATGATTTTGTTGCAAAAGGTTTAAAAGAAGTATTAACAGCAGGCAGAGCAATCTCAGCTCCTGATATGCTTCTTGCTCCTACGCCTCCTACCTACGCTCCAGCACCAACAGCAATATATGGAGCATCAAGGCAACAATCTTTATCTTTAGTAGCAGCAGAAGAAAGTAGGGTTTACGATGAATTAGCGAATTTTGCCAGTGGAATTGCCACATCTTCGTCGCCATCTTTTATAAAATCTTTGATTAATGATCATGATGTTTTACACGATAATTTAAGCGCTATCCATCCTTTGGGTTTTGCTTTAGCTCAGCTACATGGTGTTTATATTTTAGCACAAAATCAAGATGGCTTGATTTTGGTTGATGCTCATGCTGCTCATGAAAGAATCAACTATGAGCAGTTAAAATCAACATACGGTGCTGAATTAATACCAATGCAAACGTTACTTGTGCCGATAGCTTTAACTTTAAACAATTCAGAAATTAATTGTGTGGAATCTAACTTTGAGTTATTACGAAAATTTGGGTTTGAAATTACCAGGTCTTCTCCTGAAAATATTCTGGTGCGCTGTGTTCCAGTGTTATTACAAGATGCGGATGTTGATCAATTAATCCACGATGTCATTGCAGATTTGTTAACACATGATTGTGTAGATAGCATTGTTGAAAATAGTAATAAGATTCTAGCAACTATTGCTTGTCATAGTAGTGTGCGTGCCAAACGGAAACTTAGCATCGATGAGATGAATGCCTTATTGCGCAAGCTTGAACAAACCGATAGCGGTGACCAATGTGGGCATGGCCGTCCTACTTGGGTGCATTTAACGATGTCAAATTTGGATAAATTGTTTTTGCGTGGTCGGTAAAAAAGGGGTCTGACCCCTTTTTTTAGATAGTTTTTGTTTGTTTTTCAGTAAGCTCGAATTCTGTTTTTTTTCGATGATCTTCAAACTCTATAAGCATGTTATTTAATTCTTTATAAAATTTGATTGGCATTTTTTTATTTTCAGTATTTTTAGTTTCAGTTGGCTGCAATTTTTCGCTATACCAGTCTATAGCTTGGATATAATTCTGAGAAATTTTATCCTCATAGACCTTCGATTGTTTTTCTAATTGTTTTTGTAGCATCTCTAATTTGACACGCGTTTCTCGCATTAAAGTTACTTTTTTGTAGTTTGATAGTAATAGCGGAATTGCATTTGCCATAAAATTGAAACATTTGTACAGTAAATTACAACGACGCTGCAATATATCAGCAAATTTTACCGTAATATTGGTGTTTTTATTGATAGCTTCAACCAGAGCTCTTTTAGCTACAATTATTTTGCCATAGTATTCTGGAGAAATGGCTGGGGTAATACCTTTGGGATTGCCAGTTTCTATTGCGTCTTGGTATGTTTTTTTTGAATTCTCAAGTTCTTCTTTTAATTTTAAGATCGTATAATTTTCTCTGTTTTCAGCTGATAAAGATTTTGCGTATTCTGGTTCCGGATGTAGTATTTGCATCCCATTGATATAACAATCAATCTCCAGTTGTTTTAAATCTGTGCTAAAGTCTTCTGTGGGTGCGGCTAACGTTTGAAATTGTTTTTGTAGGTACTTTAATGGTTCTTGATTTGAAGGTGGTGGTATATTAGCATCTTTATATTTAATATATTCTCCATATATCTTTAATGGAGTGGAGAACGCACTGATTTGAGAGTCAGTTGTTAAACCGATTTTTTTAAGCTCATTTATAAATTCTTCTATCTTTCTTTGTGTATCAAAAGTTTTTTGGTCTTTATTGTCGTAAAAAAGTTGTAGGTATTTTGTTAATAATGCGAGATTATCTTTTTGTGTTGCGTCAGTGGTGTCTTCATGACCCGCTTGTTGAATAATATTATCCAATTCTGCAGATATACTTTTGTAGTTTGCAATGAGTAAATCGTGTTCTGCTCTTTTTCTTTCATATGCTTGTATTATTTCTGACACAACCTCTAGCCGCTCTTTAGTATATATTAGATTGATGGCATTTTTATTAACTTTCATGCGTTTTTCGGCTTCTTCTATTGCTTCTTTGCGTTCTTTTTCGAGTTGGTTAAATTTGTCAGATAAGACATCATGCAGTTTAGGATCGTCGGGTTTAGTTATGTTTTTATCTCTGATTGCCTTAAAAAATATTCCATATTTTTTTTCCAATTTCTGCATCTTCTCTAATGCGTTTGCGTCAGGAGTTTTTGCGTTACTCTCACTATACATTACGAATTGCTTCCATTTTTTAATGATCTGTAAAATATCTTTTTCCTTATGATATTTTTGATATTTTGGATCTTCTTTTTCTGGTGTCCAATCTTCTCTTTTTCCTAATTTTTCTAATGCTGCTCTATGTCCTTCTTCTAATAGTTTTCCTTTCATTTCATCAGACATTTTGAAATTTAAAGCTTTTTCACCAAGATCGTCGGGCATAATGATTATATCTCGATGCCTACGTAATACCTCGATATTCGCTAAAGCAGCCTTAATTAATCCTTTGGCAAAATCAATGGCCCCAACTTTTAAGGGCTTGTCTTTTTGCTCGCTTGACTTGCCCTGTAAGTATGCAATAGTTTCTTTACTTTCCATAGATACTGCAATTATTCCGCCTTTACCTTTAGGAGTGGCGCGTAAATGATAGACATCATCCTCGGATTCAAAATCAATAGCTGGTTTTATTGGTAAATTATCTTTAAGCCCGCCATCTACAAATATTTCGCCATTGTATGGTACTGCTTTAAAAGCTGCAGGAAATGACATGGTTATTCGAACTGCCAGCCAAATAGGCATGTTTGGAGTATCTTTCCAGTTAAAAAGTTTTAACTCTGGTTGTAGTGGCGCAAGTTTAGAGCGAGTTAACATTATGTCTTTAAATCTGGGATCATATATTGGAGAGTTAGGATTGGCGGCATCGTGTAATTCCTTAAAAGTTATATTAGGATTACCGGTATGAGAAGCTATCAGAAGTTTTGCAAAATCAGCAAAGGTATCGCCCTTGTATAAACCATGATCCTCAGAATTTAAAATACGTGCTATAGATTCAATCGCATCTGCTGGTATGCTTGTTAGATCTGTAATGTTGAAAAAATCGATTTTTTTAAATCCTAGGGCTTCAGACCAAAAAGGAGTGTCTTTATCCATGAAGTCCGTAAAATTAATTTCAGCCATTTGTTTTTTTATTTCAGCAGAACTCATGCCAATTCCTGCCATCATAGACACAATGCCACCAGCCGAGCTACCCCATACTTCTCTTACATCTAACCAAGCGCCATTACGTTCTAATTCTTCGATGCTTCCAAGATGCTCTAACCCTTTGGTGCCGCCGCCACGAAATACCATTTTTCTGATACGTTGTTGTTCCGAAGATTCTATAGTAAGCATGGATGCACTCCTTTTTAAATTATAGACTACTCTTGTTCTTTTAGTGTTTGAATCATTTTGGTCATAACTTGTTTTGCGTCGCCATAAACCATGCGACATTTATCATTAAAAAATAACAAGTTTTCGATGCCAGCATAACCTTTGCCTTTACCGCGTTTAATAACGAATATTTGTTTGGCATGATCGACATTTAAAATCGGCATGCCGTATATTGGGCTAGTTTTATCGGTTCTTGCGGCAGGATTTACGACGTCGTTAGCGCCAATAACAATGGCAATATCAGTATTTTGAAAATCATTGTTAATATCTTCCATATCTAGGATATACTCATAAGGCACTCCAGCTTCAGCAAGTAAGACATTCATGTGTCCCGGCATTCTTCCTGCAACTGGATGAATAGCAAACTTAACATCAATTCCCTTTTCTAAAAGAAGTGATGCTAATTCCCAAACTTTTTGTTGAGCTTGTGCCACAGCCATTCCATAACCTGGAACAAAAACAACTTTATTAACGTAATTTAACATTACAGCAGCATCTTCTATTTCCATTGATTTTGTAGTGCCTTCAACTATAGTGCCGTTACCGCCTCCAAAACGAGCAAACAACACACCAACTAATGATCTATTCATTGCTTTTGCCATAAGCATGGTAAGCAAAGTGCCGGCTGAGCCTACGATGGTGCCGGCAATAATTAGAGCAATGTTGTTAAGCACAAAGCCTTCGCATGCTACAGCAAGCCCAGTGAATGCATTATAAAGTGAGATTACAACTGGCATATCTGCGCCGCCAATGCTCATAGTCATTAGAATGCCATAGGATAAACTTGCTGCAAAAAATAATATGATAATAAAGTTAGAATGCCAAAAGTAGGAGAGCGCTCCTAGTAATATTGCAGCTGCAAGTATGCACAGGTTAACAACTTGTTGCATCGGAAAGTAAATATTCTTTAACCAATCCCGAAGTTTGAAAAAAGCTAAAATACTGCCGGAAAATGAAATTCCGCCAATTAAAGCACCAGAGATCGCCAAAATAAAAGTTGTTATTGGCATGGCTGTTGCTGTATCAGCTGAGAGTTTAAATAATTCTATAGCGGCAATTGCAGCGGCTGCACCACCACCCATTCCGTTATACATAGCAATCATTTCTGGCATAGCAGTCATAGCCACTTTTTTGGCTGCCATCCAGGCAACCATGCTACCAATAGCAATAGCTAATAACATCAGAGCAAAATTGTGCATATTTGGGGATAAAAAGGTAACAATTACTGCTAGTAGCATTCCGATACCAGCCCACTGAATTCCGCTAGTTGCTGTTTTTGGCGAGCTCATTCGTTTTAAGCCTAAAATAAATAAAATGGCACTAGCATAATAAACAATTTGAATAATAATGTTATGCATTGTTATCGCTCTTATTGGGAATAACTTTACTATTGCTCTTAAACATTTCTAACATTCTTATAGTTACTACGTATCCGCCGACAGCATTACCTGTTGCAAGCAACACCGCAACAAAACCAATTATTATTTCGGTAAGTGTGGTAGCTGAACCAAGAGCAATCATGGCTCCAATTAATACTAGACCGTGGATAAAGTTGGAGCCGGACATTAAAGGAGTGTGTAAAATAACTGGGACGCGACTGATAACTTCATATCCAGCAAATGCAGCTAAAGTAAAAAGATAGATTGCAATAAAACCATCGACTGTCATAATTTATCTCCAAGGAGTTTTTGCACAGCTACATTTTTAATAAACCCACCATGGGTAACTACAGACCCAGAGATAATTTCATCAGTCCAATCTAAATTCAATGCATTGTCTTTAATCATTAAGCAAAGTAAGTTGATTAAATTGCGAGCATACATTTCGCTGGCATGAATTGCTAATTGGCTTGGGATATTAATTGGACCAATGATAGTAATATCATTGTATTTTATAGTTTCGCCTGGCTTGGTTAATTCACAGTTTCCGCCCATGTCTGCTAAAACATCTACTATTATTGCCCCAGGTTTCATTGCCGCCACCATATCTTTTGTGATGATTTTTGGTGCTGGTTTGCCTGGCACACCGGCTGTGGTAATAACTACATCACAGATGGCAAGGTGTTTTTTTAAGCTTTCCGCTTGCTTAGTTTTTTCTTCTGGTGTTAATTCACGTGCATAGCCCTCAGCACCAGTTGCTTGGACACCAGTATCAACAAATTTTGCTCCCAAAGATTCTGTTTGTTCTTTGGTATCAGGGCGAACATCATAAGCACTAACTTGAGCTCCTAGACGTTTTGCGGTTGCTATTGCTTGTAAACCTGCAACTCCAGCTCCAATAACAAATACTTTTGCTGGGCGAATTGAACCTGCTGCAGTTGTTAGCATGGGGAAAAAAAATTGGCTATTAGCTGCAGCCAGTAGTATTGCTTTGTAACCTGAGACTGTAGCTTGAGATGAGAGAGCATCCATGTTTTGAGCTCTGGAAATACGCGGAATTAATTCCATGGCAAAACTAGTGATTTTTTTCTCTAACAGTTTTTTTATGGTTTTAGGATTAAGATGCGGATACAAAAAAGAGATCAAGATAGAGTTTTCTTGCATTTGGCCTACTTCTTCGTCGGTAGGCGGCTGCACTTT
>MGXJ01000044.1:19265-19357 GCA_001801345.1 Gammaproteobacteria bacterium RBG_16_37_9 | reverse complement strand
TTGAATTTTTACTACAGCTCCTAGCTTGATTAGTTTGCTAACCAAATCTGGTGTCATTGCCACTCGCGATTCATCAGAATTAATTTCTTTTG
>MGXJ01000044.1:17460-19245 GCA_001801345.1 Gammaproteobacteria bacterium RBG_16_37_9 | reverse complement strand
ATTGTGTTTCCCTCTTTTTTGTCATCCTCGCCCTACACTGTCATTCTCGGGCTAGACCCGAGGATCTTCTGTTGATGTCAGACCCTCGTGTCAAGCACGAGGGTGACAAAAAAAGCATGTCATCCTCGGACAAGCGAAGTGCAGATCCAAGGATCTCATATAATACCAGACCCTAGTGTCAAGCACGAGGATGACACTTTTTTTATTCCTTTCCCGAATCACTCGTTTGTGTAGATGTAGATTCGCTACCAGTAGTTTTAAAATTAGGATTTTTGTTTGGCTCAGGTGCGCTGGCGGCATGCGATGGTATAAGATGATTATCCATTACTGGCGGTGCAAAATTCTCCGTTTCTTGTTTAGCAGTGCTGCTAAATTGAGCGTCATCTTTTACCCGTTCTCCTGTCATTTCAGGATAGGTATTGCTTGGTGGGGGAAAGAATTTTTTATTACTATTTCGCCGAACCCCGGCATTTTGTTGGTTGCGATCAGGGCCACGTTCTTTACCGCGGCGTTGTGGTGGTTTACGATCATTAGGGCCACCGCGACGATATCTTTTTGTGTTACGTAAAGGCGGTCTTCCTTTGTATTGTGATGTGGTAGAACCTGCGATAGTAGATGTTGATGCAGTAGAGGAAGAGGAGCCAGTCTTTATTTTTTCTTCAGTCCCTTCTGGTTTTTTAAAGAGATTGCTAATAAAGTGCTTAACATTATCTAAAATTCCAGTTTCAGTAGAGTGTTTCTTGAACTCTTCTGCTGCAGGACTCACTGCTGGTTTTTCTATACTGCGAACTGGAGCTTCGTGTTTTTCCGGTAATTCTATTGCAGGTGGTTCAACCAACCTGTAACTTAATTCTTTGTTTTTGGGTAGCTCATTGGCACGGATACGTTTTATTATATATTTTGGAGTTTCTAAGTGTTGATTGGGCAAAACTGTAATACGCGCTTCTTGTCGTTTAGAAATTTCCACTATAACGTCACGACGTTCATTTAACATAAATGTTGACAAGTCTATAGGCAATTGTATTTGAACCTCAGCTGTATCTTCTTTGGATGCCTCTTCTTCGATGATGCGTAATATTGATGATGTTAGAGATTCAATACCTCTTATAGTTCCTTTGCCATCGCATCTTGGACAAGATACTTGCGCCGATTCTCCTAAGTGAGAGCGCAAACGTTGACGTGACATTTCCAAAAGACCAAAACGCGTAATGTGCCCAACTTGAACTCTTGCGCGATCATGTTCCAAGGATTCTTGTAATCTATGGCTGACTTCACGTTGGTGTTTAACTTGTGACATATCAATGAAGTCTATGACAATTAATCCACCAATATCACGCAAACGCAATTGGCGGGCAATTTCTTCAGCAGCTTCGAGGTTGGTATTGAATGCAGTTTCTTCTATATCACTGCCACCAGTTGATCTTGCAGAGTTAACGTCAATACTTATTAGAGCTTCTGTATGGTCGATCGATATGGATCCACCAGAGGGTAGGCGAACCACGCGTTGATATGCGGTTTCAATTTGTTTTTCTATCTGATAAAAGCTAAATAGAGGAACTTTATCTTGATACAGTTTAACTTTATCAATGAAATCTGGTTTAACCTGTTCAATATATTGTTTGGTTTTTTCGTAAAGTTCAGGGTTATCAACCAGAATTTCTATTATATCTTGACGTAAACAATCGCGAATTGCGCGCATTACCGCATCACCTTCTTGGTAAATAAGAAATGGGGCAGGGTGATTTTCTTCTGATGCGACAGTTTCAATCGCGTGCCAGCGGTGCA
>MGXJ01000044.1:12154-17438 GCA_001801345.1 Gammaproteobacteria bacterium RBG_16_37_9 | reverse complement strand
ATTTGCCCACACCAGCAGTGCGAACTATTAACCCCATTCCTTCTGGTAGATTTAGGTTATGTAATAAATCCCTTAGATCATCGCGTTCTTTGCCTTCGACGCGACGAGAAACTCCACCTACACGTGGATTATTTGGCATTAGCACTAAATACGATCCGGCTAAACTGATAAAGGTGGTAAGCGCCGCTCCTTTGTTGCCTCGTTCTTCTTTGTCAATTTGCACCATTATTTCTTGGCCTTCACGTAACGCGTCTCTAATACCTAAGCGAGAAAACGGTTCGTTAGCTAATTCAGGTTTAAAGTAACTTCTGGCTATTTCTTTAAAGGGTAAAAAACCATGACGTTCAGCACCATAGTCAATGAAAGCGGCTTCCAGACTAGGTTCTATTCGAGAAACTCTAGCTTTATAGATGTTGGCTTTTTTTTGTTCAAAACCAGGATGTTCAATTTCTAAATCGTAAAGGGTATGTTCCTTAACTAAAGCAACACGCACCTCACTGGCTTGAGTTGCGCTAATCAGCATTTTATTCATTTTTAGACTCTTTATTAAGATCGTTTGTATAACAAAAAACTTTTACTAATCAATAAACTACATAACAAATGCACTTTATAATGACTAACTCTATAGTTTAATGCTAAATTACTATCAAAGTTGAAAAAATGCAACTGTATTCATAAAAAAATGTTAAAAACCAATTGTTCAAGGGAAATTAGGTTGTGTTGCAAAAAGAGAAATTAATAAACAAGGTTCATAATTTAGTTATCGATGAAGAACTATCTGGCCAACGGTTGGATAATTTTTTATTTAATAAGCTCAAGAATGTTCCAAAAAGTCGGATTTATAGGATGTTACGTGGCGGTGAAGTCAGGGTTAATAAAAAAAGGGCTGCCCCATCATATAAAATACAATCAGACGATTTAATAAGAATTCCTCCATTTTGGGCAGAAGAAACATTAAGCAAAGGCAAACCAGGCAGTAATTTGATCAAATTATTATTAGATGCAATTATTTTCGAAGATAACAGGATATTAGTAATTAATAAACCATCTGGGATTGCTTCCCATGGTGGTAGTGGTATTAATTTTGGTGTTATTGAGACTTTGAGAGCAGCAAGACCCGATTTGAAAAATTTAGAGCTGGTTCATCGGCTTGATCGTGATACTTCAGGCTGTTTGATTTTAGCAAAGAAAAGAAGTGCATTACGTGAATTACATAAACTAATTTTTGATGGAGCAATTTTAAAGAAATATGTTTTATTAGTCAGGGGTCAATGGCAAGGAGGCGAGCGAGCTGTTGATGCATCGTTACTTAAAAATCAACTTAAATCCGGTGAACGAATGGTAACGATTGATCATCAGGGAAAGGATTCTTTAACTATTTTTCGTCCACTAAAAGTTGGTATTGTTGCATCTTTAATTGAAGCAGAATTAAAGACCGGGCGCACCCACCAAATCCGCGTTCATGCTTTGCATATAGGCTATCCAATTGCTGGTGATGAAAAATATGGTGACAGCGAGTTTAATGCCAAAATGAAAGAACTTGGGCTCAAACGGATGTTTTTGCATGCGGAAAAAATAAGTTTTTGTTGGGCAACCAAAGAAAAAGTTGAGTTTGTGGCTAAATTGGATAAAGAGCTTGAAGAGTTTTTGAAGGTTTTGAAATAACACCCCTCTGTTACCCTCGTGCTTGACACGAGGATCTAGCATCGATGGGGAGGTCCTCGGATCAGCGCTTCGCTTGTCCGAGGATGACACCCAATTATTATATTTTGACATACCAAATCCATGCAGTTAGTATTCGTTTACTAGAATCCTGAAAAATTACATTTGGTAGCCGCAGACTAAAGTCTGCGTTTTCTAGCAACGCTGGCTAAAGCCAGCGGCTACTGCATTCGGAGGAAAAATGGCAGTCCAAAAAAGTAGAGTGACAAGATCTAAGCGAGGTATGCGTCGCGCTCATAACGCACTAAATAACCCAACATTATCGGCTGACAATACCACAGGTGAAACCCATCGTCGTCACCATATGACCAAAGATGGTTATTATCGCGGTCGTCAAGTAATTGCCCCAAAGCCAGTTAAAATTGCCGATACTGATAAAGAAGAGTCTTAGTCTTGAAAAAAGTTACAATTTCAATCGATGCCATGGGTGGTGATCATGGTCCAGTTGTTACCGTGCCTGCTGCTTTTCGTTTACTAGCTAAGTATCCAGATGTGCAGTTAATTTTGGTAGGTAATCAGGAAAAATTAAATTCTGCTATAGACGCTCAAGGTAATCCTGCCCTTAAAGATCGCATCATTATACGCCATGCATCTGAAGAGGTATTTATGGACGAATTACCATCTAAGGCTTTGCGCACCAAGAAAGATTCTTCAATGCGAGTGGCGATTAATTTGGTTAAAGAAGGTGTAGCGCAAGCCTGTGTGAGCGCTGGTAATACAGGAGCTTTAGTGGCGACAGCAAGATTTGTGCTAAAAACCCTCCCTGGAATTGATCGACCAGCGATTACTACTGGATTTCCAACAATGATTTCTAATAAGAATACCTACGTATTGGATCTTGGTGCTAATGTTGATTCTAGCGCAGATTATCTTTGTCAACTTGCTGTTATGGGAACAGTTTTGTCTTCAGTTGTAGATAATAACTCTTCGCCCAAAGTAGCTTTACTTAATATTGGTTCAGAAGAAATCAAAGGTAATGAACAAATCAAAACTGCCTCTTCGTTGTTATCAAAAAATGAAAATATAAATTACGTAGGTTATGTTGAGGGGGATGATATTTTCAAAGGGAATGTTGACGTTATAGTGTGTGATGGCTTTATGGGAAATGTGGTGCTCAAAACGATCGAAGGAGCTTTAAAGTTAGTAACATTTTATGCTAAAAAAAATATGCGACGTAATTTATTTACTAAGTTGACAACAATGCTTGCGTTACCAATGTTAAGAAGATTACAAAAAGAAATAGATCCTGGAAAATATAATGGTGCAACTTTAATCGGTTTACAGGGAATTGTCATCAAAAGCCATGGTGGCGCAAATTCAGCGGCATTTATGCATGCTGTAGAAAAAGCTATCGTTGAAGTAGAAAGAAATGTTCCACAAAAAATTCGTGATGAATTAACAAAGATTTTTAAAAATACTGAACTAATATGAAATATTCCCGTATTATCGGCACCGGCGGCTATTTGCCAAGCCAAGTTTTGACCAATGCAGATTTGGCAAAGATTGTGGATACTACTGATGAGTGGATTGTTGATCGCACTGGTATTAAATCGCGGCGTGTAATGGCGCCTGATGAGACGACCATCGCTATGGCAGAGATTGCGTCCAAAAGAGCCATAGAGGCTTCAGGCATCGATAAAAATAAAATCCAAATGATTATTGTGGCTACATGCACACCACATAGCCTTTTTCCAAATACTGCTAGTTCCCTACAAAATCTTTTAGGTATAACTGCTACAGCTTGTCCAGCCTTTGACATTAATGTTGCTTGCAGTGGTTTTATTTATGCTTTGAGTATAGCTGATCAATATATTCGTTCAGGAGCCATTGAATGTGCTTTAGTTGTGGGAGCCGATTCTTTAACTAAGTTTGTTGATTGGTCAGACCGCACAACTTGCATTTTATTTTCTGATGGAGCAGGAGCGGTGGTGCTGCAAGCCGATGATAAACCAGGCGTTTACTCTACCCATTTACATACAGACGGTAGTTATGGCAATCTTCTTTATATTTCTGGTAATACTAGCAACATCAGTGAAAACCAATATATCAAAATGCAAGGAAATGAAGTTTTTAAGGTTGCTGTTACCAAGTTAGGTGATGTTGTAGATGAGGCGCTTGCATTCAATAATGTTAATCAATCAGATATTGATTGGTTGATTCCACATCAAGCTAATTTACGGATTATTAAAGCCACTGCTAAGCGACTAGGATTGCCAATGGAAAGGGTGATTTTAACAATTGAAGATCAGGGAAATACTTCGGCTGCTTCGGTGCCGCTGGCGTTAGATATTGGAGTGCGTGATGGGAGAGTTAAACCTGGTGATTTGATTTTATTGGAAGCTTTTAGTGCGGGGTTTGCATGGGGTGCTGCGCTGGTGCGGTTTTAGCCTAATAAATAATTGACGTAAGTGGTAGCCGCAGGCTTTAGCCTGCGCTGCTAGAAAACGCAGGCTAAAGCCTGCGGCTACCGCCGCGATTACCATTATTGATAATAATTTATGCAAGACAAATACGCTATAGTTTTTCCTGGCCAAGGATCTCAAACAATTGGCATGCTAAAAGAACTAGCAATTAGCTATTCACAAGTTCAAGAAACTTTCAATGAGGCTTCAAAAGCTCTTGGTTATGATTTGTGGGATCTAACTCAAAACGGACCAGAAGAAAAACTTAATCAAACTGAATTTACGCAGCCTGCTTTATTAGCATCTGGTGTAGCTGTGTGGCGCGTATGGAAAAATAAAAATCAAGTAAAGCCTATGTTTTTGGCTGGACATAGTTTGGGTGAATATACAGCTTTGGTTTGTGCTGATGCTATAGATTTTATCGAAGCAATTAAGATTGTTCGCGATCGTGGTCGTTTTATGCAAGATGCATATCATGGCGAGGGCGCTATGGTTGCAATAGTTGGTTTAGATGATGATGCAATTAAGAAAATATGCAGTGAGTCAGCACAAAACGAAGTTTTGGTAGCAGCAAACTACAATTCTATCGGGCAAACCGTTCTTGCCGGCGAGCTTAAGGCGGCCGAGCGAGCTGTTTTACTTGCTAAAAGTCTTGGCGCAAAAATAGCCAAAATTTTGCCTGTCAGCATTCCGTCGCATTGTGCACTAATGAATCCTGCTGCTACAAAATTGGCAGCTTTACTTGAACAGGTGGTTATTAATCCTCCAAAAATTCCAGTCATTCAGAATGCAGATGTAGTTTGTAATGATGACCCGCAAAAAATTCGTGATGCACTTGTAAGACAATTGTATAGTCCGGTGCGCTGGGTTGAAACTATACAATTTATTGTTAATAATGGAGTAAGATGTGTTTTGGAATGTGGTCCTGGTAAAGTTTTAACAGGTTTGAATAAGAGAATTAGTAGCGAAATTGCGGTTGATTTTATTGGTGAATCACAAAAAATATTAAATTTACTACCGTGTTTTTCACGGTAGTAATTACAACCCAGACCTGCACTCGCTGCTCTCGTTTAGTCTCAGACCACCTGAAGTCGAGGAACGTGAAATATAGCAAATAAATGTTAGAGAAGGCGCGTGGATAGCGGCCTATACGATAATTG
>MGXJ01000044.1:5323-12054 GCA_001801345.1 Gammaproteobacteria bacterium RBG_16_37_9 | reverse complement strand
ATTTTTTTCACTGTCTGCGCTGATTTTTTAAATAACTTTTGTTCTTCAGGAGATAGGTCAAGTCGCAAAAAATATTCAACGCCATTTTGTCCTACTAAGCTTGGTAAGCTCAGGTATATATCTTTAACTCCATAATAATCATCTATAAAAGTTGATACCGGCATAATTGTTTGTTCATTGCGTACAATTGCTTTAATAATTGAGCAGATTGATAATGCGATTGCGTAATATGTTGATCCTTTTGCTGCAATAATTTTATAAGCAGAATTTTTTACATCTTCGTGGATTGATTTCAATTCCGTTTCTATTTCTTTATATGGTTTTGAATTTTTATTGGAGCAGCTTTTGAGATATTTTTCTAGTGTAACGCCACCGATTTGTGCGTTGCTCCATACAGGGAACTCTGTATCTCCATGTTCTCCGATAATGTAAGCATGAATATTTTTTGCGTTAATGCCTTGAAAGTGTTGGCTTATTAAAAAACGTAATCGTGACGTATCAAGCACAGTTCCTGAGCCGATAACTTGGTTGCTTGGAAAGCCTGATAATTTATATGTGACATAGGTAAGAACATCGACAGGATTGGTGACCACAAGTAAAATAGCCTCCTTCTTTGCATATTTCACTATTTCTGAAATAATTGATTTGAATATCTTCGTGTTTGTTTTTATAAGATCGAGTCGTGTTTCTCCCTCTTTTTGTGCGGCGCCGGCAGTGATAACGATTACATCGGCATTTTGGCATCCATCTTTATAGTCGGCTTGATAAATTGAAGTTGGATTTACAAAGCTTATCCCGTGGTTTAAGTCAAGAGATTCGCCGCTGGCTTTTTGTACGTTGCTATCTACAATTGCGATTTCACGCGCAACTCCTAGAAGCATTAATGTATATGCGGTTGTGGCGCCAACATTTCCCGCGCCGATAATTGTAACTTTTGGATAGTTGTGTTTTATATAAATTCCCTCTTATGTTTTTTTTAAAAGCTAATATCTATGCAAATACTTGATGTGCATTTTATCATGAAGTTACCAAAAAGTCAGGCGTTTAAATTTTTAGTTTTAGATTTAAGTGTAAAGGAGAAAGGTTCCAGGTTCTGACAAATGACAAATGCTATTTGAGCTGCTGTCCAGCAAGACTTGCCCCCCAAGGCTACCTCATTAAAATATAGGCCATGATGTTTCTACAGCTGACCCCTCTTCCGCCATAGCTTCTTAGGGATCGCATACATATGTTTAGGCTGATAATCCTAAAATCCGTGAGTTAAAACCTGCTGCGAAAAAATAATTTATGGAATCTAAAAATGATAAAGCAACGTTCGACAAAGTTAAATCCGCAAGAAAAAGAAGGATATAGAAGATATGTTGAAAATCTAACCTACCAAAAAAGTATGGTAATTTCTAATTATGAAGATGGGCGAGTTACGGGAAGGTATGAAGGAAAGATTGAATGTCATTTATGCTAATAAGAGGCGCAAGCCAGTATGAAAATTTTCCCAGGGTTGGGCTTGACTCCCTTGATTTTATAGGTAATGCTTTTACGAATAATAAAAAACCATAGGTGCTTATGTCATTACAAGATAAAGTTGCATTAGTTACTGGTGCTAGTCGTGGGATAGGTAAGGTGATTCTTGAACGGCTTGCTAAAGATGGCGCAATTGCTATAGGAGTAGATTATAGCGAAGAGTACGCTAATACTATTTCTGTATCTTTAAAGGAGCTTGGTTTTAAGGGAGAAGGTTTTGTCATGGACGTAACCAAACAGGATTCGATAGAAAATTGTATGGAACTAATCGCTAAAAAATATGGTTCACCAAGTATTTTAATTAATAATGCCGGTATTACCCGCGATAATTTAATGCTTCGTATGTCGCAGGAAGAATGGGATCAAGTAATTGCTACCAATCTTACTTCTGTTTTTCGATTAAGTCGGATTTGTATTCGTGATATGGTTAAAGCACGCTTTGGTAAAATTGTTAATATTTCATCGGTAATTGGCTATACTGGCAATGCAGGACAAGCTAATTATGCAGCAACAAAAGCAGGGGTAGTTGCTTTTAGTAAAGCTTTAGCTCTTGAAGTGGCGTCGCGTAATATTACAGTAAATTGTATTGCACCAGGATTTATTGAAACTGATATGACGAAGAAATTATCTGATGAACAAAGAGAAAAATTATTGTCTGTGATACCAATGAAGCGTATTGGTCAGCCAGATGATATCGCAAATGCCGTAGAGTTTTTAGTTAGTGATAGCTCTTCCTATATTACAGGCACTACCATTCATGTAAATGGTGGTATGTACATGATTTAGATTGCAATTATTTATAAAAAAATATTTCTTGCAAGTTGATAGCTTTTGAATAAACTTATGACGCTGTTTGACTTTAATTAAATTTTAAATGTGAGGGGAGTTTTAGTATGCCAACTATTGAAGAACGTGTTAAGAAAATTATTGCGGAGCAACTTGGTGTTAGCGAAAGTGAGATAACCAGTGAATCATCTTTTGTTGATGATTTAGGTGCGGATTCGTTAGACACGGTCGAATTGGTCATGGCTTTAGAAGAAGAGTTTGGCACCGAAATTCCAGACGATGAAGCTGAGAAGATTACAACTGTTCAGCAAGCCGTGGAATATGTTCAATCTCATACTAAAGAAGCAACATAATATTTCGAGGGCATTGTTTTGACGAAGCGGCGCGTTGTTGTCACAGGCCTTGGAATGGTAACCCCGTTGGGTTTGGTTGTCGCAGATACCTGGAGTGCTCTTTTGGCAGGTAAAAGCGGCGTGCGTACTATCTCCACTTTTGACGTATCACAATTTCCGGTAAAGATCTGTTCAGACATCAAAAATTTTGATCCAGCATTATATTTTGATCCTAAAGAAGCTCGTAAAACCGAAATCTTTATTCAGTATGGATTTGCTGCCGCAACTCAGGCGCTTACAGATTCTGGGTTGGTTATTAATGAAGAGAATGCTGCTAGGGTTGGGGTTTCTATAGGCGCTGGAATTGGCGGTTTGTTATCTATTGAGAGAAATCATGAGGCTTTTCTTGCAGGCGGACAAAGAAAAATTTCTCCAACTTTTATCCCATATGCCATTATTAATATGGTTCCAGGAGTGGTAGCGATTAAACATGGTTGTAAGGGACCAAATTTATCAATCGTTTCTGCTTGTAGTACTGGCGCGCATAATATAGGCAACTCTGCGCGATTAATTTGCTATGGCGATGCAGATGTAATGATTGCTGGTGGTTGTGAAATGGCAACTACTGTGTTGGGTATTGGTGGTTTTGCTGCTATTCGAGCATTATCAAAGCGTAATGACGAGCCTACTAAGGCCAGCCGTCCTTGGGATCGTGATCGTGATGGTTTTGTCTTGGGAGAGGGTGCTGGGATTGTAGTGCTCGAAGAATATGAATTTGCTAAAAGGCGCGGTGCTCGTATTTACGCTGAACTTGCCGGTTATGGTATGAGTGATGATGCGTCCCATATAACTTTGCCGGATCAAGCAGGCTTAGGTTCTGCTTTAGCAGTCCAGAATGCGATTACTGATGCTGGTATAAATAAAGAAGAAATAGGATATATTAATGCTCATGCTACATCTACCTTGCCTGGTGATATAGCAGAAGTTATAGGTATAAAAAAGGTGTTTGGTGATTATGCTTACAAAATACCGGTAAGCTCTACTAAATCTATGACTGGACATCTACTTGGCGCTGCTGGTTCAGTTGAAGCGATCATCTCTATATTGGCTATGCGCGATCAAGTAGTGCCGCCAACCATTAATCTTGATAATCCAGACGATGGTTGTGATTTGGATTTTGTTCCACATACCGCACGTTCAGCAAAAATTGAAGCAGTTGCTTCTAATTCCTTTGGTTTTGGTGGGACTAATACTTGTCTGGTTTTTAAGAAGATATAGGGATTAATTATTTTCATCCGGTCTTGTCAATTAACGCGGATCCTCGTGTCAAGCATCCTCGGGCAAGGACCCGAGGAGGATGACATTTAATGGGTGTCATCCCTCGTGTTAAACACGATGGCAGGCTCTAGGGTAAGCGAAGCGCAGACCCGAGGATCTCATCATTGCATGGATAAAACAACTATGAACCTACCCAGAAAATTCTTTTTTATAATTTTAACAGTTCTAGCATTAGTCATTTGTGCTTGGATTGGTTTTGAATGGTGGACTTTTTTAAAAACTCCTCTAGTTGCAAACAATGGTTCGCCGGTAAGTTTTGTTTTTGCACAAGGCACTTCAGTAAAAAAAGCCGCTTACTCTTTAAAACAACAAAATTTACTTAAACGACCACTGTTTTTTGTATTATTTGTCAGGTTAAGTGGTGTTGAATACACGCTAAAAGCTGGTGAGTATGTTATTGAGCCTGGTGCAACAGCATATAAATTAATACAAAAAATGGCAAAAGGAGATTCATTGCGCCATGCTTTTACGCTTGTAGAGGGTTGGAACTTTTCTCAAGTTATTGCTGCGTTAAATGACAATAAATATATCAAACACACTGTCCAAAAATTAAGCACAACTGAAATAATGGAAAAAATTGGACATTCTGGAGAAATGCCAGAGGGAAGGTTTGCTCCAGATACATATTTGTTTAGTGGTGAGATAACTGATGTTGATATCTTGTTAAATGCTTATTCTTTGATGCAAAAGAGATTGCAAGCTGCTTGGGATACTCGGGCAAAAAATATTCCATATCATTGCCCATATGAAGCGCTAATTGTTGCATCATTAATCGAGAAAGAAACAGCATTTACTCAAGAAAAACCACTTATTGCCGACGTGATTTTGCGTCGCTTAGAAAAAGGTATGTTGCTTCAAGTTGATCCGACAGTAATTTATGGTCTTGGTTCAAGATTCTCTGGTAAATTAAAGAAAACCGATTTTTTGATAAATACCCCGTATAACACTTATAAACATAAAGGATTGCCACCAACTCCTATTGCTATGCCCGGCAAAGATTCGATCGAAGCGGCATTACACCCGGTAACAGGGACAGCTTGGTATTATGTTGCTAAAGGTGATGGCACGCATAAATTTTCTGATTCACTTAAGGAGCAGGGGAAGGGGATTAGAAAGTATTTGAAGGGGAGATGACATTTTTATTAATATGAAAAAAAACTATTTCATCACATTGGAAGGCATAGAAGGAGCAGGCAAGAGCACTGCTGTTCGGTTTTTGGCTGAATATTTGCGCAAATTTAATATTGATTTTATTTTAACTCGTGAACCAGGCGGCACAGAGATTGCAGAAAAAATTCGTAGAGTTATTTTGGATCATTATCAAGAAAAAATGCATCCAGATACTGAAATGTTGCTTTATTTTGCAGGACGCGCGCAGCACTTAAATCAAGTTATTATCCCAGCGTTGCAACGTGGTCAATGGGTGATTTGTGATCGTTTTACAGATGCTACTTATGCTTATCAAGGTGGTGGCCGTGGATTGTCACAGGAAAAAATTTCAATTTTAGAACAGTGGGTGCAGAGTGATTTACGCCCTGATCATACTTTATTATTCGATGTTACAGTAACCATTGGTTTGAGTCGGATTAAAAAGAATCGCTATCTTGATCGAATTGAAAAAGAGGAAGAATTTTTCTTCGAAAAAGTGCGTAATTGTTATCTTGAAAGAGCTGGCAAAGAACCAGACAGATTTCATATTCTTGATGCTAATAAAAATCCTGAAGAAGTATCCCAACAAATCGAAAATATTTTAAAAAAATTGATTAATAAATAATTAATTACTATGCATCATACCCTTCCTTGGCAACAGCAAAAGTGGCAATACTTGGTTAAGCGCAGAAATGCTTCACAGTTACCGCATGCTATTTTAATCAAAGGTAGGGAAGGGCTAGGTAAAAGTTATTTTGCGCAAAGTTTAGCTGAATTGTTACTTTGTCAAAAAAGTTTAGAAAAGATGGAAGCTTGCGGAGTATGTGATGCCTGCCAGTTGTTACAAGCTAATAATCACCCGGACTTAATTATTATCCGTCCAGAAGAGCAAGGTAAAGCTATAAAGATCGATCAAATTCGAGAGTTGATAATAGATTTAAATAATACTTCTCACCAGGGTGGTTTTAAAATCGTTATTATTGAATCTGCTGAAATGTTGAATGTTGCCGCTGCGAATTCTTTATTAAAAACCCTAGAAGAACCAGACCCTCATACTATTATAATTTTAATCACAGCTCATCCAATGGGGTTGCCAGCAACTATTCGTAGTCGTTGCCAAATATTGTCTATTGATGTTCCAGAGTATATTATCGCCGAAAAATGGCTCAAACAACAAATTCCCGAAGGCAATATTAAACTTCTACTTGCATTGGCTGAAAATGCGCCATTAAAAGCTTTGGATTTAGCAAAAGAAGAAGATCTAAATAAACGCTTGGAGTTTTTTTCTCATCTTGATGCATTGCAGCAGGGTAAAATAAACTCAGTGCAGATGGCTGCAAAATGTTTGAATTTGGGGCTTGAGAATTTATTAATAACATTTATGTATCTTGCCAATGACTTGATTAAAATTAAATTTGCAGCTATTGAAACTATTGTGAATCAAGATCAGTTAGAGATGCTTAGTAATTTTGCCGGAAAAACTAGTATATCTAGGTTGTTTGCATATAAAGATAAGTTGATTGCATTGCGCCAGCATCTAGCTAATAAAATTAATTTGAATCAGCAGTTAATTATAGAAAATGTGATAATTGGTTGGATGGGGTT
>MGXJ01000044.1:4339-5312 GCA_001801345.1 Gammaproteobacteria bacterium RBG_16_37_9 | reverse complement strand
GAGAATTATCATCATTCGCCCTCGTGGCGAGCACGAGGGCAGGCTCTCTTCTCACGTGTCATTCTTGGACTTTTTTATGTGTCATCCTCGTGCTTGACACGAGGATCTAGTATGAAGAGGTCCCGAGATCCTCGGGTCTTCGCCCGAGGATGACAGCTAAAAGAAACCGAGGATGACAGCTAAAAGAAACCGAGGATGACAGTATGGAAGGAGGATGACAACAATTGCTTGTCCAAGATTGATAAAATTATAAAATGGTAACTTATTTATGCTTGCTGACTCACATTGCCATTTAGATATGCTTGATTTAGAGCCATATGGTGGAGATATCCATAACGCTATTGCTGCTGCGCGAGCAAAAGGTGTGAAATATATTCTTTGTCCAGGAACCAGCGTAGAAAATTTCCCAGCTGTTTTAAAAATCGTAGAAACAGATCAAAATCTTTTCGCAGCCGTCGGTGTTCATCCAGGTGAAGAAAATGTATATCAACCAAATCTACAAGAGTTAATAAATTTAGCGCAGAATAAAAAAGTTGTAGCTATTGGTGAAACTGGGCTAGATTTCTATTACATTAAAGATGAAATTAAACGCAAGCAGCAGATCGAATTATTCAGACTGCATATTCAAGCAGCTAAATCAGTGAAAAAACCCTTAATTTTACATGCACGCGATGCCGATCTTGATATTATTAGAATTTTGCAAGAGGAAGAGATTAAAAAAGTAGGTGGAGTTATGCACTGTTTTACTGGAAGTTTAGACATGGCAAAAGCGGCGCTTGACCTTGGTTTTTACATCTATTTTTCTGGAATTGTAACTTTTAAGAATGCGGAACATTTACGAAATATTGCCAAAAATGTTCCTGTAGAAAAAATATTAATTGAAACTGATTCTCCATATTTAGCTCCGATGCCAGTGCGTGGTAAATCCAATGAGCCGCTATACTTGCCGTATATTGCTGAGTTTATGGCTAAC
>MGXJ01000044.1:0-4325 GCA_001801345.1 Gammaproteobacteria bacterium RBG_16_37_9 | reverse complement strand
TATGAGGCTTTTGCCGCCCAAACAACTGAAAATTTTTTACAGTTTTGCCATATATAATATTTTTTTACATGTGCGGTCCATTTCCGCCATCAACTTCGTCAGGTTTTTTGGATGGGGGAGGAAGGGATGTTGGTTGTGTTGTCAGAGCGGCAGTGTATTTAGGTTTACTGCGACGCCAAGATGGTAGAGATGTTTTATGTTTTACTTTGTCCTCTAATTCCCTTATATCGTCTTGGCTCTTTTTTAAACTTTCGGTAGCAGCAGTATGTGGTAATCCGGGTTGACTCGCCGCGGTAACATAGATTTTCTGCTTACGTATTGCATCTTCTGTAGCCTTAAGAGATGTTCCAGTTTTACCTTGGGTAAAAAAATTCTGGATTTTATAGACAAAGCTATTGCGGTATTGTGTAATTTTTTTCAGCAGAGCGTCCAATCGCGCTGTTATATTGTCTATAGTTTGTTTTGCATCCGCAACGTTTTTTTCAGCTACTTGCTTTTTGAGGGGAGGGAGCCGCTCATCTTTGATGCGTCTAGCTTCTGTTATTATTTCTTCGGCCTTACTTTTTTGTTGCTCAAGCACTTTTATATCTGCGTCAATTTGCTGCAATAGTTCTTGAGGGTGAAATGCATCTGTTTTTGGAGCAAGTTTTCCCATTCCTATTCCCAACCCTATTCCCAAGCTTATGGCTTTTGCGATGATTTGATCTTCGGATAATGCTTGGGAATCTAACTCTTCCTTAAAAGTCTTTAAATTGCTTATACGCGTAGTTAAATCCGTTTGCAGTGATTTTAATTTGGATTCGATTTGTCCATCTAGGGTTATTATTGTTTCTTCTAATTCTTCTAATTGCTTAGTTGTAGCTTCTAAGGTGCCTTGCCCAGATTGCAGAGAAACCAGCAATTGTGTCAACTCCTCTCCGACTCTTTTAGCTTTGTTGCAAGTTTCTTCAATTGTTGTCAGATTGCTATCTGTATTTTCTGTTTCCGATTTTAATTTCATTAATTCGGTAAATGCTGCTTCTGCCGCGTTAACTGTGCTAGCAGTTATCGATGCTGTTTCAAGTTTATGCATCCTTTGTATCCAGCCATTTAGATGCGTGCTTGCTGCAGAACCTGGCTTTAATCTGCCAGACAATTTTTGTATGGTCGCATCAAGTTTTTTTACATTATCTGAATTTTCGAATTCTTCAACTTGTCCTAGTCTTCGTTCTATTTCAGATATGGATCCTGGAGCACTATCGAGAGTTAACTTAAAGAAAGAACTCGTCTTAATTTCTATTAAAGTCGTCATAATTGGATTTTGCAATGACGGTGGTAATTTTTTAGCTTTTTCTGTTAGTTCGGAAAAACGTTGGTTTATTCTTGAAAGTTTTTCAAGTTTTTCTACGGCCTCAGCTGCCTGGTTAATATCCTCATCTGTTATACTTTCACCACTTTTTAGATCTTCAAGTTTATCTTTCCATGAACTAAGCAAGGGCAAGGTTTCTTTAGTAAGCCAAGGTAAAGCTGTCACCATGCCTCGTAACTGTATTAATTTTTTTTCTAGAGTTTTGGCATTTGCTGCATTTGCTTCCAGAGTCTCAATTTGGGCTAGATTTTGCGCTATTTCAGTTAATGTTTGATTAAAACTTGTGACATCGGTGCTAATGCTCAATGTTTGAAGAGAATTTCTTATTTTTGCTAAAGTATCTACGGCAAATTTTTGCACTCCTTCGGCTTTGAGCAGGTTTTCTGCACCTGTCTCTAGTTTTGCTAATTTTTCGATAACAGGCTTTGCATTTTCTAAAATTCTTAGTTTTTCCACCGCTTGAATTGCTCTTTCAATATCAGTGTCAGTTATAGTGCCGCTAGTTTTTAACTTTTGAATAACAGTAGTCAATTCATTAATTAAGTTATCAACTTCGGTATTTAATTTTGATGTAGATATTGGCAAAGCTTTTTTTGCTAACTTTAACAGTTCTAATTGCTCAGCTAAGGCAGTTGCTTGTGGTGCATATTTTTCTAGGTGTTCAACTAGTCCAATAATATTCGATATATTATCTAGCTTCTCAGCAAATACATCTGCGGTGTCCTGCTGAAGAGACAAACTTGAAAGTATCGTTTTTGCTTCATCTAAAGCTTTTTGGGCAGTTTCTTTTAAGCCTGCAGTTTCTGGTATTGTTTGTAGGTTCGTCGTAAGTTCTTCAAATTTTTCGATTGTTTTCGCTATTGCTATAAGGCTCTTTAGTTTTCTTAGTGCTTCTGCTGCCTCTTTAACATCAGATTTCGTTATATCGCCGCTTTCTAGTAGTTTTTTGAATTTACTTTCAGAGGTTGTAATTAAAGCAGCAAATTCTTTTTTTAATCTGGATGTTTCCGTGCTTTCTGGAAAAGAAGCCATAGCTTCTTGTAGCTGAGATAGTTGGAGTTGAAGTTCTTTCCCGTGAAATACTGATTTCGGGTTAGTAATATTTATGCCGAGTGCGCGTAAAGATTCCTCTATTTTTTTAGAATCTTTCTTTTTAATGGCACGATTAAGTTCATCGATGTAGTGTCTTGTTGAGCTCGATGTTGCGTATCTAAACTTTTGTAAACGAGATAATTTTTTATCAGCAGCAACTTCGATTTTAGCTCCAGTTGCACGAATTACTTCTCGGATGCCTTCATCTTCTATTAGGCTATAGTAGTAATCTTGTTTTATGCTCTTTGCTACTTCTAAGGCTTTAGCTAGTTCATCCGGTGTTGCAGCGTTCTTATTTTTTGCGGCTACGAAAGAATATTTTATTAAGAGGCCTGCTATTTTTTCCGGGTCTCCGTCTGTAATGGCTTTTGTTAGTTCTTTAGCAGCTTTTGGTTGGTCTTCTTTTCGAAGACCTATATTCAATTTGAGATTATTATTGAAGAGAATCAGAGCTATTTTTTCATCTGGAAACATTGAAGCTAATTCTGCTTCGCGTTCTGCTTTGCGTTTTGCTTCGTTGACGTACGTCATCCCTTTTTTTATTGTGCTAAAAGTTGTAATCAGCTGTTTTAAGGTTTCTATTTTAATTGCAGATTCAGATATAAATTCTGTTGGTGGACTATAATCTTTTCCTAATAGTGCTTTAAAATCATCATCGGTTTCAAGACCAGCTGCTTTAAGATCTTCTTTACTACATAATTTTATGGCGTTTTTAAGTAGATCTTTTGCGAGCATCTCATATCTTGGTCCGCGCTGTACGACGAGAATCGCATAGGCTGCTCCATCGAGTTTATCGGGTAACTCATAATGGGGATTGGTTTCTTTTTCTTTTTCTAATACTTCATCGAATTTAGGATTGAACAATGCAGCTGCGCTGGGATATTGGATCGCAGCTGTGGCGTAGGTGGTCCAATTTACAGTGCGCAGCGCTTGGCAAAAGGTTGATATTTTTTGGTCAAGAGTGGTAGTAGTGGTGGGGTTACTAAGAGAAGCGACTATTCTACCGCTTTCCGCGCTCAATGCTCGGTATGGTTCTAATAATGTCTTTTCATCATTGTTGGGTTCAGTCGAATCGATAGTATTTGTAGCAAAACTTAGTCGCTTAGAATATGTAGTTTCAGTTTCTAGAACTTCTTGAAAGAGGAACGTTATGGCAACTTTGGCTTTTTTTGTTGCTTCTGTTTTTTTCTGTGCAGCAGGATCGGTGACAAAGTCTGGTGTTGCCATACAGTTTACCCTCCATGTTACGATAAGTGACAAAGGCAATGCTATCACACATGAGGGTAAGTGACAACGGGGCCCTGCTTATTTGTAGCACAAACCAGATTTATTTAATTAGGGTTTCACGAAAAGCTAGCATTTTTTCAAGGGGAATAATTGCTTTTTTAATGATTTTAGCTGGGACAATCACTTCTTCTTTTCCAGTAAGTAAACAATTTTCTATACCGGCAAGAGTATTCATCGCCATCCAGGGACAGCTAGCACAGCTTTTGCAAGTTGCTCCGGTGCCGTTGGTTGGAGCGATAATGAAAGTTTTATCTGGAGATTTTTGCTGCATTTTATACAAAATCCCCATCTCTGTGGCTACAATAAAAATATTATTTGGAAGCTTTTCAGAAGCCGCTAAAAGTTGGGAGGTTGAGCCAACCACATCAGCTAATTCAATTACTGCTGGTGGTGATTCTGGGTGGGCCAACACCGCCGCATCAGGATATAGCGACTTTAGCTGCGCGATACCCTTGGCTTTAAATTTTTCATGGACTACACATGAACCTTGCCATAACAGCATATCAGCGCCAGTTTCACGTTGGACATAGTTGCCTAAGTAGCGATCAGTTGCCCAGAGAATTTTTTCACCTTGTTCGTGTAGATGGCGCACGACGTC
>MGXJ01000043.1:244-7630 GCA_001801345.1 Gammaproteobacteria bacterium RBG_16_37_9 | reverse complement strand
CATTTTTTCCTACTAAGCATTTTCCTAATAAACATAATTTTGCTATACTCACACCGGATTTTACCTTGATCCAAAATTAATGACAAAACAAATCTAAATGAGGAGATACAGATGCCAAACACCGCTGAACTAATGGCCCAAAAAGCCTGTGAAGTAATGCAATACGCATATGCACCATATTCTAAATATAGAGTTGGAGCTTGTGTTCAAGCCGAGGATGGCACTATGTTTGTTGGCTGCAATGTAGAAAATATCTCTTATGGTTTGACTATTTGTGCTGAACGCTCCGCCATCACCTCTTTAATATCCGCTGGCAAAAAGAAAATCAAAGCCATCGCTATTGTCGGCTCTGGCAGCGAATTATGCACTCCTTGCGGAGCTTGTCGACAAATAATTAGAGAATTTGCCGCGCAAGATGCGCCAATATATCTTTGCGATCCACTCACCAAAAAAGTTGTGGAAACAACCAACATCAAGAATTTACTGCCGCTATCATTTGGCCCAGAACATTTAGAAAATAAATAAAAAGGGGGACACAAATTATGCCTAACGCTAATGCAAATATCAAAAAATGCGCTGCAATCATTGCTAAAACTACTCCTGGATTTAAACCAAAGATAGGAATTATTCTTGGCTCAGGGCTCGGTGCAATATCTGATCAAATTGAAAATGCCAGCACTATAGACTACAAAGACCTCCCAGGATTTTATGTAAGCACCCTTGCTGGGCACTCTAAAAGAATGCACTTAGGCATGCTAAAAGACGTTCCTGTAGTTTGCCTTGAAGGACGCACTCATTTTTATGAAGGAGCAGAAGCTACTGCATCATTAAAAACCATCATCAGAACCTTAAAAATTATTGGCTGCGAAATTTTATTAACAACAAATGCAGTAGGATCTTTACGCGTTGAACACGGGCCAGGAAGCTTAATGGCAATAGAAGATCACATTAATTTCACTTCTCAAAACCCACTGATCGGACCCAATGACGATGAGTTTGGAGAAAGATTTGTTTCTATGGATAATGCTTATGATAGCGATTTACGCCAAAAGCTACTAAGCATCGCTCAAAAAATAAATATCCCCTTGAACACCGGCGTTTTTGTTGCCACCTCCGGACCAACCTTTGAAACCCATGCAGAAATCAGGATGTATAAAATGCTAGGTGGGCACGCGGTTGGGGCGTCAACTGTGCCAGAAACAATTATCGCCAGACACTGTGGTTTGAAAGTAGCCTCAGTTTGTGCTGTTACCAACCTTGGCGCCGGTCTAAGTAAAGAGATCTTAAGCCATGAAGGCACATTAAGAGGGGCTAAATTAGCTACAGATAATTTAGTTAAATTATTTTTAGCGTTTATTGAAGAGATAACAAAAAAATAAAAACTTAAGGAGCAATAAGAACATGCGAATACCCATCATCGCCGGCAATTGGAAAATGAACAAAACCATAGGCGAAACATTAGATTTCCTCAAAATATTATCTCAAGAATTGCAACAATCTTCTGCGACGACAAAGTTTGAAATTGTTATAGCTCCATCCTTCATAGCTATTAATAAAATGGCAGAACTCTTAAAAGATTCTCCTGTAAAAATATGCGCTCAAGATCTTTTTTGGGAAGATGCTGGTGCTTTCACCGGAGAAATTTCTGCTCCAATGCTAAAAGATGCTGGTGCAAAATATGTGATTATCGGCCACTCTGAAAGACGTCAGTTTTTTAATGAAACCGATAGCACCGTCAATAAAAAAATAAAGGCTGCTTTGAAATACAACATCGTTCCTATTTTTTGTGTTGGAGAAACATTAGCAGAACGTGAAGCTGGAAAAATAGAATCAATTATTGCAACCCAACTTACTGGTGGGTTAATGGATTTAACTGCAAATGATGTAACAAAAACAGTTATAGCTTACGAACCAGTGTGGGCGATCGGCACTGGCAAAACCGCTACAAAAGAGCAAGCTGAAGAAGTCCATTTAATGATCCGTCAAATGCTCGCCAAACAATTTGGTCAGACAAATGCTGATGTTATCAGAATTTTATATGGTGGCAGTGTTAAACCAAGTAACAGCAAAGAACTGCTTTCTCAACCAAATATAGATGGCGCACTTATCGGTGGAGCCAGCCTAAAACCTGAAGATTTTATGGGGATTATTAAGAGTGCAATGTAAACTTAAAAAAACATATTATTCTTCCGAAACAATTCAGCAAGTCACTGGATTAACCAAAGACGAAATAAATAGCTGCTAGAGAGAATTATAACCAATTGCGTTCTTGCTTTTTATGATTTTTGTAATCTACCAAGTCGCAACGTGCTTGCTCGTTTAGTCTGGGCCAAGGTCTTTCATTTGCCGCTTCACATTTTCTAAATTTAGCTCTAACCACTGTAAAGCGATAATGGCAAGGCCATTATTAATTTGGCCACAGCGCACTGCTGCAAATGCATCTTGAGTTGAGACTACATGAATTTTAATATCTTCGTGTTCTTGTTTCAATCCACAAAATTGTGGAGCCTTGCTGGAATCAACTTTAGCGCAAAATAACTTTAGCCTTTCTGTTAAACAACCTGGGGTGGTGAAATAATCATATATGGGCAATAACTTTTCTACTTCTAGGTCAGTCTCTTCTTTCATTTCTCGTTTAACTAAATCTTCATCAGATTCCGCGTGTTTTTGATCCGCAATTCCAGCCACAATTTCAATTAACCAGGGTGTAACTTTTCTTTCTAGAGCGCCAATGCGAAATTGTTCGATTAAAACTACTTTATCAAGTATAGGATCGTAAGGAAGGGCGCCAACAGCACATGCTTTGATAATGCATTCCCTGGTATATATTGAAGACCAACTGTCATCAAAACATTTTTGTTGAATTTCATAAAGATTAACTTTACAAAATCCATCGTGGAGCAAAGTTTTGCTCTTGATTTTTACATCTTTAGTCGACATTGATTGTTTGATAATAGTCATAATTAGCAACTTGCTTACTAGAGTTCTATTTTAAACCCAAGTGGAATGGATTGAAATTAGTATTTCGATCAAATATGTCCACATGCTCATGTTTTTTCAAAAATCGCGCCAAAGCATAAATTCCCGGGGTCAATAGAACTTGATAAATTACTTTGCACCAATAAGCAGAGATGCTCAGAATTATAATATCATGCCAACTTACAATTCCAGCAAAAGCTATACTAGTAAAAGCGATGCTATCAATAACTTGCCCGCATAAAGTAGCTCCCATTGATCTAAACCAAAGATATTTTCCAGCGGTGAAAACTTTAGTTTTGGCTAAAATATAAGTTCCTATAAATTCGCCAACTAGAAAAGCACCAAAAGATGCTGCCAGTAGTCTGGGAGCATGGCCTAAAATCATCGCGTATTGTTCTTGTTCGTTCCATGAAGAGGTGTGGGGTAGTGCGATACAAAACATAATAATTACAGTGACAAAAATATTACAAATAAATGCCCCCCAAATTACTCGACGCGACATTGCATATCCATACACTTCAGTCAAAATTATGCTTAATATATAATTTAATGGATAAACAAAATCGCCAGCAGTTAGCATTATGTGTTCACCAACGGGAACTATTTTTTGCGTCACAATATTAACTACTATAAATAGCGAAACAAACAGCATTGCTAGCGGCGTATAAAATTTTAGCTTTTGATAGGGAAGCAAGTCTTTAGGATTATTGATTATCATAGTAATTACTCGTTTTCCCCATTCTTCGCCACCACCGCCCGATATATCCCCGCAAGATCCTTATGCGGTGTTATTTTTTGATAGCCATTTTGCAGTAATAACTCCTGCACCGCACTGCTTTGATCATAACCATGCTCAAGCACCAATAAACCATCACTAGTTAACCTGTTTTTGGCCTGCATTATTACGGTTTTTATCGCATCAAAGCCATCGCAAGCCTCCAAAGCAATTTTAGGTTCGAACCTAACATCGCCTTGTTGTAAATGAAGATCATTTTTTTCTACATAAGGTGGATTGCTAACTATTACATCAAATTTTTTGTTTGACAAAATCTCGCACCAATCACCTCGACAAAATTCAACATTCGATATCTGCAGTTGCATTGCATTATAACGAGCTACTTGTAAAGCATCTTCGCTGATATCGGTTGCCACAATATTCCACTTTGGTCGCTCATAAGCAAGAGCGAGCGCAATTGCCCCTGAGCCTGTGCCTAAATCAGCAATATTTGCCACTTCACGATTTAAATTACTTAAAATAATTTCAACCAAAAGCTCAGTTTCAGATCGTGGAATTAAGACTTTGTTATTAACCGCCAATTCCAATGACCAAAATTCTTTTTTGCCTAAAATATAGGCCAAAGGCTCGCCATGCAAGCGGCGTCTATACAAAGCTTCGAATTTCTCCTTTTGCTCGGAGGTTAGCGCATATTCAGGATTTGCATACAAAAAACTTCGTGGTTTATGCAAAATAACTTCTAGCAATAGCTCCAAATCAAGTCGTGGTGTAGTGGAATTGGCGAGTGTTTTGGTTTTTAAGATTTCAGCGATACGCATTTTATTTGATCATATTTTCTATCAAGGTCATGATTTTTTTCGTTGTGCCGCGATGTTTTTCTACTACATCAAGCGCCGCTGCGCCTAGTTTTTCTCGCAAATTTTGATCTTGAAATAACTTGATCAAATTTTGTGCTAGCATTAATTCATCGTCCACTTTCACTAAAGCATTGCCATCAATTAACATTTGACTGATTTCTAAAAAGGCGCTCAAATTTGGACCAGAGATTACTGGTTTGGCTAAAGCTGCCGGTTCAAGTAAATTGTGGCCGCCCCATAGCACTAAACTTCCACCAACAAATGCGATATCGCTTACAGCATAAAATAGCAATAATTGCCCCATTACATCACCTAACATCACATTAGTAGATTCCGTATAATCTTGTTTGTTGTTATAACGCACCACATTAAATCCTTGACTGTGACAAAGTTCAAAAACTTGATCAAACCGCTCCAGATGCCGCGGCACTAAAATTAATAATGCATTTGGCAAAACTTCTAATACTTTTTTGGCTGCGATTAGAATTTTTTCTTCTTCCATGTTGTGGGTGCTGGCTGCAATCCAAATGGGTCTTTGGCCAAGAGCCAAACGCAACTGCGGTGCTTGCAATAATACTTCGTTTGGTATGGTGATATCAAATTTAATATTACCGCCGATTAATAGTTTTTGTGGATCAAGTCCAATCTCTAGAAATCTTTCGCCATCAATTTTACTTTGTGCTACCACCATGGTTATATGATCCAAAATTTTCTGCATAAAGCCACGAATTTTTTTATAACCTAATACTGATTTAGCGGATAATCTGCCGTTACAAAGAATGATGGGGGCTTTACGCTTTGCAGTATAGTATAAAATATTGGGCCATAGCTCTGTTTCCATCACGATCAAAATTTTTGGATTAACTTTACGCAAAAATCTTTTGACAACAAAAGGATAATCATAGGGAACATAAAGCTGAATTACTTCGTTATTAAATATTTTTTGGATGCGTTCGGCGCCAGTTGGGGTCATGGTAGTTACAACAATAGTAGTGCTAGGGTAGTGTTGTAATAACGCTTTGACTAGTGGCACAGCTGAAATCGCTTCGCCCAAAGAAACAGCATGAACCCAAATGCATTCTGGAATCGGCGAAAAATTAAAATAGGCAAATCGTTCCAGCATGCGCTGTCGATAAGCAATATTTTTTCTTGATCGCCATAAAAGCCTAAGAGGCAAAAATGGTAAAATTAAATATAAAAAAAAATTATAAATGTGTCTCACAAAAATAGTATCCTTTAAAGAATTGCTGATATAATACACTTCTTTTATATTAGTTACACTAGTAATAAATATGTTTACTCTCGATAAAAAATCGAACTATTGGCTATGGTATTTGATCCTGTCTTTATTTGCTTTTTTTAGCTTTTACTTTGCTATTGGTTCATATCCTCTTTTTGATAATAATGAGGGGCTATATGCCAGCATTGCAAAATACATGTTCCTCAATAAATCATTTATTATCCCTCATTTAAATTGTGTTCCATATATTGAAAAACCGCCGTTTTTATATTGGCTACTTTCTTTAAGTTTTTCTGCCTTTGGCTTAACTGCATTTGCTGCTCGCTTTGTTACTACAACCAGCGCGGTTTTATTATGCATAGTAATTATATATTTCTCTAAAAAAATTAAGCAGGCGCAAATTGGTTTTATAGGCGCGTTAATTTTTGCTTCTAGTATTGGGGTTAGCATAATTGCGCGTATGGTTTATTTTGATATGCTATTTACTCTTTTAATTAGCAGCTCTCTTTTTTGTTTGTTTTACTGGTATGAATCGCAAAAAATATCCATATTAAGAATTGGTTATTTATTCCTAGGTTTGGCGGTTTTGACTAAAGGGCTCGTTGCTGTTGTATTAATATGTGGTAGTTTTGGTTTGTTTCTTATTTTAGAGAGAAATTTTCGCCGCTATTTATGTAAGGCTTTAGATCCGAGGGCGATAGTTATATTTTTGGCAATTGTTTTACCATGGCATCTTGCGGCAGCAATACAGCATAAAGGTTTTATGTGGCATTATATTGTTGAAGAGCACTTTTTGCGGTTTTTAAATCAACGTGAGCCACATGATTATTATCAAGGGCCAATATATTACTATCTGCCACGTATTATGATCTATTTATTTCCTTGGTCGCTTTTTATGCCATTAATTTTTTGGCGCACCAAAGATTTGAATGTGTCTGAACAAAAGCTGTTGCGTTTTAGCTGGTGTTGGTTGTTATTTCCGCTTATATTTTTTTCACTTTCAAGCGCTAAAGCAAATTATTACATGATTGTAAGCATGCCAGCGCTTGCTATGATTCTTGGAGTAAAAATAAAAAGTTTGGTGGCTAAACATCCCAAAATTTTTAATATTTGGGTTACGATAAATTTATTTCTGGTCTCGCTTGTGTTTAGTTTGGTGGTTTTTACTAATATCATTCAAATAAATGGTTTAGATAAAAGTTTTGTTATTATTACTATTATTTATAGCTTATTTAGTGCAATTGTTGTCATAGCTTTTGTCCGAAATTCGCAAGTGGTTGCTGTTCTACTTGCTGGTTTAATTATCCCAGTTATGCTAACTATGGTTTCATATATCAAAACTACTAAAGATGATCTTTCAGCAGTTGCGGTTGGAGTTTATTTAACTTCGGAAGCAAAAAGTAATCCGTTATATATTTATCAAGATTTTGAGAATATCTCCGCGCTATCTTTTTATGCGCCAAATTGTTTTAAAATAATCGACAGTCAGAGCGGTGATTTATATTACGGCGCGCATTTGCCGCAATTTAAGGATAGATTTGTAAACAAGGAGGAGTTTTTACAAGAAACATCTG
>MGXJ01000043.1:0-222 GCA_001801345.1 Gammaproteobacteria bacterium RBG_16_37_9 | reverse complement strand
TCCAACTAAGAAGTTGCCGCAGTTTTACCACAATCTGGATCCAGGGAAATTTTCTTTGGTAAAGCGGTTTAATAACTTAGCATTACTATCTAATCAACGCTAATTCAAAAAAATGTTGATGATGTAAAACCCGCAAAAATCCTCGAGGCGGAGTTGTATTCGGCTTTTCATCGTTTGAAATAATAATTTTAAAAATAACTGATCTAATTTAATCTGTTTTAT
>MGXJ01000042.1:11505-11647 GCA_001801345.1 Gammaproteobacteria bacterium RBG_16_37_9 | reverse complement strand
ATGTTATTTGGTAGATTTTGTTGCTATATGGTATTTGGAATGCCTGCTGGTGATCTTGAAAATGACATTTATGAATTATTTTGTAAGGCACAAAAAGCAAAAACTCACTTTTTAGTAAGAACATGTGTTGATCGTCTTGCTG
>MGXJ01000042.1:9269-11494 GCA_001801345.1 Gammaproteobacteria bacterium RBG_16_37_9 | reverse complement strand
AATAATATTGCTACTGAAATTAGTAGAGTTAAAGTTAAGGGATTGTATCGCGTAGAAGTAAGAGATAATACGGGTGATGTGTTATCTCATTGTTTATTGGTGAACAGCCAGCCACAGCTTCTCTGCAATGGTTTGGGCTGAGCTTTTAGTGGGGCCTTTGTTTTCAGTAGAACTAAGGGTCATTGGTGTTCCAGAAGTATCTGCAAGGACAGAAGCGCGTCCAGCATTTCCTTCGCTCATAACATGATTTTCATGAGCCTCGCTCATGGCGCCATTTTTATAAATGGTGATTTTCTTAGGATCGCCTAGCACATCAATGGCTTCTGAAATGACGGAGGTAGATTCTCCGGGAACAAAAATTTTCCCTTTTTTTTCAAGTAAGGCTCCCAAAACAAGGTCAAAAGTATTGTAACCTAACTGTGGTCCGTTAAACTGAAAATCAATGATATGAACTTTTTCTGGTCCAATTTTACTTTCAAGTTTCACTTTGAAAGCAGCCGTTACATGATCAAGCTTGCCATCGCGATGAGCAGTTTTAATTTCCTGTTTATCTTTATCATGCTTGCCGGTGCGGGGACCGTTTAGGATAAGTATGCAAGAGTCATCAACTTGATTTGCTATATAAACGGCGAGTTTCTCGGCTTCATCTTTTGTAAAAAGTTTGATTTCCTTTGATGGAGTTGGTGCATCCCCAGCTAAATAAATGCCCAAATAGGACTTACAAGCGGGAAGGGTATCTTTTCCAAGATTATATGCTTTTTGAGCGTCTTCGCGTTGACGGTTGTGGGAGAAGCCTGTTGTTAAAATAAGTTTTTTTTGCCAGCCCTCAGCAACACCCTTGCTCGCGTGACCGGGCAAAGCGAGGAAATCGACTTTTTCCATAAGACTTGGATTATTGTAGCCATCTAAAATCACATGAGAAGAGAGGCAGATTACAACGTTTTTTTGAGGTGTTAGTTCTTGAACACTAAGCATGCTTCCTTCACCTGATCCGATGACAATGACTTTGTTATCAATAGCCGTTTTTGTAACCTTTGCTCGAATGGTAGAGGCCGATACCTCTTTTGTGTTTATTTCCTCTACTTTGGGATCTCCTTTGTAAGCTTTTGCAATGCCAAGGAGTTGATTGCGATCCCCAACATTGTCAAAGTTTGAAAGAAGAATAAGTGTATCTTTAGCGCAAACTGAATTAGCCGAAAAAATGAGTAAGGCAATAAGAAGAAGTTTTTTAATCATTGTTCGTTACCTCTTTGGTGGGTATTTGACCCTTTTTATAGATGATGGAGTATACACGAAAGTAAAAAGACTTGCGAAATATTAACCTAAATGAGTTGAAACGCTCGCAGTAGGTTTTAACAGGATTATAACCGGAATTTTACCCTTCCTTAATGTTGTTTTTTAAAAGTTGTGTATACTTTATGTTATATTGTTGTGTTTTTTGAGGAAATGTATGGTTCTTAGATGTAGCGAAAAGGTTGCTTTATTCTTTGTTGCGTTATTTTTTTTATTTATTTCAAGCGCTTCACTAATAAATTAATATGTTAAAAAAGCAGACATTATTCGATGATTTTTTGCGGGGATTGCTTGAGGAAAACGCAGATGTGTCGATTTTTTTGATTAATGGAGTTAGATTACAGGGGTGGCTCGATGCTTTCGATGATCAAGTGATTATTTTAAAAGGTGACTTAATGCAGCTGGTCTTTAGACATGCTGTTTCAACGGTAGTTCCTAATAAAAATGTAGCGATTCCCGAACTGTCGAAAGGCGCAAGGGTGTAAGATGACTTGACTCCTTGCCGTCTCGCCCTGTTTTGAATACGATCATTTGATTGACGTATTATATGTGTCGGTCGTATTATGTGTTGCTGACAACCTATTGGAAAAACCACTATGACTTCCCACTCGATTATGCCAACCTATTATAGTCAATTGCCAATTGCCTTCGCACGTGGACGCGGTGTTTGGCTTTGGGATACTGAAAACGTTAAATATCTTGATTCTTTTTCTGGAATTGCTGTTTGTAATTTGGGGCACTCTCACCCTGAAGTTACCAAAGCCGTTATTAAACAGGCGAAACTTTTACTTCATACCAGCAATAATTTTCGTATACTTAATCAAGAAAAACTTGCTGATAAGCTAACAAAAGTTGCTGGAATGGAACAAGCATTTTTTTGCAATTCTGGGGCTGAAGCAAATGAAGCTGCATTAAAATTAACCCGTGTTTAT
>MGXJ01000042.1:8836-9166 GCA_001801345.1 Gammaproteobacteria bacterium RBG_16_37_9 | reverse complement strand
AAACGGGTTTTGAACCTATTTTATCGGGATTTACTTATGTCACCTTAAACGATATTTTTGAATTAAAAAAACTTGCCACAGAAAATGCTAATATTATTGCAGTTATGCTTGAACCGATTCAGGGCGATGGTGGACTTTTTGCGGCAACTAAAGAGTATATGAATTGTGTTCGTCAGTTATGTGATCAAAATGATTGGCTTATGATTTTGGATGAAGTACAAACTGGTATTGGTAGAACGGGGAAATGGTTTGCCTATCAAAACTTCGATATTGTTCCTGATATCATCACTAACTCCAAGGCGCTAGCCAATGGATTTCCTATCGGTGTTT
>MGXJ01000042.1:7763-8809 GCA_001801345.1 Gammaproteobacteria bacterium RBG_16_37_9 | reverse complement strand
TTTTTGCTCCAGGAAAACACGGAACAACTTTCGGTGGAAGTCCTATTATTTGTGCTATTGCTTTATCAGTATTAGAAACCATCGAAAAATTAAATTTACTAGAGCATACACAAGAAATTGGTCGATATTTGCAGGATAAATTGCAGCAAAAATTAGGCTCAAAAATTGTTGCGATTCGTGGTTGTGGTTTGATGCTTGGGGTAGAATTACCAAAAAATTGTTTAAGCATACTCAATATCGGTTTAAAATATCGCATTTTACTCAATGTAGTTAATAACAACACCATTCGATTGTTGCCAGCATTGATAATCAATGAACGTCAAGTCGACGATTTGGTAAAGCGCTTAGCAAAAACTATTGATGATTTTTTGGCGGGCTGATAACGCGCCTTGAAGAGAATTTCCTATAAAGAAGAATCATTGCATGGTGTTAGCTTAATACGCTACTACTGGACCTGCTAGATGATTCTTACCTTTCCTTATTTTTTCTATCTTCAATGGGCCTCGCTGCTCTTACATCCTAACGGTTGTTAAACTAAGTGCCCCTTTCTTGTTAGCGTCATCTTTGTTTTCTTTTGATGGACTATATAGCTCAACTGTAAGTTTCTTTCCCTTTTTACAAGTAAGCGTTGTTCCAATATCTGATATATCAGTAGCGTTAGAAAAATTAACCATGCCACAGTAGCCTTCAATATGCACAAAAGTTTTAGACAATTGTACTAACTCGAGGTATTGATCTTCAGTTAAGGTATTTTCTTTTCCCCATCGGTTGAGCAAACCCCAAACCTTATTATCATGATTAGGAACACCAGTAAAAATAGTGATAATTAGTTTATCACCCGCCAGTATCCCCTTTGTAGTAATGCTATATTGAGTATTAGGTTTATCTTCGTACACATATGTTGTTGGTTTAGTAGTACTCTCACTGGCTGGGAGTTCTATACGGGTTGTTGTAATTTGTATACCTGAGCAGTCAATGCTTAAAACCACTACCATAACAAATGCCACTACTAAGGAATAAAATAACCGAGATACATTTTTCATAAG
>MGXJ01000042.1:5201-7745 GCA_001801345.1 Gammaproteobacteria bacterium RBG_16_37_9 | reverse complement strand
TATCCTAAATCCGGGACTTAACGCCTTACCGTCTTGCCCTGTTTTTAATACGATCATTTGATTGACGTATTATATATGTCGGTCGTATCATGTGCTACTGACAATTTATACGCGCATAAAACCATGGGCGTCAGCCCGTGGGTATAGTGCTTCTTGCGAGATAGCAGACAGGCTAAGTTTGAAATGAGAAGCAAAATACTGTGGGTATAAACCCGTAGCAGTTTATTTTTTGGGCTTGCTCCTTTATTAAGGAAAACGTTAAGCCTGTCGATTAATAAATTTGGATTCTGATAGCCATTTTTGATCTGGATAAAAAGAAAAAATCATAGTGCCGTTTTTTATGGTGTTTATTATAGGTTCTGCTAATGGTTTTTCTACCGCAGGGCATCCCCAGCTGCGTCCAACTCTTCCAGCGGCTGCGACAAATTGGTTGCTTACATAAGGAGCGCCATGTAACACAATTGTTCTGGTTTTGGCATTGTCGTTAATTCCTTTTTCTAAGCCTTTAAGATATAAACTGTAACCATCGCGTCCAAAATAAGTACCTTCTGTAAGAAATAGTCCGAGACTGGTTTGTAAGCTACCAATACGATTGGAGAAATTAGTAGTGTGGTTTTCACCGCTGTTTCTTCCATGCGCTACCATTGAGCTGTAAAGTATTTTTTCTTGGTTGAGATCTAACACCCATAAGCGTTTTTGAGTTGATGGCAGGGAATAATCGATTACAGTTAAAATTTGTTTGCTAGTATTAACGCCTAATCGCTTAGCGTTATAAAATGCTTCTATAGCAAGTTTTATCAACGAAGGTTTTAGATTATTGGTTTTAGCGGCGATATTTTTTGCTTTAGTGTCAATAGTGGTATTAGCGGCTAACACCGTATTTGAAAAAATCAACAATAATGCAATCAAAACTATTTTCTTCATTGTCTCCCTCTTTAGGATTTTGTCTGTATCTATTATAGCAGTAACAGACATAAATATTATTAAGTAAACATTAAAAGAAAAAAGTATTTAAAATCAATCATTAATAGTGAATCTGTAACCTATTGGTTCAGGAATACCAAGATGTTCACGGACATTTTGAGAAACAGCTGACCAATTAATTTGGGCTGGACGTAAGTGAATAGCTTCATAAATAGCCGTTTGGGCATCAGGATTACCTAAGGAAGATGATGGGTTTGCATAACCTTCAACTGGTTTATGAGATTCTAAGTAAAGTTTATCCCCACGCCATCCGGCTTTATTAGGATAGTTAATAATGCGAACTGGAGTTCCAACTTGCACTTCTTGATACAGTAATTCGATTGGTTCTCGAAGAAGACGCATACAGCCTGAGCTTATGAAAGTTCCAACGCTGTTAGGAGCATTAGTGCCATGAATAAGATAACCATTTTTGCTAAGATAAAGAGCATATTTACCTAAAGGATTTTTTGGGCCTGGTGGCACCGCATCTGGAAGTAACTCTCCAGTTTTATTAAGCACATAATCACGAATGCTGTTTGGAACATACCATGTTGGATCTTCTTCTTTGCGCACCACCGTTGCTGCAGCCATGGGAGTACGCCAACCCATACGTCCAAGTCCAACCGGATATGTGTGAACGTGGCTGCCATCTGGATCAAAATAGTAGAGGCGTAATTCAGGAATATTGATTACTATTCCTTGGCGAAACTTGGGAAGAATAAATTGTTTAGGAATAAATATTCTTTGTCCAACCTTCAATTTGTAGAAATTTATGTTTGGATTTGCTTCGAGTAATTCATCATAGCTGACTTCATTTTGTTTGCGAATAGTGGTAAGTGAGTCTCCTTTCTGGACAGTTATAGAATAATTTTGGCCAACGATATCATCTCCGATAGGAGGCATATCATATTCACCAGCCAAAGTCGTAGTGGAGAGAAAAGAATTTAAAATAACAGCAATAATCAAGCCGATCCATGCTTTCATGATTTCCTAACTCCTTCGGCTGCCGCCGAAAAAGGCTAAAATATTTAAGAGACTGACGAACAAATTAAACAATGACACATACAGAGAAATAGTTGCCATTATATAATTGCGTTCCCCGCCGTGAATAATTTGACTGGTTTGAAATAAAATCAATCCAGAACTTATTAATACAAAAGCAGCTGAAACTAAAACTGGCAAAAGTGGCATATTCAAAAATATGCTAGCAACAGAGGCTAAAAATGCAGCTGAAATTGCTACAAATAAAAACCCTGCCATGTAGCTAAAATCTTTACGGGTAATTAGAGCATAAAGTGAGAGAGTGAGGAAAATCACTCCGGTGCCACCAAGAGCGGTTGAAACTAAGAGGCCGCCATTGGTATAACTTGCCAGGTAGTAGTTCAATAATGGGGCAAGCGCATATCCCATAAAACCAGTGAAAGCAAAGACAGCAAATAAACCCCATCTGCTGTTACGTAAGCCTTGTGCAAGAAACATCAAGCCGAACATGCCAATGAGGGTCAGGCCTGGACCTGGATAGGGGAGAAAGCCGATCATGGTTACAAAAGCTATAAACGCGCTAAAAATTAGGGTTAAGCT
>MGXJ01000042.1:2654-5183 GCA_001801345.1 Gammaproteobacteria bacterium RBG_16_37_9 | reverse complement strand
ACGCAATACTTGGTTGGTTGCTAAAGCGCTTTCTTTTTTGCTTAAAATAACGTATTCGGGATTTTCAAATTGCATTGCTTGCCTCTGTTTTTATTGTGCTAATGTAAGTGCTATCTTAACTAAATTTTAGCGATAAGACAAGATGATGAGGGAAAGGGGTCAGGATTTGACCCTGATGGATCCCCACATCTTTTTTGAAAAAAACTGGATAATAAAATCATAAATCCACTGCCCCGAAGGGGTTAAATTTATTTTAGCCCAGCCTAAGACCCGCGTTTTTTGCGGGTCGTAGGGCTGGGTTGTCGGATATAGAACGACCCAAGCTCGAAAGAGCGAGATATGCGATCGTGACGCAACACCGAAAATTCGGATAAATTTTATCTCGCTCTTCGAGCTATAACTAATTTTGTGTTCATTACCCAGCCCTGCGGTTTGCAAACAGCGCAAACCTTAGGCTGGGCTAACATAAATTTGACTCCTTCGGAGTTGTGGATTTATTTTAAATTTGCATAACAATCGCAACAAAATTTATCTCGTAATATTAACCTTCTATTTTTACTACAAATTATTTTAAAACTTGTGGGGATCCTTCAGGATTTGACCTGATCTCTTTGACTGTTAAAAACATCGAGATGTTGGTAAACAAAGAAACTTCCATTTGTATCGCTGCAATATTCACCCTTATGTGATTCAGCAAAGTTTTTTTGTTCTTCCAAAGAAAGTCGGCTCATGGCATTAAGAATATCCTTTACATCAGACCAATGCACTTTCCCTCGTATGAGAGCCATTGTTGATGTGATGAGGATACTGCGTTCATTACTTGGTAGTTTTAGATTTGCAGTAAACTTAATGACGTCTGAAACATCCCTGTCTTTCAGCTTAGTAATGATACGATTAGCATCTTTTAAAATTTCTGGGCGACCTTCTTCCGGAAGATTGTTTACTTCTTTAAGAATAGAAGAAATCTCATAACCATTCATAAAATATGAAACTACAGCAGAAGAAGAGTGGGCAAAATCATATACAGTCATGCGATTAATAGGGATAATTTTTGCATCAGCGATAACCCGCTCACATTTCGTTTGATCAATTTTTGAAATTTCTTTAAATATCTCATCAATGTCCTCGACCATGGTTACTTTACTATCAATTAAGAAAAGCGTTAAATCTTTAATGCTTTCACGGTCTTCCTTTTTAATGTTTTTAAAAGTTCTTAATATTGTTTCGACCTCATACGGCTCCATATCATCTGTTATAAAAGGAGCTGAAGCCGTTGTAATGCTTAGTTTGTCGCTTTCTTCCAACATTCCTAAAACTTCAGAATAGGCTTTGTCCATATTTTGTTTTTCGATAACTTTCTTTATCGATGTGAAGTCCGTTTCTTCAGGAGCAGTATAAAATACAATATATTTCCCATACATTCCTGGTGTAAAAAATGGTGCATGCCTATAAGCGTCATCTGTATCTGTGCCCCAAGTCGATATAACATTGACTCCATCAAATATTCCGAAATGTGTTGCCCCAACAAGTGTCGGGCTATTAAAATAAATAACGAGATCTCCTTTTTTTGGGTTCGAGGTAGACTTCAAATATTTATCATATTCAAAAGAAGAAGGGATTAGGGTGTGAAAAATCCACTGAGGCATTGTTTTATATCCAAATAACTTAGCAAGTGCGTATTTATGACATTCATATTTAGAAAGCTTGTTGGTTTCGTAAAAGGCAAAATGCTCTGGATATGTAGATATAAGTTCATTGCATGAAGTTTTATCAATAGTATTTCTAATTTCACCGCTTTTTTCAGTGTTTTGGTATTGAAAGTAGGGTATGCCATTGGCAGAAAAAATAGGTTTATTCAAATCTGGGTACAATCCTATTTCTGTGCTGTTGGGTGTTGTTGCGTGAAGAACATCACCATCGGATGTCGCTACAGCAAAGACTTGGTTTGTTACACAAATCATTGTGAAAAAAATGACATTATAACAAAAGTCATCAATGTTTTTTTCATGGATCCTCCAAAAAAATAAATTAAAACCATTTTTTAAATATGCCATTTACTTAAAAGATAGCATAAAAAAATAACCTTTCCTTAAGGCTTGCTTAAGGGTATGAAGTAGCCTGGGGGTGTATAGACCGGATCACAGATTAATAGGTCCAGGATTCTGATGGATTCCCACATCTTTTAAATTAATTTGTGATAAAAATAAAAAGTTAACAAGCGCAACTCCTTTCTGTCATTCCCGCGAAAGCGGGAATCCAGGGCGGACGGCTAAAAAGGTGGTAATAATATAAAGCTATCACGCAAAATGTGTTTTAAAAAATATATTGCTCCAACTATAAGCATTTTACTATTTTTCCCTGGTTTCCCGCTTTCGCGGGAATGACACAGATGGTGATGCGCTTATACTTTTGTGTAATATTTTATTGCATCAATTTAAGAAAGATGTGAGGATCCATCAGGTCCAAGACTTGCGCTCTCTTTTTTTAGCTTGAATTTTAAGTAATTATTCAGTATGGTTTCAAGAAAAG
>MGXJ01000042.1:2252-2562 GCA_001801345.1 Gammaproteobacteria bacterium RBG_16_37_9 | reverse complement strand
GTCCTCCGTGAGTTCGAATCTCACTCTCTCCGCCATAATAAAAGGGACCAACTTTACAATCGACAACGCTAATAAACTAAATTGACTGTCGTTGTCGATTGTAAGGACTGAACGTAACCAATTCACGTTTTTTTGTCAATAAAACGTGAATTTATCGGTATTTTGGTATAAATTCACGAATAATTGACTTATTCCACTTTGATTTACGTTTTGTCTCTTTTTACGTGATGACTTCTTTTCTCGCTAAACCTGTTTTTCGGTTGCCCATATTTTGATTTGTATGGTTTATGTGGGTCTCTTGTTCCAGATT
>MGXJ01000042.1:0-2224 GCA_001801345.1 Gammaproteobacteria bacterium RBG_16_37_9 | reverse complement strand
TTCGGAGCACGAGGGCTATACGAAGAGTCTCTTGATCCGAACTTTGGAGCACGAGGTCTATACGAAGAGTCACTTGCATCAGACTTTAGAGCACGAGGGTTATACGAAGAGTCTCTTGCATCAGATTTTGGAGCACGAGGGCTATGCGACAAGTCTCTTGCTCCAAACTTTGGAGCGCGAGAGCCATGCGAGCCTTTTGAGCCTGATTTTGATGCATGAGGGTTATGGCTATTTTGTCTGCTATGATAACCACCACTTTTTTGTTTTGGTCGGCGTCGTTGGGTGTGTGGCACTGGTGATTCTACAGTAGATTCCATTTCCTGCTCGCTACCATCTTTTGTTATACGAACCTGTTGTATTTTGGTGCCTATATAACGTTCTATTCTTCTTACTTGATGGATTTCACTTTGGATAACCATAGAAATGGCAACGCCAGTTTTGCCGGCACGACCTGTGCGTCCGATACGATGCACATAATCTTCAGCAAATTTTGGTAGATCGTAATTAATAACATGGCTTATATCTAAGACATCAATGCCGCGAGCGGCAACATCAGTTGCGATTAAAAATTGAATTTCACCTTGGCGAAACTGCGCTAAAGTTCTATTGCGCGCGCTTTGTTTTAAATCGCCATGCATTGGTGATGCAGCATAACCACAATCGCGTAATTGTAAAGCTAGTTTGGCTGCATTGCGTTTAGTAGATGAAAAAATAATCGCTTTGAAAATATTTTCTGTATCAAGAATATGCTCTAAAAGTTGTTTTTTGTTATTAGAGTCTGCAACCACATGGACTTTTTGTTTAATGAGAGTGGCGTCGATTTTATCTTGAGAGACGTTAATTCTCACGGGATTTTTTAAAAGATTTTTCATTATTGATATTAATTTATCATCAGCTGTAGCGCTAAGTAGTAAAGTTTGGCGACTATGTGGCGTTGCTTGAACAATTGTTTTGATATCGTTAATAAACCCCATGTCTAACATGCGGTCAGCTTCGTCAACTACTAGCATTTCAATCTTGGATAAATCAAGGCGTTTGTTTTCCATATGATCCATTAATCTGCCTGGGGTAGCTATAATGATATCGATGGGTCGTGATAACTCTCTAAACTGTTTATGATAAGAAGTTCCGCCAACAAAACTAGCGATGTTAACTTTCATAAATTTTCCGTATTGACCAATTACTTTGGTAATTTGTCCGGCTAGTTCACGAGTTGGAGCTAAAATCAAAATACGTGGTTTGCCGACTGATGGCTTTGAAGCCAGCAGCTGTAAGCCAGGCAATACGTATGCTGCGGTTTTTCCCGTGCCGGTTTGTGCTGAAGCAACTATATCTTTACCCTCTAAAATATGGGGTATAGCTTGAGCTTGAATTGGCGTTGGTTTGGTATAACCACAGGCTTCAATTGCTTGTAAAATTTTTGGATGTAAATTTAATTTTGTAAATGTCATGTAACTTTTCCTCTAAATAAAAAAATAAAATAGGACGAATATTTTTGCAATAAAATAAATTGCAAAACATTTGCCCAAGGGGAGCTGTAACAAGATCAATATTTTTAGGAAAATAGATCTGGCTAGAAGTAGGAATGATTCTGATTTACTTAAGAGTTATACTCTAAGTAATTATATAAATTCCTGCTATTTCATCGCCAACGTAAGTCTGAAGTAAATCATGACAGAACAAAACTAAGTATAACCATAATGTTCGCTGGTAATGACCGGCTATGTGCCTATATAAGCACTTATCAAATAATAAAACAACTTTTTAATTGCTTTTGGTGATATTTTAAAGCGCGGTAGCCGCAGATTTTAGTCTGCGTTTTGATTTAGCGCAAGCTAAAGCTTGCGGCTACCGCCTGCCCACAAGTAAATTAAATAAATCGTTTTAGGTATCTTTGAGTAAGTATATACTATGTTTGTTGATTGCACAGATGTCATTCTGAACTGATATATCCCTGTTGCGTGGATAAGAAAAAGAGTCGTCATTGCGAGCCGCAGGCGCGAGCGATCTGATTTGTGGTATAACTGTATCGCGCTGTTGGCGCGAGAGAACAGTGATGTTAATTAATTTGTTGGCGCCAACAGCTCGCAATGACGAGGTTACTTTTTTTGTCAATAAAACGTGAATTGTATCGTATTTTGGTATAAATTCACGAATATAGCTAGAGCCTGTCCCAACAACTAGAAAGACTATAAATACAGTGGTTTTCTCGTAAAATTAGTTC
>MGXJ01000041.1:70707-71917 GCA_001801345.1 Gammaproteobacteria bacterium RBG_16_37_9 | reverse complement strand
CTACCTGTTGAACCAAAAATTAAAACATGCGTGCGCATATCTCATTGGTAAACCACAGTTCATCATTGGTTTTACGATCGTTACCAAAAAAATAGATTCCATTAGAGGGACCAGGCTGATTAGTTCCGGGCTTTGGGCTGTTATAATCTTTACATTTAGCTCTCTTTGGCATACGAAACGGCAAGGAATAATGCTGGGTCTTTGAGATTAAAAATAAAATAACCCCTATAATGAAGGTAAGATCAACTACGGCTGGAAAAATAAAACCGCTTGCTCCAACAAATAATAGTAATGCAGCAACATTAGATGGGTTCTTCAAAAATTCAGAGACGCGCTGCCCCAAAGTGCGCGTATCACGTAACAACGCACCTGTAGTCTGCTCTTGATCTTGGTCTAAACCTCGTTGCTGTATTGGCATAATATTCGCCTACTCTTCCTCTTCTGGCTTATAAATCATATCGCTTAATGCTAATTCTAAACCACGCACGCCCTCTTCAATCATTGGCACTGCAAGTGGTAATCCTAATTTCTTTTCAGCTAGCCAGTGTGAAAAAGCACCGCAAATCTCAGAAACAGCTGTGGGACGCCCAGTGCTGTTTAGCATATACCACATCCTTCTATCAATTGGCTTTAACCAAATAAATTCCGAGGTAGCAAGAACCCCTAACTCACGCGCTCCAACTAACATAGAAGCAAGCACTGTAGTGACATATGCGTGCAACCCAATTATTTTGCCAACTTTTTTTGATTTTATGTTTTTGTGCAGCAGCTCTTCAACACCACTATAATTAAAATGACTACTAGAGGCTGAGGCTGAAATTTGATCTAATAAAGCATCAGCATTTTTCTTATCTCCGTTGATACGTGCAGCAAATATTGCAGCTAGTGCTTTGAGATGCATAGGTAAAACTTCTGCTCCAAACCATCTTGGCCCAAGTTGCAAAGACAAAATACGATTTGCAATTCCACGGCGTAAAGTTACATTATATTTGCCATTTTTTTCTTCAATATCAATCATGTTGTTTTTTTTGCAAAAACGCATTGGAGATAAAGAAATAGCCCATGGCCCATCGTCTAATTTTTTATTAACTAAATCGAGTTTAACTACTGGAGTAATCTGAGGCCAATTTTCTTGTTCTAGATTTTTTAATAACTTAGTGTCAAAAGTATGTCTAAAACGATGCGAAACTCCACTAAAATGCAGCAAAGC
>MGXJ01000041.1:68430-70691 GCA_001801345.1 Gammaproteobacteria bacterium RBG_16_37_9 | reverse complement strand
CAAAGTCAGCGGGTATTTTAAATAATTACCAACCACTATACTCACATTCACTAAATCAGAATAATCCATGACAGCGCCAATATTTTTTTGAATATAACTGGCCAATGCACTTAAGTTAGATTGTGGGGATGGGAGACCTACAAATTGAGTTAACTTTGTAAATAAACTAAATAAAAAATCGATGGCGGTAATTTCATAAAAACGAACTTGAAGAATCACTGAAGCAATATAAGTTTTACCAAAATACCATCCAAGAACAATAGCGCCAATTAGAAACGCTATCATCCAAAGAAAATCTAATGAATTATCCTGTTGTCCTTGCTGCTGTTGTTCTGGCATACCTTTATTCCTTTTATTACCCATAATAACCCAGACCTGCGGTTCGCAAACAACGCGAACCTTAGTCTGGGCTATTGTATATTTAGCTCCTTCGGAGCTTACGAATCGCAAACAGTACAAACTTTTAGAGTCTGGCCCTAATGCAACTTTTAAAGCCTGGATCTGCTAAATATCACCCAATAAAACCAAATCATTATCATGCACTGCATAGCTTCTTTTATTAGCATGAATAAATTCAAAAACATTTTCTAACTGAATGGCTTTTTCTCTCAAAGCAAATAATTGATGCCCAAATGTATCCATTGTATCAGTTTGAAAAACAAAATCATCTTTAACATTAGCTATCACATAACCATTACGTTCAATATTTGAGGATTTTGAACGAATAAATTCTTTAGCATGATTTTCGTCCTTATATACTGGCCTGGTGACATTATACTCTTCTAAATTTTTTATCGTCCGATGCCAGCCTTGTAGATTGGAACCATCGACTTGATACAACAAAATAAAAACTCTAGTGTAACCAGGGGGTATATTTTTTTTGTGCTCATCTTTATCAACATTCTCGGTTTTAATTCCTTCTCCACTAGAAAAACACAACTCTTCAATTTCAGCCCGCAAACCTTGTATTTTAGCAGCAGATGCTTTTAAAAAAACCGAAGACTCCCAATCACCAGTTGCCAGCACATCATCTAAAATACTTTTAAGTTTTTTGCCAAAATCAGCTGCAACTAAATTATCATCTTGCTCTGCCATGTATCCGCCCATTTTATGTCACACCCTCGTGCTTGAGGTGGATCTAGCATGAAGCCTTAAGATCCTCGGATCTTCGCTACGCTTCGTCCGAGGATGACAAATAAAGACTGTCATCCTCCTCGGGTCCTTGCCCGAGGACGCTTGACACGAGGATCTAACATGAAGCCTTATGTCAATCTAAAACATTCTTGGCAGCAGATTTAGGTTTTTCTTCGTGCTGCTTTTTTAATAACAACTGTATCTCCTGAGATATTCTACTTATGTTGCTAATTGCCCTTACTAGTTCTGCATTAATTTTATCTAGATTCTCGATTGGTTTTAAAACATCGCTTGCTTGAAGCCGCATAACATCTTTGTTTAGCTTCTCAGATGATTTTTTTTTAATCTCAACAATATGACTTATTTGTTCTTCTAGCTTGCTTAAATCTCCGCCAGCAATACCACATAAATCATGTAGTCGTTGTATTTTAGTTTCTATAACCATATTCAATCGTACATTAATTCATCAAGCTCCACTTTTTCTTTGGAAGACGCCGTATTTACAATTTCTACAATAACATCATAAATATACATTAAGCGTAATACGTTAGGAGTAACCTCATCAAATTGCACTTTGATCCCCAAAAGAGATTTTTCGGTATCAACAAAAGTAACACCAATGCCATAACCTAAGCACAATAAACACAATTGATCAGCGCGCCGAGCTATGGCGGGCAATAGTCCTGTTTCAGCAAAAATTTCTTCGTAACTAATTACCTTGCCACCAAGTATGAAACTAGCATTTGTTGTTTTTGCAAGATCACAAAGAATTTTTGTAAAGTCCATAAGCCCTAAATCCATCTTTGTTAATTAGTCCACCAAGGTATTGCCATTTTCCTTGATCCTGCAAGCATAGATCTAAATATTCTAAAAAAAACCTCTATGCTATAACCGAAACGATTCAATACTGTAAAAAATACCATTATTACTGATGCTAAAATAAACGTCCAAAGGGTAATATGTATCAAAAACAGAAAGATAGGAAAAGCTGCTTTAGCATCAATAAAAAAGAACTTTGCTGCTCTTGCCGAATCACGCCAATGTGCATTTTCTGTTGGCTGTAATGCCATAATCCATCCCCGATTATCAAAACTGTTGTAACTATATCACAAAGTAGTTTTTGATAA
>MGXJ01000041.1:66039-68250 GCA_001801345.1 Gammaproteobacteria bacterium RBG_16_37_9 | reverse complement strand
CTTATTTCAATATAACACCTTAATATTAATCAAACTGATGGATCATGAAAACTGGAAGTTTTTCTTTAATTTTACTATTGCTAGCAACCCAACTTATAGGATGCACCCCTAGGCATAAGATATTTGTTTCCAATACTGGTCAGCGTGAGGCCGAAACAAATCTCACCGCAGCTGCAAATTCCGTAAGTAAATCCCTAGCAGAACTAGCAGCAATTGAGCGCGCTACTCATCCGCAAGCAGTATTACTTAGCCCCATGGATCCCAACATGATCGGCATGGCTCAACTAGCTTCAATAGACTGGAGCGGCCCTGTAGGACCCTTTGTAAAAAAAATTGCTGCAGCATCCAAATACCGATTAAACGTGTTAGGCACTCCTCCTGGAATTCCAATTTTAATATCAATTTCCGCTAAAGATACCCCACTAGCAGATATTTTGCGTGATGCTACCTTTCAATGCGGCAAAAAAGCTAATATCGTAATTTACCCAGCGAGTAAAATTATAGAACTACGTTACGTAAAATCATAAAAATCACAAAGTAACAACATAATGAAAGGACGATTATTAAATTCTCTAGCTTTGCTTGTAACACTTCTCATAATGGGTTGTTCTGGCTCGAAAACACCAACAGAATTAACTAGCATTGAAGCTCTTAAATCCCCAGAAACCGCTAAAATCAATTCAATTCGCCTAGACGTCTTAAAACAAACTGCTCGCAGCATGGGAGCTCAAGCAAGTCTCTCTTGGCGCTCTCGTCAATTGAATTTAATGCTTAATTCTCAAAAAAGAACTTTGGATCACATTTTTAACTTTAATTATCTGATCCTAAGTCAAAATGTGCTACCACCAATATTGGTAGAGGGAAGAAATACCCTAAATTTAGCGGATGAATTTACAATTCGCGTTTCAGACCATGATTATCAAATAGCTCAACCGCCACGTTTTATTACCGCTCCTCCAAATTGGCGTAGTTACATCTGGATGCCTTATAAAAAACCAGAAATTCCAAATGGCACTTTGCTGCCACAAAGCGCAGCTGAACGTAAAATATGGAACGAATATATACAAGTTGGCTGGAACGAAGGAGTTACTCAAGCCGACCAAATTTTTACAGCCAACTTAGCGCGGTTACAACGTGACTATGAAGGCATGATCTTATACCGCAAATTACTTGCTCAAAATATGGTAACTCCACCTTATGTATCTAAAGCAGAATTAGGGGTAACAGGAGACGGTAATAATATCCACATCAATGATCGCGTGCTTAGAATAACATCTATATCACAATTACAAACTGACCCCAAAAATTGGCAACCTGCAATATCAACGAAAAAAGAAATGCACCAAAATACATCATGTTCAAACACTAATAGAAATTAATTACATGACTCAATCAGACTTCTCATTTCCAAACGAACCACTGCACTTTGGGGCGGATAATCTAGAACCTGTGCTTGCACACTGCAGCAAGATTGGAGCCTCAGATATAACTTTTCAAACGGGAGAACCGGTGATCGTCGAAATTAGAGGTCACATATATAAAATCACTAAACATAAATTATCAACTTCAGAAGTTGGAGATATTTTAAATTCGCTTTATGGACCAAATGGCACTACGCAAATTTTATCTGGTCACGCTGTCGACACTCATTATGAATTTCGCCCAACACGCACTGAACGCTATCGTTTTCGTGTTAATGGCACCGGCTGCCAAGTTGAAGGTCATCATGGCATACAGTTAACGCTAAGAACTATTCCTGCCGAACCACCACAGTTATCACAACTAGGGCTACAAAAAGAAATCGTTGATGCAATTGCTCCACGTGAAGGGGTGGTTTATGTAACTGGCGCCACTGGCTCCGGAAAATCTACATTGCTTGCAGCAATGATTAGAGAAATTGTTGAGGATCCTGATTGTAATCGTAAAGTTCTCACCTATGAGGCTCCAATTGAATTTGTCTTTGATGCTATCGAAAAACCTACAGCAGTTGTGAGTCAATCAGAAATTCCACGACATTTACCCACTTTTGCCGATGGGGTTCGTAACGCTTTACGTCGTAAACCGCGCTTAATTTTAGTTGGGGAAGCACGCGATCCTGAAACAATTGCAGCAGTAATAGAAGCAGCATTAACTGGGCATCCTGTTTACACCACACTACACACAACTGGTGTTCCAGAAACCATCAGGCGCTTGGTTGGAACTTTTCCAGCT
>MGXJ01000041.1:65625-65924 GCA_001801345.1 Gammaproteobacteria bacterium RBG_16_37_9 | reverse complement strand
TTACCGAAGAAGTTCGTGATATTTTGCTCGAATCTGATCCCAATCAAGTTACTGCTGTTACAAGACGTCTAATGAATGAACGCGGCCAAAGCATGCTCATTGATGCCAAAAAGAAACTCGATGCTGGTATTATCCCTGAACGCGAATATAGGGTTATAGCAGCTGCTGCAAAACATGCGGAAAAACAATAGCTTTAAGGCAGATCAAACCCATCTTTACCACCACCGCCTTCTGCAGCTCCAACACCCTACTTTGGCAGATCAGCCCCACCGCCTTCTGCGCCTGCTGGTTTTTTGGAT
>MGXJ01000041.1:65006-65483 GCA_001801345.1 Gammaproteobacteria bacterium RBG_16_37_9 | reverse complement strand
TGGCCGGAGCTCCAATACCAGCAATACGCATCGCTTCGCTATAAAGCAGATATATCGTGGAAAAACACATGTTGACTAGAGTCACCATAGTAAATGTATATATCACCACTACTCCGACTTGCTTAATTAGCAGTATATCCCCAGTATCTTTAGTTGTGTCTATAATGGAAGCAACAATATTGGAAAATCCTAAATTCAAAACATCAATGGCAATGTATGAAAGCACCATGCCAGTAATCAACCCAATAATCATAAGTGCCGGACGAAAAAACACTCCTATCAATTGCATCATAAATTGCTCAGCTTCCTTGGCCAACAAAGGATTTTCCTGAGATGAATTACCCCACAACATTAAAAAGCAGATGATCGGCGCAGCAGCCATTAACACTAGCACTGAAATAAACCAACTTATAACTCCGAAAAGAAATAGCATATATGGGATTAATGGAACATAAATAGCAAACATCATTCCGCTAA
>MGXJ01000041.1:58411-64932 GCA_001801345.1 Gammaproteobacteria bacterium RBG_16_37_9 | reverse complement strand
CCATTCATTACTATTACCATTGCTGTAATAAAATCTTGGACACCAGTGAGCGTGCCCCAAAATGACCCAGCAGCCATAGCTGCAGAAACTAATGAATATATCAACTGTGCACTAGAAACGCTAATAGAAACCGCAAGAAAAAATCCTTTTAACTGGGCTATATAAGCTATCGATTGTTCCATCATCACTTTACCAAGGTTTTGCAATTTGAGTATAGGATCAGCAGTGAGTTTCTCTGCTCTCGTTTCAGGATCCTCTATACTACCTGGGTCCATATCTTCCTTCCATTCTGCAAAAACTTTGTTAACATCTAGCTTTAAATAATCCATTGGAATATCTGTCAAAAGAGCCATCGCTACTGGAGGAGTTAGCGCAAGCACAATAGCGCCTCCAATCAACTTTGCACGTATCCAATCTTCGCTTATTCCACCCAAATCTGGTGCAAGGGCACCGATATCGCTCGTAGTAGCAGTCTTAGATAAACTGTAGGCCAAAGCCTTACCATGTAATACGGAGTATGGATAAGAAAGAAATATCCACGTTAAAGCATTACTCATAGTTTGTTGATAGTTACTGTCAATAGCGGCAATAGGAGTAGGACGACCTGGGGCAAGCGGCGTAGCAGCACTAAATAAAACCATATACCATGGAATATTTCCCCTATTTACAGCATCTGATGGATTTGCAAAGGGTTGGTCTAATCCCACGTATCCTGTTAACCTATAATTGTTATATTCCATCTTAGCGCTATTTTGAATAGTTGCTAACAATCTGTAATAACTACCAGCACCAATCCAACCATTCTTCTTCGCATCGCTGAAACCCTTACTAGCATTTTCGGTAGAAATATTTCTGCCAATAGTTTGCGCATCAGCCAATGCTACTTGGTATGCCGCTGCAGCACTTAATATTTCGTCAGATCCTAACGGCCAATTAATAGCTGGAAGATAATCATATGCAATCTTTGGAAAAGTTACATAAACTGTCAGATTACCACCAGACTTATCAGACCCCAGAGCATATTTAGTACTAATAGCAGCATTTGGTTTTATAAAAAATCCCTTATCAGAGCCATCATTATATATTACGTATGTATCTGGATTCGGCTGCGTTTTGTTAACAGGAGGAGGAGGAACTACTGCTCTAATCTGGTCAATCAAATTCTTTGCCGTGGGTTCAAGAGTCCCGATCATATCCTCAAGCCCCCGCAATTTTGCAGGGATATAACGATTACCTCTTTCGGTATAAACATCTACCAATTCTTTGGAGTCTTTTTGTCCTATGCTATAGCTAATCGTGCCGCATACCCCGGTTAAAACTGGAATACTACTATCTCTTATATTTAAACCATATCCCTTTAACGGATTAGTAGCCTCGTCTTTAACATACGGAAATTGAAATGCCCCTCCAGTATAATCACTACAACAATTGGGACAACACTTGGGTAGTTTTTTAGGATCAGGATTAGTGCACACGGTAGCAGGAACACATTTTGATTCAAATTTTTTGTAAACAGAAAACACTTCTCCCTTTTCTGGTATTGTTTTGGAAGCGTTGGCAAGTTGTGTCTGTTCAGGCAAGGTAAGAGCTATACCCTTAGCCTGCCTATCCATCAAGTTTTGATATGTGATGCTCTGACTTTTAACTAGTGCACCATGAACGCTATAGGCACAAACTAAAGAACGTAAAACATCAGTGGATCCGACACTTACAGGCAAATTGCTCTTATCAATATTGGTATTACCAGTTTTTACATCCCAATTAATCAATGAATAGTCTACTCGAGAGGTTGGCATAGCATAAGTTGTGCCTCCTGCCTTCAAGTAGTCCATCGCGCTGCTCCAAGTTATATCAGCCAAACCGACACCTTGTATTACTACCCACATAACAATACCGTTAATCATGGAGTAACCGCTAGCTTGCGGCACAAGCAAGCTAGTGCTTAAAGCACATCGCACTGCCGTCCATATGGTAGTGCCTTTACCCATAGCACTACCATCCATAGTTGTTTCAGTTACTATTTTGGTAATGGTATAACTCAGGAACACTCCTGAAAGCGCAAGTATCGCTGCGTTAAACACCCCAAAAACTGTCCCTAAAATAGTAGTGCCACCAGTGGCTAATTGAGCTACACCAGGCACTGCACCAAACATTCTAGCTAAAAAAGCGACTGACATGTCATTAGATGGCGGAGTGAAAGTTAAGTTTTGAAACATATCCCATAAAGGGGATGATGGAAAAGGCTGAGCTAAACTCAAAGCTGGTATCAAAATTAAAATAATCGCCGCTACACATTTGATAACTCTAGAATATCCTTTCATATCACACTTGCCTCCTTAAAATGAATGCTAACCATTCATGAAAATCGCAACCTAGTTTTTTCTTTTGCATCTGCATATACCAAAAATGCTCGCGATAGGCGGCTAACGACATTAAAACTATCAACATTATTGTTAAACCAGCAGCAAGTAGTCTTAGATGAATCAACGAATAGATAAAATAAATGAGAAATCCGAGTGCAAAGGCTGCATAAACCAATGACGAATACAAGAAATTATTTTTTCTCGCAATAGCTTGTTCTTCATTTAAACCTAAACGAACAACTGCTTCTTCATAAGTTTCACGACGCACTTCACCTGTTGCACGAGAAAACAACCTGCGAAACAAACCCCATGTGTTTTTTGTATTTGCGGAAACTTCATCATACGATGACCATTTTTTAACATCGACAAATGACTTGAAGAACTTCTTGATTGGCTTACGTTTTTGCGTATCTACTTTTTTTGTTTCGGGCATAAAATTTTTCCCTTTTTATTTAACCTAAATCCGAAAGTTGAAACCTACTGCAAGCGTTTTGGCATTGTAACATATAAAATTTTACTTGAAACTGATTTTTAATGTATTGTATATTCTTTTATAACTTAACTTTACTTTGATATGAATTTAGCAAAAATCATCCTAGCATTATTATTCTTTTGTAGCGTGCCCAGCCTAGGCAACCATGGCCACAAAAATCAACAAATACTGTCGATCTCTCCGCAAATTGCCTTACCAATAGGGATAAAAATTTGGTTTAATGAAAGTGGTGGGAGCGTAATGGGCTTAACTACCTGGAATTATGGAGAAGACTTTGCATCTTTGGGTATTGGGCATTTCATTTGGCACCCATACTCTAGCAAACGTGCTTCATTTAATAGCGGTTTTCCACATTTACTACGTTACATTGAAGCGCGCGGCATCAATATCCCATCATGGTTACAAGGTAGAAATGGGTTATATTGCCCTTGGAGCAATCGCAATGAATTTTTGAAAGAACAATATTCATCAAAAATGAGTGAGCTACGCATTTTTTTACAAAAAACCATCCCCATACAAGCAGAATACATGACACGCCATCTTCAGGAAATATTGCCAGATTTACTAGCAAGCGCTCCTGCAGAAGAACGAGTTTTTATATATCAAAAATTTTATAGCCTAGCACGCACGCCAACCGGAATTTATGCTTTGGTTGATTACCTTAATTTTAAAGGGGCTGGTGTAAGTAACTCTCGATATAATTATGAACGTGGAACTGGTCTCCTGCAAGTGCTTAAAGGCATGAAATACGCGCCACCAGGCTCAACACCACTTCAAGCTTACGTTTGGTCAGCAAAAAATGCTTTAATTAAACGCGTAGAGCGCGCATCAGCTTCTCAACATACCGAACGTTGGCTAGGAGGATGGTTTAAGCGTTTGAATACTTATCTTGAGGGGAATATAGATACGTAGGTGTTGCATGTCACCCCGAACCTGCGACACTACTGTCCTACTATGTCATCCTTACACCCACGCTTGTCATCATTCGTGTCGAGCACGAATGCAGGCTCTCGGACGAAGATCCGAGGATCTTCACACCATCATGTCATTCTCGGGCGAAGACCCGAGAATCTTATGACCGATACTAGATCCTCGGGTCAAGCCCGAGGATGACAGTATCAAGCCCGAGGATGACAGTATCAAGCCCGAGGATGACAGGTAATTAGGTTAATCAATCCTTGAGTAGATCCATCTAACCCTGTCGCTTCACTTTCACCTTGTAACATTGGCACCAATTTACTTGCCATCCGTTTACCAAGCTCAACACCCCATTGATCAAATGAATTAATGCGCCAAATAATACCTTGCACAAATACCTTATGCTCATAAAGAGCAATTAAAGCACCTAAAGTTGATGGCTCTATCTTGTCCATAACAATAGTATTGCTTGGAACATTACCTGGTATTATTTTATGCGGCATAAGATTATGTATTTGCTCTTTAGACATCCCCTGTAGTTTCAATTCAGCAATAACATCTTCTTCTCCACATCCACACATTAGAGCCTGGCTCTGTGCTAAACAATTAGCATAAAGTAGTAAATGATGATTGCCAATAGGACTGTGAGTTTGTAACGGGATAATAAAGTCCACTGGAACCATGTGGGTTCCTTGCATCAGTAATTGATGAAAAGAATGCTGGCTATTAGTCCCAACCCCACCCCAAACTATGGGAGCTGTTTTGTAACTAACATCACTGCCATCAACACATACTCGCTTGCCATTGCTTTCCATTTCTAGTTGTTGCAAATATGTTGGAAATAGCTCTAGATATTGATCATATGGAATAATGGCTTGTGCTTGTGCACCTAAAAAATCAATATTCCAAATACCAAGTAACGCTAAAATTACCGGCATATTTTCTTCTAAAGGAGCGCTCTCAAAATGCTTATCCATTGCATGCGCGCCCTCCAAAAACTCATAAAATTTATCCATACCGATTGCAAGCGCAATAGATAATCCCACCGCTGACCATAAAGAGAAACGCCCACCAACCCAATCCCAAAATGAGAAAATATTTTCTTGGCTAATACCAAACTCAATTGCTCTTGTTGGATTTGCCGTAATTCCAATAAAATGCTTCTCAATGGTTTTTTTCTCAATCGCTGCTTTATTTAACAACCACTCTCGAGCAGTAATTGCATTGACTAAGGTTTCCTGGGTAGTAAACGTTTTCGAAGTAACTATAAATACAGTAGTCTCTGGATTAAGATATTTTATGGTTTCGTTGATATGTGTAGAATCAATGTTAGAAACAAAATGAGCTTTAATATGGTTACCATATGGTTGCAGCGCTGCTACAGCCATCGCGGGACCAAGATCAGAACCGCCAATGCCAATATTTACCACATCAGTAATTAGCTTGCCACTATAACCACTCCACTTACCACCTAGGATACTATGCACACAATCTGCCATGCGTTTAAGTTCCTTTTTTACCAACACGCTCTCTGGAGTCGATTCATCGTGAATATTTCTTAGTGCTGTATGTAATACTGCGCGTTTTTCGGTAATATTTATTTCTTTGCCACAAAACATCTCCTCACGATGCCGCGATACCTCAGCTGCTTTTGCTAAATCACACAATAATCGCATAGTTTCGGTGGTTATACGATTTTTTGAATAATCTAAAAAGATCCCAGCTGCTTCCAAAGAAAACTCAGAAAAACGTTCTGGATAAGTTGCAAATTGGTCTTTTATTTTTAAATTTGAGTTTTGATGACAGTGTTTAGTTAATGCCTGCCATGCATTAGAGATATCGGGTTTATCGTCCATAAGATATTTTACCTTGTCAAAAAGATTAGAGCCTCAAAAATGAGGTTCCACAAAACCGCTCATTGCTTCGAGAGTCGGGGTTATGCTTCTTGGGGACGGCTCCTGCCTCGATTCCTTTCCATCCCTGTATCATGCGCCCCGCGAACCATAACCCCGACTCCCTCGCGCTCGCTGTTTCGCAGAAGGTCTATGTCACTTTTGTATAAGGCAATTCTATGCTGCAAATAATGTTCTATCAAGAACAAAATAAACTATGGGGATTTAGGATGATGCAAGAAACTCTTCTTTTGAACTAATTGCGTCATTAAAAATTTTTTTCTGCTCTTTGCTGCCATATTTGTTAACAACATCACCAAAATCCCTAATTTGCTGCACAATTTTTGCTGTCATTTTTTCTTTGGGAATAGTTATTAATTGGATAGCCTCTATTAACATGCATGAAGCTCTTTGCCCAGCATGAATGATTCTACCATCTTCCACTGTATATTGAGCAAATAGTTCTTCTAAATATTGTAAAAACTCCTCTGCACCGAAATAGAAATTGGCAGTCCTCTCACCTTTATGAGCATCGATATATTTTTTTAATTCATCTATAATTCTTAGACCAGTTTCATACAACTTAACTTCATCAATATTTTTTATGTAATTTCTTTTAATGCCAAGCTCATGCAATTTAGCTGCACATTGTTTTGCAGATAAATTTCTCCTAAGGATTACCTTGTAATCACTAATTGATTTTAAAATTGTGTTATAAAAATCTGGCATATATATTTTCGTATACTCAACAAAAGATACAAGAAGTATACATCAAATATATTAAGGGAATATTAAATATAGAGCAATACCGTGTATGGGGCTGTTGCAATCCGAACTTTCGTGTCATCCCAGCAG
>MGXJ01000041.1:55832-58395 GCA_001801345.1 Gammaproteobacteria bacterium RBG_16_37_9 | reverse complement strand
CCAATATATTCGCATCCCTGCACTGGATCCCCGTTTCCTACGGGGATGACAAGATAGGGGCATTCGTTTCAAAATTTTCGGATTGCAACACTCCCTGTATTGCAATTAAAAAGCATTATTATTCAAAATGCTAGGAAAATTTCCAAGTTCGTCATTGCGAGATTTCGGCGCGAGCGTTCCAATTTGTGGCAAAATGATATCGCGCCTAAGCAAACCAGGAGCGAACTTGAATAATAGTGTTTTGCTGCTGTGTCTTGCCGTTTTAAGCACAGATCAAAAAAATAAAAATTTGCAAAATACTGCTATTCAAAATCGTTTCTGGAGGGTTGCCGCGCTGTTGGCGCGAAAGAACAGCGCTATTAATGAGTTAATTGGCGCCAACAGCTCGCAATGACGACATCTCTTCGAACCACACAATAACGCCACTTAAATCTGGAAGTTGAAATTATTTACCTGGGACTCTAAGTATCCTAGCCCCAAGCTGTGAAAGCTTTTCTTCAATACATTCATAACCACGATCGATGTGGTAAATACGATCTACTATTGTCTGCCCCTGTGACATCAGTCCAGCCAAAACCAAACTAGCTGATGCACGTAAATCCGTAGCCATGACCGGCGCGCCAATAAGCATTGGCTTTCCAATAATGGTTGCTGTGTTACCTTGTAGCACAATATTTGCCCCTAAACGTTGTAATTCTTGCGCATGCATAAAACGATTTTCAAAAATTGTCTCAACTACACTACTAGTTCCATTAGCCACACAATTTAATGCCAGGAATTGTGCCTGCATATCAGTGGGAAAACCTGGGTAGGGAGATGTGCATATATCAACAGCATTTGGTTGAGAATTTCTCATATCCAATTCTACCCAATCAGAACCGCTAGTAATCTTAGCGCCAACTTCACTAAATTTTTCAAGCACGGCTGTCATATTTTGTGGAGCCACATTTTTCACTTTTACTCTACCGCGCGTAATGGCGCCAGCAGCTAAATAAGTGCCAGCCTCAATACGGTCAGGCATTACCACATATTCTCCACCATGCAGTCTATCAACGCCATCTACTGTTAAGGTATCAGTCCCAATGCCAGAAATTTTCGCCCCCATCGCATTTAAAAAATTGGCTAAATCACATACCTCAGGTTCACGCGCAGCATTTTTAATGACTGATCTACCCTCTGCTAACACTGCTGCCATCAAAATGTTTTCAGTGCCAGTAACTGTAACCATATCAGTAGTAACCTCAGCTCCCTTTAAACGACCATCAACTTTAGCTTCAATATAACCATTTTGCATATCAATTTTAGCGCCAAATGCCTCCATTCCTTTCAAATGTTGATCAATCGGGCGCACGCCAATAGCGCAACCACCAGGCAAAGAAACGGTAGCTTTACCATGACGCCCCAAAAGTGGGCCAAGCACCAAAACTGAAGCACGCATTGTTTTAACCAAATCATATGGGGCAAAAAAATGTTTAATTGGACGCGAATCGACCTCAATTGACATGCACTCATGAACTAATAAATCTACCCCCATACCACCAAGTAACTCCATAGTAGTAGTAACATCATGCAACTGGGGAATATTACGAATAGTAACGGGTCCATCAACTAATAATGTTGCAATCAAAATTGGCAATGCTGCATTTTTTGCGCCTGAAATTCGAATTTCACCATCTAGCGAAACGCCACCAGTAATTATTAATTTGTCCATATTTTTTTCTTATGATACTGCAAATAATTAGCTCAAACATAATTAACGCAGGCTGAAGCCTGCGGCTACCACTACACATCTTCAAAATTATAAAATCGGCAAAATATCTCTTACCCCACCCGCCGCTACGAGCTCTAATAACTGCTTAGGTAAATTAATAAATGAGATTTTTTTTCCCATATCTTTGGCATAGCTAGTTAAAGCAATTAATAAAGCAACCCCGGTATTATCGCTAATGGTAACTTGAGATAAATCAAAAATGACCTCTGAATTATTCGTTATTAAACTTCGATTATTTTTGCTCAACATAGGAACAGTAACAAAATTTAATTCGCCAGATATGTGAACAATACCGTCTTTATCTACAACATTCATATCGATCCTAAATTTATTACCTTTTAACCTAAATCCGGGAGTTGAAACCGTAGCGAGAGCGTTTAAGATATTGAAGATAGTGATTTTCTTTTGAGTTTTTTTTTCGAGGCAGTAGTCACCACTACGGTGAGAAAAAAAATTCAAAAAAAATCGCTAGATTCATTATATTAAACGCTCGCAGTAGGTTTCAACTCCCAGATTTAGGTTTAACATTACGCTTTTGTAATTGTCCTACAAGTCCTACTAAACCACTTTGACGCAAAATACCGGCAAATTGTGAATTGTAATTTTTTACTATGCTTACCCCATCGACACTAAAATCATAAATCAACCATTGTCCACCTTGCTGCAATAAACTATATTGAATTTGAATTGGCGGCCCATTCTTTAATAATAGATCGCTACTAACTCGCACTTTATCCCCAATATTCCCTCGAATTGGATAAAACTTCATTTTTTCACCGTCATAAGATTGCA
>MGXJ01000041.1:54921-55826 GCA_001801345.1 Gammaproteobacteria bacterium RBG_16_37_9 | reverse complement strand
AAGAATATGTCCTAGTTACATAACGAGTAAACTCTTTTATAAATTGCTGCTGCGTAGAACTAGACGCTTGTTGCCAAGGATCGCGTCCAACCACAGCGCGCGCCATATTATTCAAATCAAAATGAGGCACTATAATCTGATTAACCAAACTATCAACCAATTTATCGTTGTTTTTTAATCTTCCTATATATTTGTTTAGTGAACCCAACATTTGACTAGTCATGTTTTTAAGCATTACCAGCGGCGCAGGGTCAGCAGTAACACTAGCAGCAAAACTAGATGTGCTGATCATTAGACATAAAAAAACAATCAAAGATTTTGTTAGTTTCATTTTTTATCTCCGCTCAACTTGTAAATCAATTGCCCAACTAAATTTTCTAGCACAATTGCTGGTTGGGTATCAATTATTAAAGCACCATCTTTAAGATTAGATTCATCGTAACCAGGTATTAATTCAATATAATTTGCACCAATCAAACCCGCAGTTAAAATTTTAGCAGTTGTATCTGCCGGTAATTTATCTTGCTTTTTGTCAATGTGCATTCCAACTTTGGCTTTGAAAGTGCTATTATCAATAGCTATGCTATCAACCTCACCGATACGCACACCTGCTATTGTCACCGGCGCACGCACTTTAAGATCTCCGATATTGTCAAAAACTGCAGCCACATGAAAAGAGCCATTACTAGAATACATGCTCAACCCGCTTACCTTAAAGGCAAGCACAAACATCGCAACTATTCCAATTAGCATAAATAAACCAACCAATAACTCTACTATCCGCTTATTTAACATTACCAACCTCCTAACATAAACGACGTCAAAATAAAATCTAGCCCCAAAACTACCAATGATCCATATACTACTGTTTTAGTAGTAGCGCGCCCAATACCTGCCGCTGTTGG
>MGXJ01000041.1:38575-54876 GCA_001801345.1 Gammaproteobacteria bacterium RBG_16_37_9 | reverse complement strand
ACCAAATACAAAACCTTTAATGATGCCATTAACAATATCAATCCGAAAATTCACTGAAGCTTGCATATTAGACCAAAATTGCCCAGCATCCACTCCTAACCACTCTACCCCAACTAAGTAGCTTCCAAATACAGCAACCACGCAAAAAATAGCAATTAAAACTGGCATCGAAATCACGCCTGCCCAAAAACGTGGAGCAATTATGCGCCACAGAGGATCAACTGCCATCATTTCCATACTAGCTAACTGCTCAGTTGCTTGCATTAAACCAATCTCTGCTGTCAGCGATGACCCTGCACGCCCAGCAAATAATAATCCACCAATAACTGGGCCAAGCTCGCGAACCACACTAAGCGCCACTAGTTGCCCAAGTTGTTCTACAGATCCAAAACGCTCCAAAATATTATAACCCTGTAATGCCAATACCATTCCAATAAATAAGCCAGACAATGCAACAATTACAAATGATAGCACTCCAACGGAATAAACCTGCTCTACTACTAGAGGAAATAATCTTATTACACGTGGTTTACGCAAAATTGTCCGCAGCAAAAACAATCCTGACACGCCAACATGCTCACAAAATAATAATCCAGCATGACCTAACTTTTCAATCCAACCAATCACAGTTTTAAATCCTCCCTATACTTATTTGCTGGGTAATGAAATGGCACTGGCCCATCGGCCAAACCATGAATAAATTGATTTACCAGCGGTGATTTATCATTTGCAATCTGCTCTGGAGTGCCTTCACCAATAATACGACTATCAGCTATCACGTAAATGTAGTCGGCTATACTCATAGTTTCTGCAACATCATGAGAGACAATAATCGATGTTAGTTCCAAAACTTCATTTAAATGCTTAATCAATTTTACTAACACTCCCATTGTAATAGGATCTTGCCCTGTAAATGGCTCATCATACATCATTAATTGAGGGTTCAAAACTAAAGCTCGTGCCAAAGCCACTCGATGCGCCATCCCACCAGAAAGTTCACTTGGCATCAAATCTCGAGCGCCCCTTAACCCAACAGCTTCAAGTTGCATTAATACCACATTGCGAATTATGTCTTCAGATAATTTGGTGTGTTCCCGCAACGGAAAAGCAACATTTTCAAAAACACTAAGACCAGTAAACAATCCACTGCTTTGAAAAAGCATTCCCATTAGGCTTCTCATCTTATATAAATCAGAACGCGCTAAACTATTAACATCCACTCCATTAACTAAAACTTTGCCAATCTCAGGACGAAGTTGAGCGCTAATCAAACGTAAAAGTGTGGTTTTACCAGAACCGCTAGGACCCATAATGGCCACTATTTTACCGCGTGGAATGCGTAAATTCACATCATTGAGAACCCAATGATCATTACGCGCAAAATGTAAACCGATTATTTCAACAAAATTATCCGTCATGTTTATACAAAACCCTTGTTAAAATCAGTTTAAAAACATATCCTATCGTCATTAATATAGGCGAGGTAGCCGCAAGCTTTAGCTTGCGTTAAATTAAAACGCAGACTAAAGTCTGCGGCTACCTCTGCGGCTACCAAAATTATGTTTGTATAATACAGAAAATTTTTAATAATTACCTACCAAAATTATGTTTGTATAATACAGAAAATTTTTAATAATTACAGGTTAAAATTATGTCTGATACAAAAAAAATTTGTCAATTGGCAGTAGCTGTTTTAGAAACAGAAGCACAAGCTATTTTGAATTTGCGCGACCGAATAAATGAAGGTTTTGTTAATGCTTGTAAACTCCTGCTTGGATGCGAAGGAAGAATTATTGTTACCGGCATTGGCAAATCTGGACACATTGGCAATAAAATTGCTGCCACTTTAGCAAGCACCGGTAGTCCCGCATTTTTCATGCATCCTGGCGAAGCAAGCCACGGAGACATTGGCGTGATCACTAAAAAAGACGTTGTAATAGCACTCTCTTATACTGGAAACACTGACGAAATACTTGCAATCTTACCGGTAATCAAATTACTTGGAGTGCCCCTAATCAGCATCACCGGCAATCCAAATTCAACCCTTGCCAAAACAGCCGACATTAATCTAAACGTCAATATTGAAAAAGAAGCATGCCCACTGGGCCTAGTGCCTACGTCCAGCACCACTGCAACTTTGGCCATGGGAGATGCTTTGGCTGTTGCCTTACTTGAAACACGCGGTTTTACTGCCAAAGATTTTGCGCGATCCCATCCCGGTGGAACTTTGGGCAAACGCCTCCTGTTACGTGTTGATAATTTAATGCGTATTGGCGAAGCTATTCCAAAAGTAAAAAAAGATGTTTTACTCGCAGAAGCTTTAATCGAAATAACCGACAAACGCATGGGCATGACTATTGTAACTAATAATGATGACACTCTAGTGGGTATATTTACTGATGGCGATTTACGCCGCGCAATAGATAAAAGTCTAGACATACATAATACAAAAATTTCCGAAGCGATGACTATAAACTGTAAAACCATCTCCTCAGAAATGCTAGCTGTAGAAGCAATTCAAACAATGGAACAATATGGAATTACCGCATTAGCCATAGTTGATAAAAATAATATTCCTATTGGCGTAGTGCATATGCATGATTTACTAAAATCTGGTTTAATTTAACAATATGAAAACACCTAAAAAATTAAAAACTCTTGATATTAAACTCCTAATCTTAGATGTCGATGGCGTCTTGACCGATGGCAAAATTTATTTCTCTGATAATGGCATGGAAACAAAAAGCTTTGATGTTCGCGATGGCATCGGTTTAAAGTTGTTACTAGACAACAAGATCGAAGTTGCTGTCATCTCTGGACGTAAATCTAAAGCTACTGCTAAACGCTTGCATGAACTTGGAATAAAGCATGTTTATCTAGGTATCTCTGATAAAATACTGCCATTTAACCGGCTAAAAAAGAAGCTTAAACTAAAAAACGAAAATGTCGCTTACATGGGCGATGACATTCCAGATCTGTCAATTATGCAAACGGTTGGTTTCAGTATTGCAGTTGCTGATGCCACACCCAAAATACTTGCAGCTGCAAATTATATAGTTAAAGCCAAAGGCGGTAATGGCGCAGTGCGGGAAGCATGCGAAATGATTTTAAGCTCTAATACCAAAAGCAAATGAACAAAAAAACTATTCTATTTTCCATAATAGTGCTAATCGTATTTATAGGCACAAGTATTATAGCTTTATCTACTGCAAAAAAAATTACCACTATTAATGTAGCGTCCAGCGATAATCCAGATTTTTTTATGACTAATGCTGCTTATACAAAATTTAATCAACAAGGTTATATACACAAGCAAGTTTATGCCAACAAAATTACCCATTTTGCCACTAATAATGTTTATTTATTCGATAACCCAAACATGATAATGCATACCCCAAATGAACAACCTTGGCACATAACTGCGAGTAAAGGCAGAAGCGAAAAAGGAAAAGATATTATTCATCTTTGGGATAATGTAAAAGTTACCAAGGCTGCTGATATTAACAATAGTGATTTTGACATTACAACCTCCGCTCTTGATATTTATCCAGATATTAAATTTGCGCAAACAGACCAACCTATAACTATTGTTCAAAGCGGAAACACAACTAATTCTGTTGGCGCTCAAGCGGATTTTAAAACGGGAATTGTTAAGCTATTATCAAAAGTCGAAGGCTTGTATCAGACGAAATAGGAAGACGTCAAATCCTGATCCCCACTAGTTTTTTGAAAATTTTACCTGCCTCGATAGGCTAAGATATCCCCATGAAATTTAAAACAATTCTACAGCTCCGTTAGGAGCTGTTAGTAAGGATATACGTCACCATTTTACCCAAAAAGCATCCTTAATCCAATCAAGTTCATACTTAGAAACACCTGAAACAGCAACGATATCAAATCTACACAAAACCTTATCGTATAAGTTGCACTCCTGCAGATAATAAGTTGCTGCTTTAATAATTCTACGCTGCTTATTTTTATCAACTGTTGCCGCGCCATCTCCATAATTAAAATTTTTACGATACCGCACTTCAATAAAAACCAAAGTTTGATCATCACTCATAATTAAATCTACTTCACCAACTTTACAGGGATAATTGGCCACAATCAATCTTAATCCACGTTGCTGTAAATAAGCACATGCCAAATTCTCAATCTCTTTACCTATTTTTTGTTTTGAAGATAGCATTTTGAGTTGTCGTTAAAAAGGTATTTTTAATACTTTAGTATTACAAACTATGAAGATCCTCGGGTCAAGCCCGAGAATGACAAAAAAAGTATGTCATCCATCGTGTTAAACACGAGGGCAGGCTCTCGGACAAGCGAAGCGCAGATCCGAGGAACTAAACACTACATACTAGATCCTCGGGTCAAGCCCGAGAATGACAGTAGAAGAGCGCGAGAGCCTGCATTCGTGCTTGACACGAATGATGACAGTAGGAGAACACGAGGATAGTAGGGAGAGCGCAAGGGAGTCGGGGTTATGATTCGCGGGGCGCAACAACCACCGCCCCATTATGCATCTTAGCCCATTGCAACTCACGATAAATATGATTAAAGTCGTCCAAATATAATACGCCACTGGCACCATTTACTCCGCTTTGCGGGGCACTTAAAAATCCATTTAACCCTAAAGCTAAATTATAAGCATCTACACCTAAAGCATAGAATCTATTGTAACCAACCAAAGAATCAGCCCAAAGGGTTGTAATCTGTTTATGGATTGCTTGTAAATCTTCACTAAAAAGACCGGGATCTTTAAGCACCCATGGCATATCACAAAAATAAACACCATCAATGTCCTGGTCTAAAGCTGGATTAGGTGTTCCAGTGTAAACTGCTGAAGTTGAATAAATCGGCAAATCACCAGCATAATAAAATTTTAATAGTGGCACAATTTGCCGCGCCTGGGCTACAGTTGCTACTAAAAATATAGCGTTAATATCTTGACGCCGCATTGATTCACTGGAAGCATTTTGTTTTTTGTCTTTACGTTTTTGTGGCACACACAATTTCATAGGATCTTGCGCTAAAAAGGGACAAATTTGCTGTGATAAATTTAAAGCAGAATGATAATTTAAAGTAGCTACTACCCTGCCCCCCTCAGATTCATATTTATTTTTAAACGCCGTAGCTATTTTATTCCCCCAGCTATTTTCAGGAACTATAATCGCCGCTCGATTATGTTGTTCTTGCATCATCTTTACTGCAACCTGTATTGCTTCATCTTGCGGCAATAAACCAAACTGATAAAGATTTGGCGCAAAATTGTGGGTATAGTCATCTAGAGTATTCAAAGCGATAGTGGGAACTGGCAATGGATTCATGCCCATTACTGCTACCACCTCTTGTTTTGTTAGCGGTCCGACTATCACCTCAGCACCATCTGCTACAGCTTGCTGATATAAAGTTTGCACATCATCATCGGTGGTATCAATAACTTTAATGCTAATCTCTGGACGTTGCTTACGAGAATTATAATAAGCTGCTAAAAAACCATTACGAATCGCTTGGCTATTAGCAGCAAACTCTCCTTTTAAGGGCAACATTAAGACTATATTGTTTGGTGTTTCATGACTCAACAACACTTCGCTTCTTGATGTTACAACTTTGGCTTTCTTCCCATTTTGCCACATGTTGCCGCCGCAGCCAGTAAGAAATAAAACTACAGCCAACCATAATAAAATAATTTTAGTTTTTGTAAACATAAGAGTTTCCTCTAATTCTAAAATACAGTTATGCAGTTGGTAGCCGCAAGCCCCGTTTAGAAACATAACGGGGTCTGCGGCTACCGTAGCTACCATTAACGTAGCTTTAACGTTGAAAGTCCGAGCAAAACTAAAATACAAGTAATAATCCAAAAACGAACAATAATCCTTGGTTCAGGCCAACCCTTAAGTTCGAAGTGATGATGGATTGGCGCCATTTTAAAAATACGCTTGCCAGTAAGTTTAAATGAAGCAACCTGTAAAACAACTGAAACCGTTTCAAGAACAAATACGCCGCCCATAATCATAAACACCAACTCTTGGCGAATTATAACAGCAATTATGCCTAAAGCAGCACCAAGTCCAAGCGCGCCCACATCTCCCATAAAAATTTGTGCGGGGTAAGTATTAAACCAAAGAAAACCCAAGCCAGCGCCAACAATAGCACTACAAAATATAGCAACATCCCCAACTCCAGGCACATAAGGAATTAATAAATATTTAGCAAAATTTAGATTACCACTAACATACGCAAAAATGCCTAAAGCTCCTGCAATCATAACCGTTGGCAAGATCGCAAGTCCATCAAGCCCGTCGGTTAAATTAACAGCATTACTGCTGCCAACGATAACAAAATAAACAAAAAATATATAAAAAATTCCAAGTTCCAAACTAAAAGATTTTAAAAATGGGATAATAAGCTGCGTTTCAGTCGTATATTTAGCGGTCGAAAATAAAAATACGGCAGCACAAAGACCAATTAGCGATTGCCACAAAAATTTTTGTCGTGCTAATAGGCCACGAGAATTCTTCAAAATTAACTTTCGATAATCATCAATAAAACCAATCAAACCAAAACTTAAGGTTGTAATAAGGACTATCCAAATGTAATGATTACTTAAATCCGCCCACAGTATTACACTCAAACTAATAGCAATTAAAATTAAAACTCCGCCCATAGTAGGAGTTCCAGATTTTTGTAAATGACTCTTGGGCCCGTCTAAACGAATGGTTTGACCAATTTGGTAGTAAATTAATTTGCGAATTACTGCTGGCCCGATCAACAAAGCAATCAATAACGAGGTCAGAGCAGTTAAAACACAACGCAAAGTAATGTAGTGAAAAACGTGAAAACCACGATGGTAAGATTCAAGTAGTTTAGCAATGTAAAATAGCATAGTTGGCTCGTGTAAATAAAATTATAAACATATATAAATTTTGGTAGAGTTGGTGGTAGCCGCAGGCTTTAGCCTGCGTTGCTCGAAAACGCAAGCTGAAGCTTGCGGCTACCGCCACCCTTTAAGTATATTATCCGCATAAGATACCACCAAATTATTAACTTCGCGATGGCGCTTTAATGCAAGCTCAATTAAACGTTCTGTCAAAGCGGCAAAATCTCTACCAAGGGGCTCCCAAAGATAAAACGCGAGTGAACCAGGAATAGTATTTAATTCACATAAGTAAATTTCATTAGTATTTTGATCAATAAGAAAGTCGACTCTAACAACACCGTTGCAATTTAGATTAATAAAAGCCTGCTTTGCTATCGCTTGAATTTCAGCGCTCATTTTGCTAGAAATTTCAGCAGGTATTTTACGCTTAGCACCGCTCATACCACTATTTGCGTTTTTCCCAAGACCTATCCCAGATTTATTTTTCATGCCGCCAGAATATTTATCACAATATGAAAGAATATCATCAGAACGAAATGGCTCTTCACAAAGAGATACTTCAGCAAAATCTCGGTCACCAAGCACCGCACAATTAATTTCCTTGAGATTAGTGACTTTGGGTTCGATTAAAACCCGCTGTGATAACCTTATCACCAAATCCACAGCATCTTCCAACTCCACATCATTATTCACCGCAGCCACACCAATGCTTGAACCTAAATTTCCTGGCTTCACTACCAAAGGATAATTAAATTTAGCTTTAATGTCAGACACAACTGAATCTCTTACGCTAACCCACTTATCACTATAAAACCAAAAATAATCTAAAACTTTAATACCAAGCGTTTGTAACAACATTTTAGTAGTAATCTTATCCATCGTAATAGCGGATGCCAAAACATCACAACCAACATAAGGAATGTTCATTGTCTCAAATAATCCCTGTAAAGCTCCATCTTCCCCGTAAGTGCCATGAGTTACAGGAAATGCAATATCAATATTAACTGGCTTTCTACTGGTAAAAATTCCGTTTGGCTCTTTATAAAAATTAGTTGCACTTGAATTTTGGTTAATAATAATCTTTTGGCTCTCGGCAAGTAATTTTTCACTATCACGATAATTTTCTAATTTAAGAAGATCATTGCCGGTATACCATTTACCCTGTTTAGAAATATAAACTGGTATCACATTGTATTTGTTTTTATCAAGCGCATTAATACACTGGTTCGCTGAAATCACGGAGATTTCATGTTCTACGCTTCTACCACCAAAAATTACTGCTACGTTTAATTTCATACCTACTCCAACACTTTAGAAAACCGCTATCTTTATTAATTCTAGATCCTCGGGTCAAGCCCGAGGATGACAAACACAAGCCCGAGGATGACAAAAAAAGAGAATCATCCTCGGGCCTTCGTCCAACAAAAAAGAGTGTCATCCTCCTCGGGTCAAGCCCGAGGACGCTTGACCCGAGGATCTCCTCAACAATTACTGCTCACTATAATTATCCGGTAAATCATTCTCAAATAAAACCACATCCCCTGCCTGTAAAATCTGTTCCAAATGCTTTTTGGCCATAGCAAAATCCGCTGCAATAAATAATTTTTCTTCAGAATATTGCTTGGCCTTTAATCCCCGCTGCAATGCTAAAGTCTGTTTTTTCCCAACTAAAATAACATAATCACAAACTGCTGCAATATATTCTCCAAAATGCTCATTATATTCATTTTCTTTTACCCCCAACTCGATCATACCTGGAGTAATAATAATCTTCCTTTTACCAGAAATTTGCCCTAATACCTCAAGTGCCATTTTGCTCCCAACTGGATTAGAATTAAACGCATCATCAATAAAAATAATATTATTCCCTACTTTCTTTAACTCCAAACGATGTGGTATAGCAGAAACTTGCTTGAGTGGATATACCATCTCAGACAACGGCATTCCTAAATCACCAGCAACTGCTATTGCTCCCAAAATATTATAAATATTGTGTTTACCAAGCAACTTAGTCTGGAAAATAGCCTGGGAATTATCTCGAGCACAAATCACTCTAAAACTACTGCCATGCTCATCTAAAGTTATATCCAAAATACGATAATCTAATTTATCTGCCTCAATTCCATAAGAAACAACACGACACTTAGTAGCGCTTGCCAATTCTCGACAACTAGAGTCATCCATATTAAAGAAGGCTACCCCATGCTCCAGCAAAGCCTCTATCAACTCATTTTTAGTCTTTTTGATATTTTCAAGTGTTTTAAATTCTTCAAGATGTTGCTCGCCAATAGCAGTAATCAATCCATACTGTGGCTGCACTAATTCGCAAATTTCTCGAATATCGCCCGGCTTTTTGGCACCCATTTCCACTACAAAAACATCATGGATTGGTTTTAGTTCTGAGCGGATAACTTTAGTTATACCCATAGTAGTATTGTAACTTCCTGGGGTTTTTAAGACATTAAATCGATGGCGCAAAATTTCCATCAAAACATATTTAGTGGTGGTTTTGCCAAAACTTCCGGTGATTCCTATAACTTTCAAATTCGTCAAGGTGCGAAGGTAACGATAAGCATCACGGAAATACCAATATTGAATAATTTTTTCTAGCGGTAAAAGTAACAGGTTTATTAGCATTAATAAAAATGGCGCAAAAAAATTACAAATGACCAATAATCCTATGGACATCTCTAACCAAAAATCTCCTTTGCCCCACCAAATGGCAATTACCCCCATATATATCGCTAATAAAAAACCAAGACTAAACACAAACAGACGGGTAGCACGCGGGGTAAATACCAGAGGTTTCTTTTCTGGCAAATCAGGCCGGATTAAAAATAATCTAAAATAAATAAGCGTAAAAAGCACTAAAACTATCAGTGGCCCTTGAAAAAACATGCCTACCAAAGCCAGCAGTGGCTCTAGCTCTTTAAGATTAAATACTTGGGCTTTTTTATTATTCAACCAACCTAGATAACGTCGATTAAAATAGGAGTTAAGCTGCAAAATATGCAATTGCTTTTTGATCTTCCAAACCGTGTGACAACCGTATCCTATTAAAGCTAGGACAAAAAAGAACATTACTGCGTAAGTAATCCCTAACATAAAAATTTAACCTAAGAAATTATCCAACTCCATTGCAACTTTTTCCCAATTATCCAAAAATGGGAAGTGACCACTACCAGTAAATATTTTTAGTTTAGACCCCAAAATGGCCAGCTGCATAATTTGACCGGCTCCAGCAGTAGTCATCGTATCTTGATCCCCCCAAAGCAATAAAACCGGGATTTTAATTTTTGGCAATAATGTTATAACATTTTCATTAACAGTTTTAACTAAAATTTCTCGCATAATACCGCTAGCATTCTTGTAGTCATTTGAACCGAATTTTTTTCTGTATAATTCCATCCTTGGCCCTAAAATAATTTTTATTATAGGTAACTTCACCAAAAATTTTAACAACTTAAAAAAATAAATTCTTACTTTGGTCTTAAGTGACTTGGGTAATTGTATTCCAGAACTACTAATTAAGATTATTTTTTTTATTTCAACCAAACCATGGGCAACCAAATTAATGATGATTTTACCACCCAAAGAGTGGCCTAATAAAATAGGGTTAACTATTTTTAAATCATTAATAAATTGCTCTATCAAATTGGCATATTCAGCACTACCCCAGATTTTTTCCGGAGTTGTGCTCAAACCAAAACCTGGTAAATCTATTGCATACACAGTAAATTTCTTGGCAAGATATGCCTGTAATTTGGCAAAATAATCGATATTGCATCCCCAACCATGAAGTAAGATAACTGGAGCACCAGCACCAGCAACCTTATAATGAACATTTAAATTTTCTAGTTTAATAAACATTTTGTTGCCTTTGATTAATGTTTCATTTCGCTCTTTCAGAGCTTGGATCGTTCTACATCCAACAACCCAGCCCTGCAACTCGCAAACAACGCGGACCTTAGGCTCATACTAAATTGTCATCCTCGAAGCGTGCCTCTCTCCCCTCTCTTGTCATCTTCGGGCGAAGACCCGAGGATGACAGGAAAAGTGGAGCTGTGGATTTATTTTAAATAGAAATCCCTCATTTTGTTCAGGATAATGCTTTTATAACTACTTCCCTATCACTAAACGGCAATTTTTCTTCGCCAACAATTTGGTAATCTTCATGACCTTTTCCTGCAATCAAAATCACATCATCTGCGCGGGCGCTGTTAATTGCATATACAATCGCTGCCGCACGATCATACTCTACTTCTACAGCCCAAGGACACAATAAACCGCGCAAAATATCATCTACAATTTGTTTTGGATTCTCAGTCCGAGGATTATCATTAGTAATAATCATATGATCGCTGTATCGCTCCACAACTTTTCCCATAATCGGACGTTTACCACGATCACGATCGCCTCCACAACCAAAGATACACCATAAAGCACCATGACAATATTCCCGTAAAGCCAATAAAGCCTGTTCAAGAGCATCAGGAGTATGCGCAAAATCAACAACTACTAGTGGTTGATTCTGCTTGCCACCAAAAACTTGCATTCTACCATCTACACCCTCGAGTTCTGTAATGCCGGCCAAAGCTTCACTTATATCAATTTTCATAATTCCTAAAACTGCTAGCACTGCCAACAAATTACTAAGATTAAATCTACCCAAAAGGCGACTTCTTAATAAACCAGTTCCCCATGGAGTGGTAACATCGGCTGACATTGCTGTAAGACTTAGCTCTATGTTTTTAGCTCTAATTGTTGGTATTTCATCAATTAACACATCAGATATAGTATATGCACAAACATCAATCAAAGTTTTTAATTCCTGAATTAAACTACGGCCAAATTCATCATCAGCATTAATAACAGCATATTTTAAATTATACTGCAAAAATAGGCTCTTTTTGGCATCACCATAATTTGCCATAGTATCATGATAATCCAAATGATCTCGCGTTAAATTAGTAAAAACTCCAATTGAAAAATCAATCCCATTAACTCTCCCCTGTGCCAAACCATGCGATGACACCTCCATTGCAATTGCTTTTGCTCCAGATTTAGTTAACTCAAACAACCACCGCTGTAATGTAACTGGATCAGGCGTAGTATTAATCACCGGCACAAGTTTTCCAGGAAAACCAATTCCTATAGTGCCAATCATTCCACAGGCAACTCCAAGTTTAGTCAAAACAGTAGCTATATATTGGGTAGTTGAAGTTTTACCATTGGTGCCAGTAACACCAATCATTGTTAATTTACGCGCTGGATACCCGTAAAATTTTGCTGCAATTAAACCAACCTTATGTCTTAGATCAGATACAAATATAATTGGTATATTTTTTGGTAATGTTACTTCCTTTGATAATTTATCTTCACAAAGTGCAGCTAAGGCACCTTTATGTATCGCCTCAACAATAAAATCGCGGCCATCACTTACCGCACCACTATATGCTAAAAATAGATCGCCGCGCTTTACAACACGACTATCGATGGCAATGCCAGTGATTAAGCAATCATGCTCTGCATCTACATGCGCAATATCCTGCAAAAGATCGCTTAATTTAATTTCTAAGCTCATAACCCATTCACCAAAAAAACAACCTCAATAAAAAAGTGGTAGCCGCACTCCTCTTCTAACATCTCGCTCGATCCATCACAAACTATCGACATCATCAAGCGGTATCCCCAAAATCCTAAGAGCACCATTCATAATATTAGCAAACGCTGGTGCAGCCACCTGACCACCATGATACAAACTACCCCGAGGATTTTTAATTACCACTACAATAACCAACTGCGGATCAGATGCCGGTGCAATTCCAACAAAATTTGCAAAATAGCGATCCGTATAATATCCACCCGCTGGAGAAGCAATATAAGCTGTTCCGGTTTTTCCAGCAACTCTATAGCCTGGAATTTGAGCACGAGTTCCAGTCCCACCTATATCCAAAACTGCTTCTAACAAACTCATCATCTGCTTGCACAATTTTGCGGGCAAAACCTGCGCACCTGGAGTTAATGCATCATTTTTTAAAAATGTGACCGGTCGTAATAAACCACCAGAAGCAATCACTGCATGTGCTTGCGCAAGTTGTAATGGTGTGGCTGAAATACTATAACCAAAAGCCAAAGTAGCAAGCACAAACTGCCGCCATTTTAAATGATCTGGCAAAACTCCCGCTGCTTCTCCAGGAAAACCACTTTGGGTGCTTTGACCAAAACCTACGCTACGTAATAAATTTAATAAACTATCGCTTGGCAGTGATAAAGTAATTTTAGCAACTCCAATATTACTAGATTTTTGTAACACTCCCTTTACCGTAAGCACCTTATTATTTCTATGCTTATCATCATAAATAAGATGCCCATCAACTTTTAATACCCCAGGATTAGTGTTAACCAAAGTATTAATATTATATTTACCACTACCTAAAGCATTAGCTATGGTGAAAGCTTTTATGGTTGAACCGGGCTCAAATAAATCCGTAACAGCACGATTACGCATATTATTTATTGGTATTCCTTTACGATTGTTGGGATTATAGCTAGGCATATTTGCCATTGCCAAAACTTCTCCTGTTTTAACTGCAAGCACTACCACCGAACCAGATTCAGCATGATATTTTTCAATGATGTTTTTTAACTCATTATAAGCCAAATATTGAATACGCCTATCAATACTAAGCATTAAATCACGCCCCTGCTGTGGCTTGGTAATTACATCCAAATTAGTAATTGTATTTCCTAAACGATCTTTTACAACACGGGTTTTCCCAGGTATCCCCTGTAACCACGAATCATACGCTAACTCAAGTCCCTCTTGACCATGATCATCGATATTCGTAAAACCAACCACATGTGCAGCAGCATCTGCCTCCGGATAATAACGCTTGTAGCCTTTTTCTAAAAAAACTCCTGGAATGTGCAATGCCAAAATTTGATTGGCTTTTTCTAAAGGAATGGCTCTTTTTAAATAAACAAACTCACGCTGCTTTTGTCCTGAAATTTTATTCTTTATGGTTTTTAGAGGTAGCTCTAGTAATAGTGCTAAACTAGTTTCTTCTTTGGGTTTTGCAGCACTAAATAACTTAGGGTTAACCCAAATAGATGCTACGGGGATACTAATTGCAAGTGGCTTACCGTTACGATCGGTAATAATGCCTCGATGCACAGGAATAGTAATCTCACGCACACTGCGAATATTGCTTTGATCGAGTAAAAAATGATGTTTAATGGTGCCTAAATAAATAATCCGTCCAATCAATCCCAACACAGCTGCAAGTAAAACGAAAATTAAAATCAACAATCGCCATTCATATTCGACCTGATTGCGCATAATATAACTTACTAGACTTTAATCATCATCACGTCAGTTGACGGTGGAATCTGCATCTGCAACTTTCCTTGTGCAACCATCTGCACTCGCGCTTGCGCACCCCAGGCGCTCTGCTCTAATAACAATTTATTACTATCAGATTGTAATTGCTCTCCCTGTGCTTGCAATTTATGGTGGGTAATAAATAAACGACGATTAAGATCTTTGATATAAACCACGCCTAATGCTGATGCTAGCAATAAAAATATAAGAACTAATATTTTTAGTTCTGGTAAAACAAAATTAAGGGAGATGCCTCTTACAAAAGTGCTTTCGGCAACCGCTACTCGAGCTACAGCATTCATTTCAATTTCTCCATTATCCGTAATATTGCGCTTCTTGAGCGAGGATTTTTATTTATCTCTTCCTCGCTCGCGTGAATTGTTTTTCCTACACGCCTCAAACGCCTACAAAGTTGTTCATCATATAAAGGCAACCACTCTGGAATTCCGCCGCCTTTATGCTTTTTTATAAATTCTTTTATTATGCGATCTTCTAGCGAATGAAAACTAATTACCGCTAACCGACCACCAACTGCCAACACATCTAAACACTGCTCTAAACAATTTGACAACTCTTCTAACTCATTATTAATAAATATCCGAATCGCCTGAAAAACCCTAGTTGCTGGATGCTTATGCGCTTCCCATCTTGGATGCGCCTTGCTTACAATTTCAGCCAATCTTCCTGTAGTAACAATTGGCGCAACTACCCGTTCTTTTACAATCGCATGCGCAATTCGCCTACTAAACCGCTCTTCACCATACTCTTTTAAAACTCTTGCAATTTCATCTTCCTTAGCGTTCTTAAGCCACATAGCCGCATTAAGCGGCTGACTCTGATCCATGCGCATATCTAAGGGACCATCACGCAAAAAACTAAAACCACGTAACGTATCATCTAACTGCGGCGACGAAACACCTAAATCAAGTAAAATGCCGCTAATTTTTCCAGTATAATTAAGCTCTTCAATCCAACTTTTGAGCTTAGTGAATGATCCTTGTCTAACAATCATTCGCTTATCGCTAAGCTGCTTTGCTACTTGTATTGCCTTTTGATCCTTATCTATACAAATCAAAACACTTTCACTATCAATATGCTGTAAAATCTCTTGGCTATGACCACCACGACCAAAAGTTGCATCGACATAGATTCCGTTTTTTTCAACAATAAGACCAGCAACTGCTTCTTTAAGTAAAACTGGCTGGTGTTGATTACCTTGGCTATCTTTTAAAACCTCGAAAGATGGCTTTTTTCTTTCTCTACCAAACTCAAATATGTTTTTTCTATTCATCTGAAAATAAATTATAGAACCCGTTTATAAACTCTCTAGGATGTAACAAATTAATAGAGTTTATAACGGGTTCTCACAACGACAACGATTGTAACTCCGTCGGCAACGTCTCTAAGCCATTTAGTCCATTAGTCAGCCATTTATCACGGCCATCCGTCCACACTTTCTTATCCCAAATCTCAAACTTCTTACCCTGCCCAACCAACATCACATGCTTATTAATACTGGCGTATTCCCGTAGCAACTGCGGCAATAATAAGCGCCCATTGCCATCTACTTCCAACTCTGTCGCATGCCCAATTAGTAAACGTTGAATACGTCGTGTTACTTGGTTAAAGCTTGGCAAATTCCCAATTTTTTCTTCTATCTCTTCCCATACAGGCAATGGATAAAGCAGTAGACATTTTTCTTCTGCATCGATTGTAACTACTAACTGTCCTTTTGCCTCGCTTTGCAACTCGGCGCGATAACGCATGGGCATTATCATCCGTCCTTTGGTATCTAAATTAATAGCGTTAACCCCTCGAAACATATCCTACATCTCCACCACTTTACCCCACTACAAACCACTTGATGCCACTATATAACAAAATATGGCACATTGTCAAACAATATAGTGAAGGGGTCAAGTCCCGACAATCGACAATAGCAACAGTAGCCTCCAGATTAATAACTATTGTCGATTGTCGGGACTTGACCCCTTCACCCTTCACTGCACTGGAAATACTTAGGACGTTGTGATAAAG
>MGXJ01000041.1:33633-38563 GCA_001801345.1 Gammaproteobacteria bacterium RBG_16_37_9 | reverse complement strand
TGAACGATCTGCAAACACTAAACTCTAAACGAATAATACACGCTGTCATCCTTGGCGTTATGGCTGCACTTTGTTATAGCATTATGAATCTTTTGGTAAAATTATTTGTTGGCGATACTACAGTGAGCGTGATAGTTTTTTTCCGTTGTGTAGTTGCCCTATCTTGGTTAACTCTTATTCTCTTCTTTAAATGGTTACGCGGAAAACATTTCACAATTAAAACCAAACATTTTGGTTTACATCTTTTGCGTGCTATAAGCGGCTTTATTGTTATTCTATCCTTTTTTTATGCACTGCAGTATGTGCCGCTAGCAGATGCAACTTCGTTGGCTATGACCTATACCTTATTTATCCCTATCTTGAGCTTTATTTTTCTAGGAACCAAAACCAGCCTTAAAAGTTGGCTTGCTTTGTTGATCGGCTTTATTGGCATAATTTTTATTCTTAAACCATATGGCGACAATTTTAACCCTATGGTGCTAGTGGTATTGATTACTAGCATTAGCACTGCGGTATCGCTCTTAGGCATACATGAATTGTTAAAAAGGAATGAGGATCCATTTACCATACTGCTATATTTTTTCTCCCTAACTCTTATTTTCAGCGGCATTTGCACTATTTTTAGTTGGAAAACCCCTAGCCTAACAACATTAATATATTTATTTTTAATTGGCGCAATAGGCGCTGCCTATCAGGAGTTATTAACTCGCTCTTTATCATATGCACCCCCCAAAATTGTTTCACCACTGCTATATTTCAGCGTGATATTCAGCTGCTTCTTTGATTGGATATTTTGGGCGCGCATTCCAGATTTATACTTTTGGATTGGTATGACCTTAGTGGCCTTTGGCTGTATTTTTTCGATAAAATATGTAAAATCTTAATTCTAACTACTATAAAGATATGAGTCCTTAATCAGCTTAATTATATATTTTTCAAATATATTTTTCTTATTAAAGGCCTTCATCAGATGAGCAATGTCTTGGTCATCTGCATCCATATGAAACTCATGCAAACAAATATTAATATTTTCTCTTAATGTGATATTAGGCTTAAAGTTAATTACAAAAAAAATAAAGATGTCCTTTATGTCTTCATTTATACCAACCCTTCTTTCATTTAGCATGTTGTAATATTCATAGTTTGAATTATTCATTGAGATAAACAAAGGTAGTAACTTAAAATATTGATCCAATATTTCATCACTTAGACTATCAATATTCACTTCATATAAATAAGGGTTGTACGAATTTACTAATTTATGCTCATAAAATAGCCCGGTCCTGTCGAGAAAATCCCAAAGATTATAACCGACCTGTATTGTAGTGTAATCTAGATCTTTTTCTTTAAAAAAGAGTTTTGAATAAGTCTTGCGAGATAAATATGCCAGCTCATCTCGTGTATATTTTTCGCCTGGACTATTATCAATAAAATTAATATTTGCCAATTTCACATTTTCATGCTTATCGTCTATTTTAATATTATATTTTTCAGGACGTCTATACACATCAGAACCTTTCATTAAATAAAAAACATTTGCAGAATAAGTAAAATACTTTCTCTTTTCTAATTGGTAATCTATGAAATTAAGAGTTTCATCTGTTTCTTGTTTGGTTTCAGACGGGAAGCCTATCATGAAATATGCATGAGCATTAATCCCAGCCTTATCACAATTTTCGAAAATACTATTTAACTCATCTATAGAATATTCCCTTTCGCGTTTATTCATTAACTTTAAAACTCTTTGATTAACTGACTCTAAACCAAAACCTAAAAACCTTAATCCAGATCTAGCTAATATTCTGCAATTATCTAAAGTAAATTTATCAGAAAATCTACTTCTTACGCTCCATAATATATCAATATTATGCTTTAATAATTGCTCAGCAAAATATATCATCACTGAAGCTTCAATGGCCTCATCTGTAAAAATTAAACTAAATAAGTCTTTAACTTCCTTTAGATTAGCAATTAAATTATCGATGCTTTGAATAGCATATTCGTTTAGGTTTTCTACTTTTTTTTCAGAAGTAAAGCGAGAATTAATCGAACAAAAGGAACACTTACACCAATAACATTTAGCATCTAATAGCCTTGTAACTATTTTTTTATGGTTGTTAGAACCAACGGCTATTAGGTTTAATTCATTTGATTTATTTTGCGATCCTTCGTCATAGTATATATTTTCAAAATTATCGATATATTTATTGAGCAAGGGATGGGTTTTCCAAAACGAAAAATCAGCTTGTTCATTGACATCATCTAGATCAACGCATATCTCAATATTATCAAACTTTTTACGCATTTTGTGGGCTAATAACAATATAGCACATGATTCATTTTCCCAATGGATTTTAAATATATACTTTTTATTGTTTTCAAAAAATCTATTGTTACTTAAGATCTTATCAAAAAAATTGCTTATAATGTTTTTATCAGAGATAAAGCGCTCTATATCTTCAATGGGATGATTAAAAAAAACACCATAAGGCAAGGTTATTGTATAATCCTTATTTATTTTATTAAAAATGGATAAGATAAAAAAGTAAAATTTGAAACAATATAAAGATCTTTTTCCTCCAAATGGAACAGAAAACACTTCATCTGTTATTGAGCTTGTAATGTCTAAATTAGCTATAATAAAATCTAGGTAGTTTTTAAACTCATCTGTTGGACTATATATTCTTATGTATTCGTCAAATAAAGACTTAACATTCTCTTTAGAAAAGACATATTCCCAAAAAATTGAATTGAGATCTAGTGTGTTGGTATTTTTTGCATCGGCCCTTTTTCTGTCAAACGTAGAAGACATTATTATTTTTTTCATACTAAAGACTCTCTTCTTTACAAGAATTATCAACTTGAGGTTTAGTGGTTATAATCCTAAAAAAAGCAGTTAAAACCTACTGCAAGCGTTCAATACAATGAATCTAGTAATTTTTTTTGAATTTTTTTTCTCACCGTAGTGGTAACTACTGCCTCGAAAAAAAATTCAAAAGAAAATCACTATCTTCAATATCTTAAACGCTTTCGCTACGGTTTCAACTGCTTTTTTTAGGATAATTTTCCAAAAAACCATCATTTTTTCAATAAAATACTTAAGGAGATTTAAAAGCAGTGTGGCCAGCAATATTATACTGATTATTAGGGAAGCGGTAAATGTTACAGGTTTTCCATAATATATATTTACAAACATGCCGAATGTATTAGCTATAAGCACACTAATGAAATAGATAAAAAATAGCTGAGAAAAAACTCCATAAATCAACAACAGCATCTCTTTTTGGGATAAAGCAAAGGTTTTAGATTTATGTATCCTTTGGGGATATATTTTGAAAATAAAATTTTTTGATAACGACGAAAGATTGTAAATATCTAAAATATCCATAAGGCAATAATACCCATCCCATTTTAAAAGTGGGTTCAAATTAAATAACCCTCTAGCAAAAGACATACAAGATATAAGGTAAATATACGGAGATTGTATATAATATGCATAAACAAGCGCAAAGAGTGAACCCATAAATACATCGCTCATGGGTCCAGCTAAACTCACCATAAAACGTTTTCTCCTATCTTCCATCCATATATCGCTAGTATTTACATAAAATGCAGGCATAAACATATAAAACATAAATCCGGAATCGTAGATTGTTCTTTTGTAGTGGAGGCACGTAAATGCATGGGCCACCTCATGAATAACCACGGGAACTATACATGCTAAAAAAGCATACAGATAACTACTCATGCCAGAAAGATTAATGGCTTGATTTAGCGTAGTAAAAAAAGTTAAGATACCCGCTGACACAATAAGGCCGTAAACAACGAGAAACACCCAATTATACAAAAATCTACCAAATATTTGGTAACAAAAGAACATAAACCTACTAAAAAAAGGTATAGGAACCTTGATCTCAAGGATTGATTTCTTTCCTTCTATATTCTCGCATTTATAGTTTGCAATTAAATTGGCATAGCATATCTTTTGAATAAACTTAAAAATGTATTCATAGGGAAGTTTTTCATATTTAGCCAAAAACTTCAGGTATATATCTGATATGGTGTTTATTCCATCGATGCTTTCCCAAATAAAATAATCATATTCATTCAAAAGTAAAAAAGAACCTAAAGTTTTATTTTTTAGTATATATATGGGTTTTTCAGAATGGATATTAGAGAATTGTTTAATCTCGTAATTTGCGCTCTTAACGAGAACTTCAGGTATGTCAGAAAATGATTTTATCGAGATCTTCTCATCCATAGGAGCTGTCTGTTGATTTGTGCAAATGCCCATAATCGAACGGTTTATAAATACTGTTTTTTAGTTCTCAGCGCTTGCCATTAACAATAACAATTTTTTTAAAAAAACAAAATCGTTTTTTATTTTCAATCAATGGGACTCCCAGCAAAAATGGTTCATAATGGGAGTGTTGCAATCCGAAAATTTTGAAATGAATTTCCTCTGTCTTAAGAATCCTCGCGCTCTCCTACTGTCATCCTCGCGCTTGACGCGAGGATCTAGCCCGGCGTATCGAGATCCTCGGGTCCACGCCCGAGGATGACACAAAAGTTCGGATTGCAACAGCCCCCAAATAGGCATTATTAATAATAACTAGGTAAAAATTTACTATCTATTTTTTTAAAGAATTGGTCTAGATTTTCGCCAGCTTTAAACTGGCTACCAGAGCTAGTTGGCTCACATTTAATTTGAGTCAATTCAGTTCGCCTGCGTTGTTTAGACAATTGCAATAGCCTTATGTTACAATGTGCCCGGGACGCCTCAGAGAGAGGTAGTATATCTTCATCTGCGTTCGCACAAATTTATCTATGCTATCAATAACAATCAAAATATATAGAGGCCATAATGTCTAAATTAAAGTCAATACTTTCAAGATTAATTTCTGATAATTCATTTAGGGATTCTTTTTTA
>MGXJ01000041.1:16231-33552 GCA_001801345.1 Gammaproteobacteria bacterium RBG_16_37_9 | reverse complement strand
ATGCAAGACATAGAAGAAAGAGTGTCAAAGTCCTTTATAGCCACAGATACTTTTACTACTATTATGTGTGGCAGTGGTGGTAGCGGTAGCGGTAGCGGTAGTGGTGGTAGTGGCAGCGGTAGCGGTAGCGGTAGCGGTGGTGGTTGGTAAACAATATCTGGTTGTTTAATATATCAGCCGTTTTTACTGGTAGTATAGTATCGTCAATTATGACATTAGCAATATAATTCGAAACCTTAAGCAATGTTGTTTATTACAACTTAATTATGAATTTTAAGAAATCTTTTTTATCTATAATTATTTCAATAATACTAATGATGCTTCAAGCACCCTGTGATGCTAATCCTAAAGGAACGGTTAATATTTTAACGTGGTATGGGTATCTGAGATCGCCTGAGATAGCTTCCATAGTCAAAAACAAATGTGGCGTTAAAATTTACTATGATAAGTACTATAACACTGTTGAATGTATTCAAAGAGTTTCTAAGATTGGAGTTGGTAATATATACCATTATGATATAGCCATAATACCAAGTGATATATATGAATATAGTAAAGAAAGAATAAGAGTCAAAAAATCAAATCTTAATAAAATAATAAGCAGATATGATAGTAATATCAAAAATCATTATTTATTACGCGGCTATCCAAATAATGTTGTGTATTTTATGCTCTCACTTTCTGGATTCGTTTGGAATCCAACTGTTGTTAAGCTTAAGTCAAATGACGATATTTCCTCGTTGTTTGAAAAAGCAAAAAACAACACCGTGATTATAATGGATAGTCCAGTTGCGGTAAGAGATTTGATTGATAATAACCGAAGGTTGCCATATACTGCACTTGTTCAAGCTTTTGACAAAGTCACTAAAAAGACGGATATATATATTACTAACGGATATAGCAAGTTATATGATAAGGATGAGTTTGCCCTCGCATTCCAGCGATCAGGGACTGCTGTTTCCGCTATAAGAGCCTCAAAAAATAAGCACTTGCGTTTCTTTGTGCATCCTAAGTACTCTTATATTACACCCGATCTGATGGCAGAATTAAATGCTAGACCAGAAACACAGTGTGTTGCCAAAGTTTTAGCTAGCAAAGAGGTTTTAGATATTGTACAAAAAAGTACTCATTATCTCTCTCCTTATGGAACACATAAATCGACAAATGACCCAGTATTTTTGGATGTTTATAAATCACTATTTGATGATATACACAAAATGCGGTGGTTAGATTCGATTCCCGCAAACGATATAAATGTGTTAGAAGACACGTGGATTAAAATACAGCTATTACCGCAAATCATGAAGAATCGTTCTTTTTAAACGATTACACAAAAAATAAAGCACTAATTATGGGTAAAATAAATAAACAAAGTCTTGATGGCATAATTAAGACAATCAATAAAAATATTATCGCATCATTTTTGATTCTTTTGATTTTCTTTGTTGTTTTTATAAGTGTGGTTTTTGTGAATTATAAAAACAACGAAAAGAAGTTTATATTGCAAAAATTGAATGCAACGTTTTCGACTTTTACAACTGAAATTTCTCAAAAACTTATTGGCATAATCACGTCGGAATATTTTAGAATATATATTAATTCTGGTTTGCTAACTAGAGAAAGACTATACCCCTTCCTTTTGATTAACATAAATAGTACGAATTTGTTAAATGTGATTGCTGGAATGGAAATATTTGATAGCAGCGCAACAAACATTTTTTCTTATGGAGTTAAAACGGATGATTTTATTGTTTTGGATCTCTGCTTTTTGAACAGAAGTCTCGTTAGTTTCGGCAGTGGTACTTGTTCATATGCTTGGAAATTATATTTCAAACAAGATGCTATTGTTAAAGAATTAAAGAGAATTAATCCTGAGTTAACAGATTGTAGCAACTGTGGTAAAGAGATTATATTAGGCAAATACTTTGGGGAATTTCCGATACTTCAGGTTTCAATAGTGAAAATTAACTTAGGTATAAAAAAAAATCCTTCAATAGTTTTATGGGAAATAGTTTTTTTTGCAATGAACTTATTATTAATTTTAGTATTGTGGAATATTAATAGAATCAAAAAAGTTTTTAAAAATTATCTTTCTGATCCTATCATAGAAATAGCTTCAAGAATTAAAGAAAATAAAAACCTACCAAAGATGGAAGTTGAAGAGTTATCATATTTAACGCAGCAGATAGACCAGTGGAAAAAACAAGTAGTTGAATTAGAAAAAACTGCAGCTCAAGAAAAAGTCAAGGAAAACAAAGTTAAAGTAATGCAGTCAATTGGAGCTAGCGTCGCTCATGAGCTACGCACACCTTTAAGATCCATTATATCTGGAGTGCAGGGTATTGAAAAATTTCTTCCTGTTTTATTAAAGAGTTATGATTCAGCAAGGGGGGCTGGTTTGGTAACTGAAGTTATTAGGCCGCAACAGATTGAATTATTGCACAAAGTATTAGCCAACCTAAAAACAGAGGGAGCATCAGCAAATACCATAATAGACATGCTTTTAATGAAAATAAGAGGAACTGTTACCGGCGATTCAGATGTAAAACTACTATCTATCACAGAGTGTATAAATGATGCCCTTAAGCGATATGCTTTTCAAGAATCAGAGAAAAATCTTGTTATTTGTGATACAACCAACGACTTTCAGTTTAAAGGAGATGCAATTTTAGTTGTGCATATTTTGTTTAATTTATTAAAAAATGCATTATACTACATAGCTAGGGCGCGTAAGGGACAAATATATATTCATCTTGAAAACAGAGAAAATGAAAACAGATTGTATTTTAAAGATACAGGAAAAGGAATTGCAAAAGAGATGTTATCCCATATTTTTAACAGATTTTATAGCAAAACAGATGGTGGAGTAGGCATCGGATTATCTTTTTGTAAAATGGCTATGGAATGGATGGGAGGAAGTATTACTTGTCAATCAGTTGAAGGGGAATATACTGAGTTTGTTTTACATTTTCCAATACCTAAGGAATGATTTTTATGGCTAAACCAAGAATTGCTTGTTGTTATTACCCAACTACTGTCGTGTTTATTGATGATAACCGATCTTTTCTAGATAATGTTGTGCTTGGATTTGATGAAAGCATTAATACCATTACTTTTACTGAGCCTACAAAAGCAATCGGATACCTTCGAGACTGTGCGCTAGTTTCATTTACGGATAAATATTTGAGATCTTTTAAAGAGGACGAAGATTTTGGTTGTAGTAATGTAGAACATAGCTATGTAGATGTTAATGTGTTTAATATTCATAAGGAGATTTATAATTCACATAGGTTTGATACGGTGATCGTGGTTGTAGTGGATTACACTATGCCGGAAATGAATGGATTAGAGCTTTGTAGAATTTTAAAAGGATTACCGTTTAAATTTATTTTAATTACTGGAGATGCTACTTTAAATAGCGCTATTGAAGCATTTAATGCTGGATTAATCCATAAATTTATCCCGAAAAGTTGTCACGATTTTACCTATAAATTACAGAATGTTATTTCTGAGTTACAAGAAAAACAATTCGAAGAATTTTCTGATGTCATTATCAAGAATTTATCAACCACCCAATCTGCTGGGTTAGGTGACCCACTGCTAATAAAATTTCTTAAAGAATTTTTTAAAAATAACAATATAGTAGAATATTACCTAGTTACTGGATCAGGTTGTTTTTTATTAATGAATTCACGCGGAGATTTAAGCTGGATGGCCATAAAAACTGAAGAAGAGATGGCAGAATATACAAATACAGCAATAGACAATTATGGCGAGGAAAAATTAATCAATGAATTATTATCTAGAGAAAAAATTTTATTCCTTTGCACGGAAGCTGATCATATCAATGTTACTGTTAATGATTGGGAAAAATATTTATATCCAGCAACAAGGTTAATAGGGGATAATAACGTCTACTACTATTCACATATTAAAGAAATGGTTAATAATATTGTTTGCACAAATAGAATTATTTCTTACGAGAAATTTTTGGCAGCGCAATAAGCTTTCTTCGAAACCAGATTACCGGCGCAACATCCACTAATTCAATATCTTGAAGTATAAATTGTTGTTTGCTATTTTGGTTTAAGCATAGCAAAGTAAAAAAACCCTTGGTTTTGCCTTTTTGAACTTGGCGTAATAGAACCTTGTTATTTTTGGTGCGCACGATGCAATTTAGACCAGTAATTTCCTCAAAATTTTCATGAGCTATTTTTATACCAGCGACAAGGTCCTCTTCTAAAAAACAAGGTGCCATAGCATCATCTGATACGGTAAGAGAAATAGTTTCCCAATCATTATTGTTACAAAAAAACTCCAGTTCCGCTTTGATACGTAGTTGTTCAACAATCTCTGGGGATTGTTTTTCAGTAGTGTTTGCCAATGCTTCTTTAAATTGAGCTATTCGGTGATATGAAATCTTTTTTGGCAAATCTCCAGTTCCGTGCATTAACCAATTTACCGAACTATGTATTCCTTCATTTTGGAGAGAATCTACCAGTAAAGCGGCCCTTCTTTCTGGTATTCCCCCAAATCTTGCGTTTTCCCAGCCTTTATATGTAGAAACTGAGACGCTTACCATCTGAGCGATATCTTTCCGACTAAGTTTTGCCAGCTTTCTTAATTGTGTTAATCGCTGGGCTTTTGCTATGGAAGGATCAAGAAACGGTTTCATTTGCGCACTCATATTTGGTGGTAAAACACATTTTATCATATTTTACTTTACTTTCGTAGTAAGTATGATAGCATTACTCCGACTAAGTATTTTGGTGCGTTTTGTGAATATTGCAAAATAATCCTAAAAAGAGTAGTTGAAACCGTAGCGAGAGCGTTTAAGATATTGAAGATATAGATTTTATTTTGAAAATTTTTTCGAAGTAGTAGTCACCACTACGGTGAGAAAAAATTTTCAAAAAAAATCTCTAGATTCATTATATTAAACGCTCGCAGTAGGTTTTAACTACTCTTTTTAGGATAATATAAGAAATAAAGATGCTTGGCAACCCTACTCCTACCTTGGATTTGAGGCTTGGGGGTAGGAAATAAAAATCCCTAGCCAATGCTTTGTTTTAAAAGGGAATTGTATTGTAGAAAACGGGGATAATTTAGCTGGAGAATCAATATGATGAAACTAATTTGTATATCTGATTTGAACAAAATTACACCTACCAAAGCGATCAACACGGTTCAAATAATTCAACCTAAGGAAGATTGCTCTAAAAAAGAATCAGACACAAACCAGAACATAAAAAATAATTTAAATATAAATCAAAATAATAAAATTAGTGCCTATTTAAATATAGAAACTATTCGAAAAATGATTAACAGGTTTTTGTTTGAAAATAAGATGTCAAAAGAAAGTTTGGCGGCAGCTTTAGAGATAAGAGCGGTAGATTTAGACCAGCTTATTTTTCAGGAAGAGCTCCCGCCAAGATTAATACCTAAAGTTAATTTACCTCTAATCAAGCTTTATTGTGAAACTAAATTCCCGGCAGCTGCTGTTTAGCTAATTGCGCTGCTGAAGTCCCAGGATAACGTTTTATCACCTGTTTTAACTCTTGTTTTGCTTGAGCTTCTCTACCTTGATTTTGATGCACTAAAGCTAACTTAAGCATTGCATCTGAAACTGATTTGGCTTTTGGGTATTTTTCTACTACTATTTTAAATTCCTCTTCAGCTGCATCGAAATTTTTTTGTAAAAAATTTATCTCTCCTAACCAATAGTGAGCTTTAGCTACATACACGCCCTTGGGATACGTCTTTAGATATTCACGCAACTTACTTTCGCTTGCCTCATATTTTTTATCTGGTAATAAATCTATCGCGGTTTGATACATCTGCTGCTCTTTAAGAAAAGCACTATCAGGGTTAACTGGAGCGGCTGCGGGTAATATTTCTGTAAGATTACTAGTCGTAGCTGGCACTATAGCGCCATTTTGTAGTGCATCAGAAGAAGAATGTTGTGCTGATGACGATGGTGTAGTTGATGATGATGGTGGCGTTGGTGGCGCCGATAATGCCGGTGCTGGCACTGCCATCGACTTACCGGTTTCTAAACGTTGATTCAAATCTTGATAAAAACTTTTTATTTGCGTGTTTAACAACTCAATTTGATGAGCTTGATCTTCAAACTGACCATTTATTTTTTGCAATCGCTGTTGCAGTTCTTCGATTTTACTCGTTAAATTTTGGCTATTAATATTATTAATCTGCTGCTCGAGCTTACCAACACGCTGCTCAGCGCTAAGATTAGCCTTTGAAGTAACAGGAGCAGAATCAATTCTCTCTTCCGGTTTTACAGCAAATGATTTTGCCATGCCCGAAACAGCATCTGAAGAGTAATCAACAACTGGAGCATCTGCAAAAGCTAAATTAACAGCACATCCCAAAAATAATACACTAACAACTTTTTTCATATCACTACCGTCTATTTAAAGGGAAGGGGTCAAGTCTCAACAATCGACAATAACAATAGTAGCAGTAACAACCTCTAGATTAATAACTATTGTCGATTGTCGAGACTTGACCCCTTACGTTTTATAAATTATTTTGCTTCATAAATTAAATTCACCCGCCTATTCTGGCTATATGCGCTTTCATCATGACCAAGAGCAACTGGTTTTTCTTTGCCATAACTCATCATTACAATCTGTGCATTACCAGCACCCTGTTGTTTTAAAGCAGCAGCTACTGCTTTGGCACGCTTCCAACCTAAAGCAATATTATATTCTCTGCTACCACGTTCATCAGCATGACCTTCAAGGCGCACTTTAGCACTAGGATGATCAACTAAATAATTAGCTTGAACATTAATTGATTCAGCATCATCTTCCCTAACCTCAAATTTATCAAAGTCAAAATAGTAAGCTTGATTGCATGCGGCTTTTAGTCGGTTGGCGGCTGAAATACCATCTTCTCCAAACCCATCTTGACCGTCAAAACCAGATGTTTGCGTGCCATCCTCACCTGTTCCTTTTTTTCCAGATTTAAAGTAACTGCAACCACTTACAAAACCAAGACTCGAAGCAAATACAGCAACAATCAACAAACGTGATATTTTCATTTTTATTTTCCTCTCCATAAATTTAATATCTAAAAAAATAAACTAGAATTCTTTTAAAACCAAGTATTTTGATATAATGCAAGGCGCACGTGAAACGAGCAAGCGGAGTTTACTTTTATGTAAATGAGCATTGCGAGTGAACGTGCAACGCAGCAGTATATCAAAAGACGAAGGTTTTAAAAAGGGGACCACGCAGGCTCCCTTACTTCCCCCTCACCCGCCGGCAACAACAACTTAACCCTACCATCAGCCGAAACCTCTGCTAACATACCTCGACCATTAGTGTTAGTGCCATAAACAACCATTTTGCCATTTGGAGCTATACTCGGCGATTCATTAAGACCAGAATGCGTCAATAAACTGACTCGGCCAGATTTTAAATCCTCCAGCGCAATACTAAACATATCTCCAGCTTGATGCAACATTACAATTGCATTCCCATTTGGTGTAAAGGCAGCACGAGCGTTGTATGAACCATTAAAAGTAATTCTCTCAACTTTTTTATTGTCAACATAAACTCGATAAATTTGAGGGCTGCCGCCTCGATCTGAAGTGAAAATTAAAGATTTACCATCAGGCGCCCAATTTGGCTCAGTATCTAAAGACCAATCTGAAGTTAAACGCTCCATTTTTTTTGTCGCCAAATCTAAAATATATATTTTAGGATATCCTGTTTGGGTAAGAACCAAAGCTATCTTACTGCCATCTGGAGACCAGGCTGGAGCGCCGTTAATACCGGGAAATTTAGTTAAAACTTCTCGCTGACCAGTTGCTATATCTTGAATATAAATTGCTGCTCTATGACCTTCAAACGAAACATAAGCGATTTTTTTGCCATCCGGCGACCACGCAGGCGACATCAATGGGAATCTAGACGACAATAAAATATGCATGTTGTAACCATCACTATCTGCTATTTGTAGCCTATATCTTACTGCACGACCACGCCGCTCAACTAAAACATAGGCTATTTTGGTAGAAAATATCCCGCGATCTCCTGTCAATTGTTGATAAATAACATCACTAACATGGTGTGCGAATTTGCGTAATTGCTGAGCTTTAATTTTATATTCTTTTTCAAATAATTTATTTTTATTATAAACATCGAACAACCTAAAAATAACTGAGTATTGCTCTCCTCCAATAGATTTAATTTGACCAGTTACTACCGCTTCAACTTTACGGGCTCGCCAAGCTTCAAAATTAGCCCCATCCATTTGCTGACTACCCACATCAACCAAGCGAAAACGACCGCTATTTTTCAAATCATTGCCTACAATTGTTGTGATTTTATTATCATTAGCGCTAATTATTTCTTGACCAGCAAAAGGTAAAATTACAATTGGAATAGCATTATCTACGCCTTGAGTAAGCTCAAGCTCTAATGCTGCAAAAACATTGCTGACAAAAAATGATAAACTTATTATCAACATCTGAAATAATTTAAGCATATTTAATTTTCCCCAAAAAATCCTTCATCAATTTAACACGGGCTATGATGGTAGCCATATTACCACAAACATTTAGTGTTTTTGGTAGCCGCCAAATTATACTTAATCACCAACACATCGCTTTTTACCACATAAAATTTCAATTTCCAACCATCCCTTCTGGCCTAACAGTAAGGTTTATGGTGCGAACCCTATCAAACAAACTAACATCTTCTGGAACTGGCAATGGTGAAGCCTTCAAAACAGCTGCCTGAGCAGAACGATCTAAAGCAAGATTTCCGCTGCTACTAACTAATTGCACATTAAGCACTACTCCGCCTGGAGCAACATTGATCAACAATCGACAAACAGACTTGCTGTCAACGCCCTCAGGAATAATCCACTGCGAAGAAATAGCTTGTAAAATCAAAGCTTTATATTTATCAACTTCTCCTTGCAAACGATGTCCGTGCGCCTGCTCCTTGGCTTGGGCTTGGGCTTGGGCTTGGGCTTGGGCCCGAGCTTTAGCCTGGGACTGTTCTCTCGCTAACTGCTTTTGTTCCGCCAAAATTTGATCACGAAGGTTTTTTTGTATCTCTTGCTGCCTTTGCTTATTAATGTTTTTTTTGTATTTTTGACGCTCCTTTTTTAATTCAGCAATTTCCTTTGCTTGTTCCATCAACAAATTTTTCTGTAATATGCTTTGCAATTGCTCTTTTTTAATAACTGGTTTTTTGATGGTAATAACTTTCTCTGGAATTTGCTGTGTTTTTGCTATTTCAGAGGGGACTTTTTCCTCCTGCTTTGCTATTTTAGGCAGTGCTTTTTCCTCCTGCTTTGGCGCGGTTTTTTGATTAACCATCTTTTTGCTCATTTGATCATCAAAATCACGCTCATTGATCGCTGTTGCATTAATAAAGTTATTGGTTGCACTAAAAGCCACTACAGATTTTGATGTAGTAAATTTTACTAACAAAAAAAGAATTAGCACCACATGAAAGCTTATGGCAAAAATTAAAGATATTTTATACGATCCGTTATCAATCATAATGTTACTGCTTTTGTTGCGATATATATTCTAGTCCAAATATACAACAACACACATGTAATGTCACACTCACTTGCTTACTTCATCCTCCGCGTCACCACCATTGCACCCTCCTTCATTATGTCACCCTCGCGCTTGACGCGAGGGCCTAGCATCAATTGAGATCCTCGGGTCTTCGCCCGAGGATGACAAAAAGATTCGCCCGAGGATGACAAAAAGATTCGCCCAAGGATGATAAAAAGAAGAGTGGTCATCATTCGGCGAGGGAGTCGGGGTTATGATTCGCATGAAGTATGATACTCAGGAAATAAAGGAATCGAGGCAGGAAGCCGTCCTCAAGAAGCATAACCCCGACTCCCGAAGCAATAAATTGTTTCTTAATACGAATGTGCTACCATTTAGGATTCGACCTATTAACCTTGTCTTTGGGTAGACGCCTTGCGCTACATACTTACATCTATTTTTCTGCTTTGGGCAACAGTAGCTCATGCCCAAGAACCCCAAAATATCCATCTTCTAAAAGAAAAAATCATCTCTTACCATAAATCTGGCGAATACTATCGTGACATTAATAAAACCATTAACGATGCCAAAACATGTTTAGAAACCTGTATCAAAGATACCAACATCCAAAATAAAAAAAACGCCATCATATTAGATATCGACGATACTTCTTTACATCTATTAAATTACAACAACAAGTTAGCTTTTGGCATAAACCAAAAAGAGCTCGAAAGCATTGTTATGAAAGCCGACGCCCTACCAATTATGCCCACACTAAATTTATATAATTTTGCTAAATCACATGGAATTGCGGTATTTTTCATCTCAGGTAGATTCGAAGCTTGGCGTGAACTGACAATTAAAAATCTCAAAAAAGCTGGCTATAAAGATTGGGACGGCTTGTATTTACGCTCTGATCCTACCCTTTACAAGACAAACTATTCGTTCAAATCTATTATCAGAAAATTAATACGCTCTCAAGGCTACAACATCATAGCTAATATAGGTGACCAAGAGAGCGATTTGGCTGACGATAGTGTAAGTTGTAAATTTAAATTACCAAACCCGCATTATTTTACGCGCTGAGTATTATCCTAAAAAGAGTAGTTAAAACTTACTGCGAGAGTTTAATACTTAGCTCTACTAGCACAACTTCTTACCATTTGGCACTTTTGGATCAGCTGTTACTAAACAGATATTACCATTTTCATCAGGAAAGCCTACAAGAAGAAATTGAGAAACAAAACCGGCAATATTTTTTTCGCCCAAATTTACACAACCAACAACCAAGCGACCAACAAGAGATTGCGGCGCATAATGCGCAGTTACCTGTGCGGATGTTTGCAATACCCCTATCTCTGCTCCAAAATCCGCCCATATTTTATATGCGGGTTTTTTGGCTCTGGGAAATTCCTCAACTTTGATAATCGTTCCAGAACGTAAATCAACTCGCTCAAACTCATCATATGTTATCATTGCCATTTTTTGCTCGGTTAAATATCAAGTGCCACGATTATAATTATAACGATCATCATGTCTAGGATTCTTTTACGTCGTTAACTTGTCAAGCCCGAGGATGACATACAAATAGTCGAGGGTGGCGTGTAATATACTCATTTTCATAACCTCCAATTTTCTGTATACTGTTAACTTCAAATTACTTAGTTCCCAGAACACGGAGCATCTATGCACGACCACGAAAATCAACACTGCCATCATTCTAAAGAAAATCATCAACATGAAGAATCTCATCACACGGAACACGAAGACCATCCAATGGCTAAGCACAGCGAACATCAAGGACACTGTGGCAGCATGGGGGGAATGCATAGCGAGCACCACACCATAATGATTCAAGATTTTAAAAGAAGATTTTGGTTATCACTTGTGATCACTATCCCAATATTGATTTTATCCCCAATGATTCAAGATTTTCTGCGCTTTCATTTATCATTACCCGGCAACACATATATATTATTTTTGCTCTCAACGATTATTTACTTTTACGGCGGCTGGCCATTCATCAAAGGATTATACGAAGAATGCAAAGATAAAAATCCAGGCATGATGACCTTAATAGGCATCGCTATTTCTGCCGCTTATTTTTATAGCACTGTGGTCGTTTTTGGCCTTACTGGTATGGAGTTTTTTTGGGAATTGGTAACTTTAATCGATATCATGCTTTTAGGTCATTGGATCGAAATGAAGTCAGTGCTTGGCGCTTCAAGATCCTTGGAGCTTTTAGTGGAGATGTTGCCGCAAACTGCACACCTAATTAAAGACTCTGAAATAACCGATGTTAAATTAGATACAATACAAATTAATGACATTGTGTTAGTTAAACCAGGCGAAAAAGTGCCGGCAGATGGCAAAATTATCGAAGGTTTAAGTTATCTGAATGAATCGATGCTAACTGGAGAATCAAAGCCTGCAAAAAGAGAAGTTGGCGATAAAGTTATTGGAGGTTCGATTAATGGTAATGGCTCTTTAAAAATTCAAGTTAAGCACACTGGCAAAGATTCCTATCTTTCTAAAGTCATAAAACTAGTCCAAGAAGCACAAAGCACAAAATCCAAAACTCAAAACTTAGCTGATCAAGCGGCAAAATGGCTGACTTTTGTTGCCATAGGAATTGGACTAACTACTTTTATAACTTGGTTTGGACTGGGCAAAGATATAGCATTTGCCTTAGAGCGCATGGTTACCGTCATGGTAATTTCATGTCCTCATGCTTTGGGATTAGCTGTGCCGCTTGTCGTGGCTATTTCTACCACTTTATCTGCGCAACATGGTTTGTTAATCCGCAATCGCACTGCTTTTGAAAATTCAAGAAAAATCACTACTCTGGTTTTTGATAAAACTGGCACTCTCACCAAAGGAAGTTTTAATGTAGTCAGATATGAATCTTTAAATCAAAATTATTCTAAGGAAGAGGTCTTAAAACTAGCAGCAAGCTTAGAACAAAATTCTGAACATCCTATTGCAACTGGTATAGTTAAAGCAGCTAAAGAAAAAAATATTCCTTTTGAAGCAATAGAAAATTTCCAAGCAATTACAGGGCTTGGCATAACTGCACAAATTAATGGAAAAAACATCAAGATTGTCAGCCCAGGATACTTAACTAAAAATAAAATTAATTTTGATAATAAATTTTCAAACAACATTACTGAAACTATCGTGATTGTTTTGGCAAACGAGGAAGTTGCCGGAGTTATCGCTTTGGCTGATGAAATTCGTAAAGAAAGTTTTGAAGCAATTAAAATTTTTAAAAAGAATCATATTAAAACTATTATGCTCACCGGGGACAATAAAGAAGTGGCCAAAACTGTTAGTGACGAGCTGGGAATAGATAACTTTTATGCTGAAATTTTACCTCATCAAAAATTAGATATTATTAAAGAGCTCCAAAATCGAGGAGAATTTGTGGCAATGACTGGGGATGGAGTAAACGATGCTCCAGCACTGGCCCAAGCAGATATTGGCATTGCGGTTGGCTCGGGAACTGATGTCGCAGCCGAAACTGCAGATATTATTCTTGTTGAAAGCAACCCCAAAGATATCGCTGCTTTAATCCTCTTTGGTAAAGCAACATACAGCAAAATGATCCAAAACTTAATTTGGGCTACTGGTTATAATATATTTGCTATACCATTAGCCGCGGGAGTATTGTATAATGACGGGGTTATTTTAAGCCCGGCACTTGGAGCAGTTTTTATGAGCTTGAGCACTATCATCGTAGCATTTAATGCTCAATTATTAAAAAAACAAGTTTTCACGGCTTGAGGTTTTTTATTATTAACTAAAATATGGAGAATTTACTTATGTTAATGTTCTGTTTTCACATAGCTTTTGGTGTTGGATTAATCGGTTTGGCTTCTGGCGCAGCGATACTAATTTGGGCAAAAGCTCATGAAAATTTAGGCACAGATTCAGCCAAATTAATCGGGTATCTTGTTGTGCTATTTTCGGCGTTAAATATAGCCTGCACCAGTTATTGCGCGTTCAAATATTGGCAACAGGGTTATTTTGATAAAGCATGCCCAATGATGTCTGGACAAATGATGGACAGTAAAAATGCACCAATGATGTCAGAGCAAATGATGAAGAACCAAGATGGACAAAATCCAATGATGCAAAATCAAATGAATAATGCTCCGATGACTCAAGGCGCTACAACTGAAATGCAAAATCCGATGAACGCTGCTCCAATGCCTCAAGATGCTCCAACTGGAACGCAAAATCAGATGAGCCCTGCTCCAATGCCTCAAGATGCTACAGCAGAAACACCAAAACCATCCACATCAAATTGACATACAATAAAATATTTCAACTCAGCCCTACGACTCGCAAACAACGCGAGTCTTTGGCTGGGCTGCTGTAAATTTAACCCCTTGGAGTTGTAGAAACATGGGCGATAATTATGCAAAATTGCAACTCGTTAAAACCGATATATAAAATTATTTTCACTGTATTAATAATTTCGTTAGCCATCCTTACTTTATTTTTCTTATATATCCATCGCGCGCACCTGGCTGCATATTCCAGCCTTCTAAGTTTGGTAATTATTTTTGCATGCCCGCTAATGCATTTATTTATGCATGGTGGGCATAGCCATAAAAACCACGGTAGTAACAGCATGTCATGCCACCATAAAAGTGGTCATGAATCAAAACATGAGCATGATGAACATAGTGATAAACAAGAAGGAAACAATCATGAATGATACCACAAATGGCTATGGCTTATGGTTTTTAGTAGCATTAAATTCCGCAATTTTTATTGTTTTTGCTTTCAGTTTTTATCGCCCAAAAACCAAAAGAGATTGGCGCTCTTTTGGTGTGTTTGCGGCTTTTATTATTGCGTTATTTACGGAAATGTATGGATTTCCTTTAACCATTTACTTTTTATCCAGCTGGCTACTTAATCGCTATCCAAACATTAATTTGTATGGGCATAATGCTGGTCATCTTTGGGAAACGATATTCGGTTTGCGGGGCAACCCTCACTTTAATATCCTACATATCTTAAGCAACATTCTTATTTTTGCCGGTTTTATTTTATTAGCAACTGCTTGGCGAGTGCTTTATGCAGCACAACGTAATCATAAGCTTGCAACTACCGGAGTATATGCAAAAATACGTCATCCGCAATATGCTGCATTCATAATAATAATGATAGGATTTCTTCTTCAATGGCCAACCATTATCACATTGTTGATGTTTCCCATTCTTGTGTGGTTTTACATCAGACTAGCTAAAAAAGAGGAGCAAGATGCTTTAGAAAAATTCGGGGAACAATATAAAAAATATATCAAGGCAACTCCAAAGTTCATCCCTAACCTTAAGTGAGTGACAGTGACATTTCTTAACCTATGGCAATAATCCTAAGCTTCTAGCCAAGTCGCTTACATAAGCATGAATTCCTCTTGCTATTGCCTCATAATTATCTTTTACGCCCAAATTCAGCCCCTTTTCTTGAAGATGATTGGGAGAAAGTGGTTTTCCAAAAATAATTTTAATATGGTGAAAACTTGGAAAAATTTTTCCTCTAGGCAGGACCTTAAATGCACCGTCTATATAAACTGGCACCAATGGAATATTTAGTTCATGCGCTAAAATACCTACCCCTTTTTTAAAAGTTTGAATCGAACCATCCACAGATCTACCGCCCTCGGGAAAGATGCAAATTGCTTTACCATGCCTTAATACATAGCCACAAGCTTGCATCGCATTAATTAAATTTGTAGCTGGATTAAGTGGAATAATTTTTCCGATCTTCACCAGGTTGCGAACAACAGGAACATCAAAATAAATGCTGTAACCAAGGAAAAAAATACTTGGTTTTAACCAGTTTGGCACCGAAGCCAAAATCAAGAAAGCGTCTAAAAAACTAGTGTGGTTGGGACAAAGAATAAATGCTTTATCTCTTGGTAAATTTTCTGTGCCAAAGATTTTAATTTGCCACATTGATTTAGAGATAATATAAAATCCACCACAAAACAACATATTAATGGTTTTTGCAAGCCAACTTGGTGATATATCTATTTTATCCGTAATTATTTTTATCGGATTGGTTTTTAAAATGTCTTGCCATAAAGTTTCCTTAACATATTTTATAGCTTGTGCAATCTCAGGTTTTTGTTCGGCAGTTAATTTATTAACTGTGAGCACGAGTTCCCTTATAGTGGAGATTTTTGCCATTATTGATTCTGGAATATTTATATTGAATTGTTTTTCTAAAACTGAAATAAGCTCAATTCGACTCAAAGAATCAAAATCTAAATCAATGCCCAAATGATCGTTTAAATATATGGGCTTTTCTAATTGCTTTTCTTTTTCAATGACGTTGGAAATCGTTTTATAAACTTGAGATGAAAGTATTTTAAGGTCTTCTTCGTCCAATTCCTCTTCTGTATGTGTTTTTGGCTTAATGCCCATTAAATCATCTAAATATTTATCCCGGATCTTATGCCGTTGTAATTTCCCCAAATGTGTTCTAGAAAGCGCCTCTTTGGTAATTATAAATCCCATAATACATTTGTATAAAGGATAGTTTTTAGAAAAAACATCTAGCTCCAATTTAATCGTATCGCTGATGTTGATTTCACCGGTTTTTTTAAAATATTCAAAATCAGGAACAATAACCGCAGTTAATTTTTCTTTTTCATCTTTGCCACTTGATAACACGCATAATTCTTTTATATAGGGGCTTTTTGAATAGTGCATCTCGACTTCTTCTGGAGAAATGTTTTTGCCAGTGCCCAATATGATTAATTCTTTTTTCCTAGCGGTAAGAAAAAGATAGCCTTGTTGGTCTAAATAACCCAAATCACCTGAATAAAACCAACCCTCTTTTAATACTTCTTGGGTTTCTTTCTCGCGTTTATAGTAACCCTTCATTACATTGGCACCATAAATAGCCACTTCACCAACACCGTTTTCGTCAGGATCGATAATCTTAATGCTAATTCCAGGAATTGCTTTACCAGCAGAGCCTATTTTTACTTTTTCTATGGGATTAAAAGTAACAACTGGGGCAGTTTCCGTAAGCCCATATCCTTGAATTAAAGTAAATCCGATTTTATAAAAGAAGATTTCAATATTTTTATCCAGTTTAGCGCCGCCACATACAAAATATTTTAGATTTTGTCCAAATGCCGCATGAATTTCTGATAACAATAATTTATTTAAATTAATACCTGTTAATTGCCGAAGTTTATACAAAATGCCGACTAAACCCAATAAAAGCATACGCATAAAGAAAGGGATGTTGCTGATTTTATTTAATATTGCCTGATAAAAAAGATAAAAAAATTGGGGGACCCCAACTAGAATAGTTACACTGGTCTCTTGCATACACTTTATAATTTCTTCTCGTTTTATACTGGTAATATAGGTGACTTTGTTCTGAGAAAAAAGGGGAATGATCAAAGTAACCATAAATGGAAATGAATGATGCAAGGGCAAAATAGATAGCACATTGTGCTCAGAAGTAAAGATCTTTAATTTTTCAATACTACGAAAATTAGAATAAAAATTTTCATGGGTCAACATAACTCCCTTTGGTCTACCCGTAGTACCTGAAGTATAAAGGATCGAGGCAATATCGTCTGGCAGAATTTCTGTATTTTCTAATGGTTGAACAAAGATATTGAGAAAATCCGAAAAAACTAAAACCTGTTCGGTTGTTTTTTCTGTATCAAGCATCACGATATTCTGTAAGGTTTTAACCGCTTGAGCAGCCTCATAAACCATTACTTTAAATTTGATTGATGTAA
>MGXJ01000041.1:10882-16223 GCA_001801345.1 Gammaproteobacteria bacterium RBG_16_37_9 | reverse complement strand
TTGCTTTCCGAGTTTTCAAAAAAATATTTTAAGTCATCCGCAGTCGATTGTGGATCTAGTGGCACAGCTACTGCTCCAGTAAATATAATTCCAAAATAAATAAATACCCATTCTGGTCGATTTTCTAAAACGATAGCAATTCGATCGTTTTTTTTAATATTCAATTTAATAAGTGATTGTGCAATTGATTGCGCGCTGTTATATAGATCCAGATACGTATATTTTTCATAGTCTTTGGTCCTTTTTATTTGCAAAGCAACTTTATCGGGAGATTTTTTAGCAATCTCGATTAGTTTTTCTGGCAATGTATAACGTTTTTCGTACACAGCACCCTCCGCAAATCCACTGAACTTAAAATAAAAAACAATAATAACATAAAATTCTCAAACCAAAACATTCTCCTTTTGCAATAACCACATATTCTCTGCTATCCTTGTCGTCCTGATCTGCGCCACTTAAAACATAAACCAAAACTACGGTGCATTATGAATATAGTTCTCATCTTTAAAACAATATATGCTACAACGGCTGTAGCTTTTAGCGCTCTCTTAATTAAAGATTTGCGAAAATCAAATTTTATGAAAGGACGCGCTAGCATGGTAATTTCTGGATTAATTGGTGGTATTGCCTATTTTCTTGATACTTTGGGTATTGGAAGCTTTGCAACTTCTACAGTAATGCTTCGCTCTTTTAAGCAGGTTCAAGATAAAGATTTGCCTGGATCTTTGAATGTTGCCAGCGTCCTACCGATACTTTTAGAAGCATTTATTTTTATCGGTATCATCCAAGTTGATCCGCTGACAATTGTTACCATGGTTAGTGCTGCATGCATTGGCGCTTGGATGGGAGCGTCCGTTGTTCATAAATTGCCTGAACAACGTATTCGTCTTATCATCTCTATCGCTCTATTTATTGCTGCAACTGTTTCACTGCTAAAGCAACTTGATTTTATTCCTGCAGATTATGCTGGAGCAATCGGTTTAACCGGAATAAAGTTGGTTATTGCCATACTAGCTAGTGCTATTATTGGGGCTTTGGGCGCCCTAGGAATCGGTGGCTATGCACCGCTTTTAGCCTTAGCACTTACTCTTGGCCTAAGTTCGCGCGCTATGTTTCCAATCATGTCGAGTTCAGCAGCACTAGGCGGCGGTTTTGCCAGCATTAAGTTTTTCAAAACTGGAGCTTACGATCGCAAAGCTTCGCTAGCGATGACAATCGTTGCGTTGCTTGGAGTTGTCATTGCTGCATATATTGTTAAAACATTACCATTAAACATTTTAACTTGGGTCGTAATTGGTGTGATTTATTATACTGCGGTTAGTATTTTTATGAGTAGTTGTAAACACCAGTAAATAGGTAGCCGCAGACTTTAGTCTGCGTTTCTATAAAGCGCAAGCCTCAATATTAACAAAAATACGATTATTAAAACCTTTGGCTTGGAACTTAACACAGCCATCTATAAGTGCAAACAATGTATGATCTTTACCCAAACCAACGTTGCGCCCAGGATGAAATTTAGTTCCACGTTGACGCACTAGAATATTTCCAGCAAGAACCTTTTGCCCACCAAAAAGTTTAACGCCTAAACGTTTAGACTGCGAATCTCGACCGTTTCTTGTGCTACCACCAGCTTTTTTATGTGCCATATATACCCCTCGTAAAATAAATTTATGCTCTTTTTATTGCCATCCTTCGTGTTAAACACGAGGGCAAGCTCTCGGACAAACAAAGCACTGATCCAAGGAACTAGCATTGAAGAGTAGATCCTCGCGTCAAGCGCGAGGATGACAAAAAAAGCATGTCATCCTCGGACTTGATCCGAGGATCTAAACTTATGAACTTTTAATCGTCTTAACCTTCACAGAAGTAAAATACTGCCTATGCCCCTGCTTTCTCATGTAATGTTTTCTACGACGAAATTTAATAATAGTAATTTTATCACCACGCTCTTGGCTACTGACCTCGCCAATTACCTTCGCGCCTGATAAATAAGGCATGCCGATTTTAAAATCATCGCCATCAGCTACCATCAACACCTGATCAAACTCTACTTCAGAGCCAACTTCAGCTTTTAATTTCTCTATTTGCAGGATTTCGCCTTCTGCAACTTTATATTGTTTACCGCCGGTAGCAATAATTGCATACATATTTTAACCCGCCTCTTTTAAAATCAAATAAATATAGGCTTGGCATTCTACGAAATATCAAATACCGATGCAAGCCATTTGTCTCGTGCTAAAAAAACGCGTCATCCTGGGCTTGCGGGAAATCTCCATAAAAAAGATCCTATTGGGGAGATTAGAGCCTCTGCGAAACATAAGTTCGTCATTGCGAGCCGTAGGCGCGAGCGATCTAATATGAGGTAAATAGTATCGCGCCGAAGGCGAAGCAACCCTGATCGAACAGCACTTTCCATATAACCTCTATTGCTTTGAGTGTGTTCGCCAGCAAATATGAACCCTCCAACAGGCTCAGCAAATTTTACGAAACCTTCAAAATCTTCAAGAGCACTCGGCTGGTATAAGCCTGGATCTTGAACGCCAACCGCTGAATAGCTTCCTTTAGCAAATGAATCGCTTCCCCAACTTTTGATTTCAAAGCTATGCGGCGCATCAGAAGAAGATGCTGATGATGCTGATGAAGCAGAGGAGCTCCCTGCTGCTGCACCACATGTAGGTAGCATGAAATAAAATCGTCATATTAAGGAATTATTAAGCGATTCCATTCTCACAAATATGTAAAATAGACCTTCTGCGAAACGGCCCCCAAGAAACATAACCCCGACTCCAGAAGCAATTAGCGGTTTCGCAGAGACCCTAATATCATAAAAATTTCAAATATAATGCTCTTTTTATCATAACATTTTGAATTTTAATATCTTATTTATACCTTGAGCTAATTTCAGCCAATGTTATAATCTTGCCAAACATTAAATTTTGCTTCGAAACAATCCCCCTCAACAAACTTTCCATGATGGAGAATAGTTTTATGACACAGATCGCACGACAAATGGCCCCACTAAATAAATGTGTGCGCGAAGCACTCGAGGATTATTTCGATAACCTTGATGGACACAAAGTTACTCGTCTCTACGAAATGGTTTTAAAAGAAATAGAGGCCCCTCTTTTTAAAGCAGTCATGAAACATACAAAAAACAATCAAAGCAATGCCGCTACCTTACTTGGCCTAAGTAGAGGCACATTACGCAAAAAACTAAAACAATATAAATTAGAAATAAATTCATAAAACATGAATCAAGAGACAAGTTTACTTTTAGATTCGCCCAATAGGACGTGGTCCTTTGAAAAAACAACCCCCTTTCCTGCCACAAACGGTTGCTATCGATCGCGAATCTATACTTCAAATATCAATATCAATCCGCTAGTAGCAGCTTGTGATCAGATTTTAAGTTTAGCAATAGCTTTAAAAACTACAGAATTCCCAGACAATAACACTCAATTTTTGCAAGATTTATCTCACGAAATTCGCTCCTTTGAGCACCATGCACAAATAGCAAATTATCAATCTAACATAATCATTGCAGCACGATATGCGCTATGCTGTTTATTAGATGAAACCATTGCCTCAACCCAGTGGGGCCAAACAAATAACTGGGACGAGAAAAATCTTTTGACTTTATTTCATAATGAAAATTATGGCGGCGCACGTTTCTTTTCAATCATTGACCGCTCTTTAGAAAACATCACTGCCAACCTCCACTTGATTGAATTATTATATCTTTGCCTAAATCTCGGTTTTGTTGGTAAATATCAAAATATAGAACATGGTCAAAGTGAGCTGGTCGCCATCACCAATAGATTGTATCAAATCATTGGCCAACACAATCATCTTAATCGCAAAAATTTACTTATTCATGAACCAATATTAGAACCACAACAAAACCAAGAAGCGCCTACTACTACAAGCACTATCAAACCTAAAAAATTATTTGGGATCGCAATTGCTGCAGCTATAGTTATAAGTGGTTTAATTTACTTCGGTATTAATCTTAAATTAAATAATACTAGCAAACAAATTCATACCTTGCTCGAACAAATTCACAAAAACAAAAGCGAAAACCTAATATGAAATGGAGTTTAAAAATCACATCCAATAAAGAAACCGAACAGGCAATGCAGGAACTAAGAATTCTTGAAGATGATATCGCTGCTACCTATAACTTTTTACGTAAAAATCGTGAAAACTATTTTCAAGGTAAAAAGAAAATTCCAATATATTTAATTCTAGGGCCATCGCGTTTTGGCAAAACTACTATCCTCTCACAAGCAGGCCTAGATTTAATCGATGTTAATAACAAGCGATTAGATAAAGTCTCACCAACTAAATACTGTTCTTTTTGGTTTACTAAAGATGCGCTATACATTGACACTGCTGGCACCTACACCAAGCCTGACATCAGCAAACCACGCAACGATTTAATTTGGCAAGGTTTTATTAAACTCTTACAAAAATATTTTGGCAAAAATTCTATTGCAGGCATACTCATTATTCTTGATTTGCCTGCAATTGCCCAAGATAAAAATCTTCTTAAAAAAACTTTATTTTGTATCCGCGAACGTATTTATGAAATGACACCGCTGGTCAAAATTCTGCATACTCACATAATTTTTACTAAGTGCGACTGTATCTTAGGCTTCACTGAATTTTTCTCTCTACTCAATGCAGAAGAACGCTTACAACCATTTGGCATCTCATTTGCTAATAACAAAAAACTTGATTTAATCCCGACTTTTGAAGATAAATTTAATGAATTACTAAAACAGATAAACAATCGAGTTGTTGAAAATCTACAAAAATCAGTCCGCCCCAAAGAACGCTCATTAATAAAAATTTTCCCATCACAAATGGATACTCTGCGTCAAACATTCATCGAGGTTATAAGCAAAATTCCAAATAGCCATCAAATACAACTATCTGGTATTTATTTTACTAGCAGCATTCAAAAAGGCATGCCAATTGACCCAATCAAAACTGCACTGCTTAACGTATTTAATCTAAAAGAAAAGCCAGCATATAATTTAGAAGCTAACGATGATCGCAGCTATTTCGTTGAGGATATTTTCAAAAAAGCGATTCACTTGCCAAAACAAAATAAACCGCACCCACTCTCGAATTCGCTAAAACCACATTTTATTTATCTGTATGCACTACTAGTTGCTAGTTTAATAATTAGCATCAGCTCTATTATTGGTTACCAAAACTACCATAAAAATCTTACGGCAATGAACCAAATAGATCTTTCTTTACAAAGTCAAAACACTGATAAACTTCAGAACCTCCATACTACAATTAACCTACTCGAACAAAGCTCTAACTCATG
>MGXJ01000041.1:7581-10849 GCA_001801345.1 Gammaproteobacteria bacterium RBG_16_37_9 | reverse complement strand
AGTATATCAAGCGCTCGTAAAAACCCATCAGGTTTTATTTATTAAAAATTTAACATCTCAATTAGAAGGCTACCTAAATACAACACTCAACTCACAAGAACCAGTTGACGCTCAAAAACTTTACCGCGCCCTACGAGTTTATTTAATGTTCGGCAACCATAATAAATTAGATCAAAATTATGTTAAAAACTGGTTCGATGATTATTGGATAGGTCTATATAACAACCAAAAAAACAGCTCACAACAACAGCTAGCTGCAGCATTACAACACAAGTTCAGAACTACATTAAACCAACCGCTAATTGATGCTGTGCGTGACAACTTAAATAAATTACCGCAAGCACAATTAATATATATATTACTAGAAAATACTTATGCTGGTGAAAATCTTGAGCTCAATAATAAATCGATTTCAAAAATATATACTCGCGAAAATTTCAATAAAATCTATGATGACTCCATCCCTCACTTAGTGAATAAATTACCCAAGCACGACTGGGTTTTGGGTGATTTAAAATTACAACTTGAAACCGACACAAATAATGACATCATTCAGAGTATCAGAGAAACTTATATAGAAAAATATGTCGCAACTTGGGAAAATATTATAAAACAAGAGCCTAAAATAAAATCAAAAAATTTACGGGAAACTGCCGAATATTTAAATACAATCTCTGCTGCCAACTCCCCGCTAATTAAACTATTGCAACAAATTAAACACAACACCGACATTAAAAATCTTCCACCAAAACTAAATAAAGAAATTAGCAATAAATTACAAGAATTAAACTCTATCAACATATTAGAATTAAAAAATATCCTCAACAATCTTGCGCATTACGCCAGTGCAATTGCTCAAAATACTGACGTAAGCAAAAGTGCTTTTGATGCCTTAATTAAGTATTCGCAAAATAAACAACCACAACATCCCATTACAAGTCTCAAATTTTTTTCTGATAAACAACCGCCATTATTACGCTCGCACTTACAATCAATAGCAAATAATGTTTGGCAAACATTGCTCAATGCCTCCTATATATACATCAATCAAGCTTGGACACAAATAATAATACCCAAATACAAAGAAACTTTAGCCAACAGATATCCTTTATTTAAGGACAGCAAAGAGGATATAAATTTAAATGATTTTAATGATTTTTTTGGACTCCATGGGATAGTTGATGATTTTTTTAATCAGTATATCAAACCGCTAATAAACATCGACAAAAATAATTGGACCTGGAAGAGCATCGATGAGCAAGAAATTAATTTTCCTCAAGAAGCGCTAGAAATATTTTTACGTGCGTCATTAATTCAAAAAATGTTTTATCCGTATAAAATGTCGAATCCAAAACTACGATTTACTCTAACACCAGTAGACATGACCCCAAATACTCAAAGCTTTACAATCCATATTGATGGTCAAAAAATTTCTTTTAATAATGAAGATAAAAAAAATTATAGTTTAGTTTGGCCGGGACCACAACCTGGTCTAGTAACCATTAGCTTTGTCAACACTCAAGGTAAATATTTTACCGCCTCAGAGTTCGGCCCATGGGCTTGGTTTAGAATCCTGGATAAAGCCAACGTTACTTCAAATAACAGCACTAAACTTTTTGAATTAACTTTTGATCTCAATGGCAATGCCGCTAAATACACTCTATCAACCACTGAACCGGTTAATCCATTTTTATCAGAAATCATCAATAATTTTCGTTGCCCAGATCAATTAGAATCATCACAGTCATCCTAAATGAAAAACAAAAACACATAATCCTCTTGATAAACCCTTACGTGCAGGCTCCATAGGATCTCCTATTACCTGCTATCCCCGATTTCTTTTGCTTGTCGTCCCCGATTTCTTTTGCTTGTCATCCTCGGACAAGCGAAGCGCAGATCCGAGGATCTCGACATTCTATGCTAGATCCTCGTGTCAAGCACGAGGATGACATAGTAGAAGAGCCCGCGAGAGCTTGCATTCCCCTGGTCTTTGCCAGAGGACGCTCGACACGAATGATGACAGCCATGTGAATGACAATGATGTTTGCCAACACCTCTCTTTTATGGAAAAATACCTTTCAGAAAACAAAACCGTCGCTAAATTAATTTACCGGATGCTGGATCATGATCGACCAAAATGGTTATCGACTAAACGTTGGCATAGTTCTTGCAAATAAACATGGCCAATTATTTTGGGGGAAACGAGTCAAAGCTTGTGGCTGGCAATTTCCACAAGGCGGTGTAAACGCCTATGAAACTCTAGAAGAAACCATGTTTCGCGAACTCGCTGAGGAAGTTGGCTTGACTGAAAAAGATGTTAATATTTTAGCTACTACCAAACATTGGCTCCATTATAAATTACCCGCTCATATGAGACGCCCTACACAAACTCCAGTATGCATTGGACAAAAACAAAAATGGTTTTTATTATTGTTAACAGAAAGTGACGACAAAATAAATCTAAATGCTGTAGAAAAACCGGAATTTAATAGCTGGCGCTGGGTTAAATACTGGGAGCCTTTAAAGCAAGTGGTATATTTCAAACGCGATATTTACTCAAGAGTATTAACTGAATTTGAACCAATTATAAAATCAAAAAAGGCTAGCCAAACTTGCTCACATATCCACAAATAAACGCAATTGCAATACAGATTGGTCCGATAAAAATCTATTGGTATGGAATTCTGTATCTTATAAGTTTTGCTTTAGCTTGGTTTCTTGCAAAATTACGCGCTCAAAAATTAAATTATCACTGGAACAATGAAATCATTAGTGATTTCATATTCTACGCCGCAATGGGAGTGCTTCTGGGTGGCCGCCTTGGTTCTGTTTTATTTTATAATCTTAGCGAATTTCTCCATGATCCATTATTCATTTTCAAAATATGGCTCGGCGGCATGTCATTTCATGGAGGATTATTGGGAGTAATCATTAGTCTTTTCTATTTTTCACGAAAAATTAAAATTCCTTTTTTGGCAATACTCGATTTTACAGCCCCACTGGTGCCGCTAGGTCTAGCCCTTGGAAGAGTAGGAAATTTCATTAACTCGGAGTTATTGGGAAGAATTACCAATGTTCCCTGGGGCATGATCTTCCCAAATGGCGGACCTCTACCCCGCCATCCATCACAACTTTATGAGTCTTTTGCTGAAGGAATTTTATTATTTATTATAGTTTGGTTCTATGCCGCTAAACCAAGACCTCGAGGAATGGTTAGTGCCTTATTTCTTTGTAGTTATGGAGTAATCAGATTTATTTGCGAATTCTT
>MGXJ01000041.1:0-7555 GCA_001801345.1 Gammaproteobacteria bacterium RBG_16_37_9 | reverse complement strand
GACTGGCTCACTATGGGACAGTTACTATCCCTGCCTATGATTGCAATTGGCATATATATGATGATAAGGGGTAGCCGCAGACTTTAGTCTGCGTTTTCTAACGCGCAAGCTAAAGCTTGCGGCTACCACCTCTGTGTTTACCATTTCCTTTCTCTTGGAACCACAGCCATAATTTGGTAACATTCAACCATGATACTTTGCTTGGACATAGGCAACTCACATATTTTTGGTGGTGTATTTAATAAAAGTAATAAGTTATTACTGTGTTTTCGCCACGCCACTTATGCCAGCATTACCTCAGACCAATTAGGCACATTTTTAAAAAATGTTCTGCAAGAAAATAATTTTGACCCAAAACAAATCACCGCAATTGCACTTTGTTCCGTAGTTCCATCCATTGATTACTCACTCAGAGCTGCATGCAAAAAATATTTCAAAATAAGTCCTTTTGTTTTAAATTCTTCAATAAAAACTAAAATCAAAATTAAAACTATCAATCCAGCTGAAAATGGTGCAGATATTATCGCTGGGATAATCGCGGCCACCCACCATCATCCACAAAAAAATCTTTTGATCATCGATCTTGGCACTGTAACCACAATCGCCGCTGTCACCAAAAATAGGGAATATTTAGGCGTAACGTTTATTCCAGGAATACAAACCGCCATGAATTCGCTCCAGACAAACGCTGCTAAATTATTTACCGTAGAGATAATAAAACCCAAAAAAGCTCTCGGTCGTTCAACCACAGAAAGCATTCAATCAGGACTTTTTTTTGGCCATTTAGGAGCGATTAAGGAAATAATATCAAAAATAATCAAAGAAAAGTTCCCTCAAAAAAAACCATTATTAATCGCAACTGGTGGCTTTGCCCATCTATTTAAGCATGAAAAAATCTTCACTCATCTAGAACCAGATCTAGTGCTTCATGGAATAAAAATCGCATATGAGATAAATAAAAATGGCCAATAACCCATTGCTGCAAAAAAAACCTCTACTCGAATTCAACAAAATTCTTCCAAAACACTTTAAACCAGCACTTGTAACAATCCTCAAAACTAATCGCATTGCGATTAAAAAATTACTTTTGCAAAAAAATTTCACTTGGGATAATTTCGTAGAACCACTTGAAGCCATAAATAATCACCTTACATTTATTTGGTCAGCAATTTGTCATTTAAATGCGGTTATGGGTAACGAAAAAAATCGCGACTCTTATACAAAATGTCTGCCACTCATAACTAAATACATCGCAGACATATCACAAAACAGTAAGATCTATGAGGTATTCCGTAGTATTACTAAAAACAAAGAATATAAACTTTTAGATTCAGTTCAAAAAAGAATTCTCAGCAACGAACTACGCGACTTTATCCTTGCTGGCGTTGCCTTACCCACAAGGGAAAAACGACAATTCACCAAATTAAAACAGAGGCTAGCTAAAATTAGCAATAAGTTTTCTTACAACGTTATAGATTCAAGTCAAAATTATTTAATTGAATTAACTAAAGAACAAACTCAAGGGCTGCCGGAATACGCCCTTGCCCTAGGCCAAGCTAATGCCCGCAAAAAAAATAAGACCGGCTGGATATTCTCACTTGATTATCCGTCATACAATGCATTAATCACTTTTGCTGATTCACGTAGTCTAAGAAAAAAGATCTATATCGCTTATGTAACCCGTGCTTCTGATTTTAATTCGTTCAATAAAAAATGGGATAACACAAAAATCATCGAAGAAATTTTAAAAATTAGAAGCAAATTAGCCAAGCTTCTCTCTTTTAAAAATTATGCTGAGTATTCGTTAGCCACCAAAATGGCTAAAACTCCCAAACAAGTTTTAGATTTTCTTCACGATCTTACTAAGCGCGCACTCCCAGCTGGCAAAAAAGACTTGGCAGAACTTAAACAATTTGCTAAAAAACACGGAATTAAAAAAATTGAGCCGTGGGATCTTGTTTATTACGAAGAAAAACTAAGCAAAGAAAAATTTAAATTATCCCAAGAAGATTTACGCCCATATTTCCCTGAGCCTCAAGTATTAAAAGGTGTATTTAATATTGCCAAACTCTTATACGGTATAACTTTCAAAGAAAAAAAGAATATTCCTGTTTGGCACCAAGATGTCCGCTTTTTTGAAGTCTACGACCAAGAACGAAATCTACGAGGGCAACTTTATCTTGATCTTTATTATCGCGAAAATAAACGCGGTGGCGCCTGGATGGATGAATGCCAAACTAGACAGTGCCTAAAAAATGGCTGTATACAACTACCAATCGCCCACTTAGTTTGTAATTTTTCTCCACCAATGGGCAATAAACCAGCATTACTTACCCATCAAGAAGTGTTAACTCTACTACATGAATTTGGCCACTCTTTGCAACATGTGCTCACAAAGGTCGATTATATTTCCGCTTCGGGCATCAAAGGCGTTCCCTGGGATGCGATTGAATTACCTAGTCAATTCATGGAAAACTGGGGGTGGCAAAAAGAAGGGATTAAATTATTATCTAAACACTACAAAACTAAAGTGCCTTTACCAAAAAACCTATTACAAAAATTACTTGCTAGCCACACTTTTCATGCTGCAACTAGCATCTTACGCCAAATAGAATTTTCTTTAATAGATTTTGAGCTTCACTTAAAATCAAAAGCATTAACTATCGAACAATGTAAAAAAATCGTCAGAAAAACACAAAAACAAACACGAGTTACTCCTGTTTTTAAACATGCTCGAAGCTTGCACACTTTCTCCCATATTTTTGCTGGCGGCTATGCTGCTGGTTATTATAGTTATAAATGGGCTGAAGTATTATCAGCTGATGCTTTTTCTAAATTTGAAGAATGTGGTATTTTTGATCTCTGCACTGGTAGAAAATTTTTACATTCTATCCTTGAAACTGGCGGCTCGGAAGACCCCATGGTTTTATTTAAAAAATTTCGCGGGAGAATGCCTAAGACAGATGCGTTATTGCGGCATTATGGGATAAATAAAAAATAATTGGGGTCAGATCTTGAGCGATCCGAATTTAAAATAAATCCACCGCCACGAAGGGGCCAGATTTATTTTAAATTTCCAGGAGAACTATGAATCACAATCAACTTAAAAAAATCGCGGCAGAAGCAGCTTTAAAATATATTCCAGAAAATTCCGTTGTTGGCGTAGGCACAGGCTCGACCGTAAATTATTTTATCGATGCACTTTTAACTATAAAACATAAAATTGCAGGAACAGTTGCTAGCTCAAAAGTAACTGCAGTTAAACTTAAAGAATTAGGTTTTACAGTAATTGATCCTAACTCTGTAGATGAACTATCAATCTATGTCGATGGCGCCGATGAAGTTAATAATAGTTTACAGATGATAAAAGGTGGGGGCGCTGCTTTAACTGGAGAAAAAATTATCGCTGCCATTGCAAAAAAATTCATTTGTATTGCTGATATCAGCAAAAAAGTCCAAATTCTAGGTAAATTCCCTCTACCAGTTGAAGTAATTCCCATAGCTCGCAGTTATGTTGCTCGCACCATGGTAAAATTGGGTGGCTTCCCAGTCTATCGCGAGGGTGTTGTGACGGATTATGGCAATACTATTTTGGATATATGGAATTTAGAGATTTTAGAACCGGCAAAACTTGAACAAACAATAAATAATATCCCAGGCGTGGTTACCAACGGCTTATTTGCTGTTAAACCAGCGGACATATTGCTGCTTGGGACGGAGGATGGGGTTGTTACTACAATACCCAACCCTGCACTCGCTTTGCTCGTTTAAGTTGGGCTGTTGTATATTTGGCTCATTCGGAGCTGTAGATTTATTTTTAAAGATGTATCAGCCCAAAATAACAACAATCTTGCCGCTTTAACTTTTAGCTTGGATATGATAGTGTTCTGATTGCTCTTTACCTAATCTAAAAACGGAGGAAATTTCTGTCATGACAAAATCCAACCGAGCACCCCAACCCAAAATCCAAGAGCTAAGCTCACCTCATGCTTGGCTCGTAGTTTTAACCTCAGCTTTATTCTTTTTTTATGTTTTTATGCAAATGAATTTATTTAATTCCATCAACTCTGAGCTGGTGAAAGATTTTCAATTCAACGCTAAACAACTTAGCAGTTTATTTGCTTTTTACTCATATGGTAATGTTATATTTTTGTTTCCTGCTGGTATTCTTTTAGATAGATTCTCTGTCCGCAAACTACTACTTTTTATGTTTACTATCTCAATTGTTGCTACATACATTTTTTCAACGGTTTCTACACTTTGGATAATGAATGTTTCAAGACTTGCTATTGGCATAGCAGGATCATTTACCTTACTATCCGCGGTAAAACTAGCATCCCGCTGGTTTGAGCCTCGCCACATGGCAGTAGTAATTGGAACAGTAGTCACTATGGCAATGTTTGGCGGCACAATCGCTCAAACTCCTCTAACTTTGCTCACACAACATTTTGGCTGGCGTCATGCGATGCAATTTGTAGTTGCTCTTGGTGTAATACTAATTATTGTTCAACTCATCATTGTGCGCGACGAACCAAAAGGACTAGAAAAACTTGATATTGAAGAACATAAACAACTTGAAAAGTTAGGTTTTTGGCATTCTTTAGGTATAACTATAACTAACATGCAAAACTGGTTGAGCGGTATTTATATAGGTTTAGTAAACTTACCGCTGTTTATTTTTGGTGGAATTTGGGGAGTGCCATTTTTGACCCAAATTCATCACCTAACCAAGGTGCAAGCAACTGCTGTTACCAGCATGCTTTTTGTTGGGATGATGCTCGGATCACCGCTAGCTGGTTTAATTTCTGATCGTATGGGATTACGCAAATTACCAATGATCATTGGAGCTATATTATCTATATTGGTAATGTTGTTTGTAATGTTTGCTCCAACTTTACCTTTCGTGGCAGAAATGTTTTTATACTTTACTTTAGGACTTGTCATCAGCTCTCAAGTAATTGGCTATCCAGTGATCGCTGAAAGTAATCCGCATACAATTACTGCGACAGCAACTAGCCTTGCTTCAGTGTTAACAATGTCTGGTGGAATGTTAGTCCAGCTTTTTGGATGGTTATTAGAATTATCTGGAAACGCATTTATTAATAACGTTATCGGCTATTCTTTAGCAGATTTTACTCGAGCTAATTATTTGATGCTGGTTGGACTAATCGTTGCGTTAATTGCATCGTTCTTAATTAAAGAAACTTATTGTAAGCAGATGGTTCAAAAAGATTAGGTCTAAGGGGTCAGACCCTTTTTGGGGTCTGACCCATTTCTTCGAAGCACTGATCCGAGGATCTTTCCCTATGCTGTCATCCTCGTGCTTGACACGAGGATCTAGCATGGCGTGCCGAGATTCTCGGGTCTTCGCCCGAGAATGACAAAGTAGGAGGAAAGGGGTCAGTGACGACTCTGAACAAAAATCATCGAAGTATATAACCATGAACATCAGAGCAGATGCCGCAGCAATCGTTACTCAAGTTGTAGTGCAAAAAAAATCACTAGACGACGCTTTACCTGATTACTTAAAAAAATACGATGAAGCTCGCGATAAAGCATTACTCCAAGAACTAAGCTACGGCACACTCCGCTGGCACCATAAACTTGACGCCATCACCAAATCACTTCTTACTAAAACCTCAAAAAAAACTGATGTTTTAGTTCATTCTTTGATATTAGTCGGTCTTTACCAACTGCTTTACTTAAGAATTCCTCATCATGCAACACTTTTTGAAACAGTTGCTGCTACCCATACCATTAAAAAACTCTGGGCAAAAGGCCTTGTTAACGCAGTCTTACGTAATTTCATCCGCGGACAAGAAAAAATATTGGCCCAAATCGAAAATACACCAAACACAAACGAATTTGCAGGATATTTTAATCAAGGATCTCATACCCTTAGTAAAATGAATTTAGGCGTGAAGCCAAGCTCTGGGCGCCAGGACCCCGTTTGGAAACATAACGGGGCAAGGTTTACTCCTTCCGTAAATGAGGAGCGCGAAGAGCGCGGGCGACAAAGCATAAATTCATTTTACGAAGGGTATGCAAAATATTCTCATCCAGAATGGCTGATAAAACTTTTACAAAAATCTTGGCCAAAAAATTGGGAAGAAATTCTCAATGCAAACAATGATCGCCCACCGCTACATCTAAGAGTAAACTTATCCAAAATTTCACGTGATGATTACCTAAAAAAACTTGAGTCGCTCAATATACATGCTAAAACACACGCAACTTCAAAAACTGCTATTACTTTAGAAAAACCAGTAGATATATCGGCTCTCCCAGATTTCTATCGTGGTTTTGTATCAGTTCAAAATTTAGCAGCACAATATGCTGTAGACTTATTAGAATTAAAACCTGGTCTTAGAGTGCTGGACGCTTGTGCAGCGCCAGGGGGCAAAACTGCACATATTTTAGAAAATACTCCCGACTTGCAAGAACTAGTTGCAGTTGATCTCATAGATAAACGGTTAGAAATGATCCAAAATAACTTAACTCGGCTCCAGCTATCAGCAACGTTAATTTGCGGTGACGCTACTAAACCTCTTAAATGGTGGGATGGCAAAAAATTTGACCGAATATTATTGGACGCACCCTGCTCAGGCACTGGTGTAATTAGGCGTCATCCAGATATCAAAATTTTGCGCCAAGAAAAAGATATTAATAATAATGCAGCGCTACAATTTAAATTATTAGAAGCTCTGTGGCCATTATTAAATAACGATGGCATTTTAGTTTACGCTACCTGCTCTGTTTTACCGCAAGAAAATCAAATGGTAATTGAAAAATTTTTGCTTAAATATAATAATGCTCAAGAAAAACCTATAACTGTTAGCTGGGGTCACAAAGTTACTCATGGCATTCAAATTTTTCCCGAAACCAGTGGTAGCGACGGTTTTTACTATGCAAAAATATTAAAACTAGCTTAGAATTTAATCCTAAAAAGAGCAGTTGAAACTGTAGCGAAAGCGTTTAAAATATTGAAGATAGAGATTTTCTTTTGATAATTTTTTTGAGGCAGTAGTCACCACTACGGTGAAAAAAATTTTCAAAAAAATCGCTAGATTCAATGTATTAAACGCTTGTAGTAAGTTTTAACTGCTCTTTTTAGGATAATATGGATGAAAAAAATATTTTTTTAGCTTTTGACTATGGAACCACAAACACTGGCGTAGCTGTTGGACAAAAGATCACCAAAAGCGCCTCTACACTAACGCCGCTAGTTTCAAAAAACATGATTCCGCCGTGGGAAAAAATTGATGATTTAATTAAAGCCTGGAAACCTCATGCGCTAGTAGTCGGCGTCCCCTACCAATTTGATGATAGTGAATTTGATGTTACTAAACATGCCATAAATTTTATTAGCCAATTAGAAAAACGTTATAAATTGCCGGTATATCCCGCTGAAGAGCGTCTAACTACCAAAGCTGCGCGAGCCGAAATATATAAGCGTGGTGGTTATAGAGCCTTACAAAATGAATCCGTGGATAGCGACCGAAATATATAAGCGTGGTGGTTATAGAGCCTTACAAAATGAATCCGTGGATAGCGA
>MGXJ01000040.1:19706-20390 GCA_001801345.1 Gammaproteobacteria bacterium RBG_16_37_9 | reverse complement strand
AAATAACCATTCTGGCACTTTAGATGCCGTTTAGTAAGAGGGAGTCCATCTCATTGGATCAAGTCCGAGGGTGACAACAAAAACTTTCCAGTATACGACTTGGGGCTTTTTGCCACTTGTTCCGGTGTGCCGACCACTAGAACCTCTCCACCGTTATCTCCGCCCTCTGGACCAAGATCAATAATCCAATCTGCAGTTTTAATTACGTCCAAATTATGCTCAATAACAACTATCGTGTTCCCATGATCGCGTAATTTACGTAAAACACCAAGTAATTGCTTCACATCATGAAAATGCAGTCCCGTGGTCGGTTCGTCCAAAATATATAAAGTGTTTCCAGTATCGCGACGTGAAAGCTCCTTAGATAATTTTATCCGCTGCGCCTCACCACCAGATAAAGTAGTAGCACTTTGCCCCAAATGAATATAAGACAATCCAACCTCCATCAAAGTTTGTAATTTATGCGCAATCACAGGAATTGCAGCAAAAAAATTACTAGCCTCCTCAACTGTCATCTCTAAAACTTGGGCTATATTTTTACCTTTATACTCCACTTCCAACGTTTCTCGATTATATCTTTTACCACCACATACATCACAAACTACGTAAATATCAGACAAAAAATGCATCGCAACCTTGATCAATCCGTCTCCCTGACAAGCTTCACATCTGCCACCTGAAACA
>MGXJ01000040.1:18512-19639 GCA_001801345.1 Gammaproteobacteria bacterium RBG_16_37_9 | reverse complement strand
CGCCAGTATAAGTTGCTGGATTAGATCTAGGAGAGCGACCAATCGGGCTTTGATCAATCGCTACTACTTTATCTAAATTCTCAAATCCCGTAATTTTATTGTAGGTCTTGGGCAGAGGTAACGCCGCCTTATTAAGCTCGCGCGCTGCAACTGGATATAAAATATCATTAATTAAACTAGATTTTCCTGATCCGGAAACTCCAGTTACACAAGTTAATAAACCCAGGGGAATAGCAACATCAATATTTTTGAGATTATTTTGCTTGGCTCCATAAATATGTAAAACTTTTTTAGAGTTATAAACTATCCTTTTTGATGGCACCGCAACTTCTAATGTTCCAGCTAAGTATTTACCCGTAAGCGAAGATTGATCATGCAATAATTTTTTAGCAGAACCCTGAAAAACAATACTGCCACCATGCACACCAGCACCAGGACCAATATCAACAATATGATCCGCAGTTAAAATAGTTTCTGCATCATGTTCAACTACAATTACAGTATTTCCCAAATCACGTAAATTGGTTAAAGTTTTTAATAAGCGCTGATTATCACGCTGATGTAAGCCTATTGTCGGTTCATCCAAAATATACATGACCCCGACTAACCCCGAACCCAACTGACTAGCAAGTCTAATTCTTTGCGCTTCTCCTCCAGATAATGTTTCGGCTCGACGATTTAAACTTAAATAATCTAGGCCAACATTTAGTAAAAATCGCAATCGATCACATACTTCTTTTAAAATTTTTGTAGCAACTTCTCCTCGCCATCCGGTTAATTTTAATGATGTAAAAAACTCTAGCGCTTGAGTAATCGGCAAAGATGTAATTGCTGAAATATTTTTCCCTGAAATAAATACGTGATTTGCAGATTTTCTCAAACGAGTGCCACCACATTCATCACATGTGGTCACACTCAAATATTTAGCCAACTCTTCACTTACTGCTTCAGATTCAGTATCGCGATAACGCCGTTCTAAATTAGCAATTACTCCTTCAAAAGGCTGCACTTTACGCATCTTACGAAAACCGCCAAGAGCATAGTTAAAAACCACCTCTTCCTGCCCACTACCATAAAGCAGAATTTTTTTAATTTTTGCCGGCAGAGAACTAAATGGAGATTCAATA
>MGXJ01000040.1:13480-18458 GCA_001801345.1 Gammaproteobacteria bacterium RBG_16_37_9 | reverse complement strand
ACAAATTGCACCACTAGCCAAACTCAAATCTGGATCGATAATAATTTTTTCTTGGGTAAAAGATTGTTTGACTCCTAGACCATCACAACTCTGACAAGCGCCAATCGGATTGTTAAAAGAGAACATGCGCGGTTCAAGTTCAGATAAACTATAGTTACAAATGGGACAAGCAAATTTTGCAGAAAAAACTTTTTCTTCGGGTGTAGTTTCATTATTGTGAATTAAAATACGCGCTATTCCATTGGCTAAACGCAGCACGGTTTCAAAAGATTCGGCGAGGCGTTGCCGCATCTTGGAATTTACTTTGATGCGATCAACCACTACTTCAATCGTATGAACTTTATGCAAATTTAAAGCTGGCGCTTGATCAAGCTCTACCATTTCTCCATCAATGCGTGCTCGCACAAATCCTTGGGCCTGCAAATCTTCAAATAATTTTGCGTATTCTCCTTTACGCGCAATAACCACTGGCGCTAACAAAATAACTTTTGTATCTTCAGGCAAAGCTAAAACATTATCTACCATTTGACTCACAGTTTGTGCGTCTAAAATAACGTTATGCTCTGGACAATATGGTTGTCCAGCGCGCGCATAAAGCAAGCGTAAATAATCATAGATTTCAGTTACTGTTCCTACAGTTGAGCGTGGATTATGCGAGGTTGATTTTTGTTCAATTGAAATAGCTGGAGATAAGCCTTCGATTAAATCAACATCTGGTTTTTCCATAATCGCTAAAAACTGTCGCGCATATGCCGACAAAGACTCGACATAACGTCGTTGTCCTTCGGCATATAATGTATCAAAAGCAAGAGATGATTTTCCTGATCCAGAAAGGCCCGTGATTACAATTAACTTCTCTCGTGGCAAATCAAGATCAATATTTTTTAGATTGTGGGTGCGCGCACCGCGAATACGAATAGTAGACATTGTTTGGATTGTAAAAAAAACTATGGTGTTTTACCACTAATATATGATCAATATACACATATTCTGTCATTCTCGTGCTCTTTTATTTGTCATCATTCGTGTCAAGCGTCCTCTGGCAAAGACCAGAGGAATGCAAGCTCTCTGGCTCTTTTATTTGTCATCCTCGGGCTTGACCCGAGGATCTAGCATATCGTGTCGAGATCCTCGGATCAGCGCTTCGCTTGTCCGAGAGCTTGCCCTCGTGCTCGACACGCGGGATGACAAAGAAAGTTTCACTTGTCTGAGAGCCTGCCCTCATATTTAAGCCAGAGGCCCCACCAACTCACCCCCGTTATATCTCCCGGCGTTATATCTCCTGGATTGTAGATTAAATAAATCAAGGTAAATTAAAACCGTTGCGAAACTTAAGCAACAAATCCTTAATTTTAATATTAATAATCAATTTGGAGATAAAAATATGCATAAAGATGTAAATACAACAGCAGCAAACACCATAGATGATGTCACCATTGCTTCTGCAAAAATTAATCCTATAACCAACGCAAAAGAGTTAGATCTTGTTTCTGGTAGCGGCGTAGAGAGTTGGGGTCAATTACACGGGCAAGTTTGGGGACAGATTACATTTTAGTGCTTATAGAACCATAGAAAAAAATTATAAGCGATTGGGGTATGCGCAGGTGGTTTTAGCCTGCGCCTACCTAGCTTATGAGAACTTACCGTTTTGGAGAAATTACATGAATGAAGTTTCAAGAGAAAAATTTGTTGGCAATATATGCGTTGGTGATAAATTAAATTTGCTACCACATCGCCTACTGCAACTAGGACAAAATAAAATTGCGGTTATCTCTGAAAACAATAGCGGATGGTGTGTTACCGACATAGATAATTACGCCCATATAAAAGAATTTTTTTCACAACAAGAAATAATTTTTGATGAAAGTCTAGGAAATAAAAAAATTTCTTTAATAAACTCTCTATGGGATTTTAACCTCTTAGAAAAAAATGGAACCCATTTGGGTAAAATAATTCAACCATTTACACCCGTTCTTTTGGTTTTAAAAATCACCGGTAACTGCAATTTTAACTGTTCATACTGCTATGATTATAGCGAAAATCGAGTTAGCAAGACTATCTCTATAGATAAAGTAAAAGAAACTATTTTGTTCATTTTATTAAAAAACCGCGGAATGAATTTAGTATTTCATGGCGGCGAACCGCTGCTGCATTTTTCGCTAATTAAAGAAATTGTTGAATTTGCTGCAGAAGCAGCTACTAACAAAAAACATATAAACTTTCTAATTCAAACCAACGGATCAATGTTCAATAAAGAAATCATAACTTTTTTGGATAAATATAATTTTGGTGTTGGTTTATCGCTGGACGGAATGTCAGAAACAACTAATGCTCATCGAACTGTAAAATCTGGAGCAAGTTGTCTTGAAATTTTCAACAAAAATATAAAAGAATATGGGGATTTTTTAAGAAGACGCTCTGGGGTTGTTTGCACACTGAGCAAACGTAATCTAGAAGATTTTCCAAATTTCACTTTATGGCTGCAAGATCTTGGCTTTCGAGGCGTCACCTTAAGCCCTTTATCCATAGCTGGAAAGGGGATAAATGTAATAAATGACCTGGTTTCACCAGAAGAGTATATAAAACTACTTACCATATTAATTAACATGGTAAAAAGCAAAAAAATTCATATATCGGTAGACAGCATAAATAAGTTTGTTAGTAGCTTAGTTCAATTGCGACCTAGTGATTTATGTCATGCAAATCCTTGTGGCGCTGGAGATAATTTTTTGCTAATCGATGCTACGGGAAATTACAGAACTTGCGACTGTTTTTATCATGATTATTTTTTGTTAGATAATAATGACATAAACCTTGCTCTTGATAAAAGATCTAAAATCCTGGACAGAGTAGAACATATGAAAAACCATGATTGCTCTAATTGTGCGATATTTGGTTTTTGCGGCGGTGGCTGCACATCAGAAGCAATCGCAAGAAATGGAATAGATAAAACAATCCCTGAGTTAAGTTGTAAAGTAAAAAAATTTTTTTATGAATTGCTTCTTAAAGAGTTTGCTTTTGATAAAGAACGTCCGCTTTTTGCTTATTATGCGCGTTGTTCAAAGAGTCGAGATCCTCGGGTCAAGCCCGAGGATGACACGCAGGAGAGAGCCCGAGGATAAACACCTTTGTCATCCCTCGTGTTAAACACGAGGGCAGGCTCTTGGACAAGCAAAGCACATATCCATTTTTATCTGTCATCCTCGGGTCCATTTTTATCTGTCATCCTCGGGCTTGACCCGAGGATCTTAAATCAAATACTTCAAATAAAGCAAAGCCCAACCAACCAAGCGCTGATACCACGATCTTTTTTGCCAATCTTCTAAACTGATTTCTTTAGATTGCCCTAAATCAATTAGAAATTGTTGCTCTAAAACCTGCTTTGATTCAAGCAAACGAATATTCACATCAACCTCAAGATCATGCAACAAACTACGATGATTAAGGTTACTCGAACCCACTATCATCCAATCATCAATAATTAAAGTTTTAGCATGCAAAACACTAGGGATATATTCAAAAATTCTAATCCCCGAGCGCAATAATCTCTCATAAAATGCCTTAGAAGCCCAAGGCATGAAACCAACATCAGACTCCTGCGGTAATAAAATTCTAACATCAATCTCTTGACGAGCTGCATCAATCAAACGGCGCAACAAAAAATTATCCGGAACAAAATAAGCATTAGTAATCCAAATTCTACTCTTACAATTTTTAATTCTATTCAATAAATTTTTATGCAAAATGCGTCGACGATACCAGGTGTTATTTAAACGAATAACTGGATTAGTTCGAATATGACGGAAAAAATACCGCACCCGCTCTTGAATAGGTATATGGGCCCAAACAGATTCAAATGCTTGCAAAACATCTTGTAAATCAATATTACTTAAACGCACGCCTGTATCGCGCCATGAGTTACCAGCCAGATTATTATCCAAATGATTTTGCGAAATGTTAAAACTACCGATATAAGCAATTTTTTTATCAATAATGCAAACTTTACGATGATTACGAGAGTTAATTTTCAAAAACAAATAAATTATTTTCAATAAAGAAGGTTTGTGCACATGTGATCTGCTCCACTGCCATAACCTCCATGGAAATGGGTGAAAAACTCTGGTTTCTGCGCCTGCACCTTCTAAGCGTTTAACAACAGAGTCACTCCACTGCGGTGTTCCTGCACCATCAACCAGCACCCGCACAGAAACTCCGCGGCTTGCCGCTTTAGTCAACGCTTCAATAATCGTCTTTCCGATTTTATCTAGGGTAAAAATGTAGGTTTCTAGCTCTATACTTTCATTTGCATCTTTGATATCAGACAGTAATTCTCCAAAATAATCTTGTCCGGCAAAAAAAATTTTTTCTTCGTTAATATTTTGATTTTTATCTAACATAGTTATGCATTATAAAATCATCATTGCGAGCTGTAGAAAAGGTAAGGACCGTTGTATGTTGTAAGGACTTGACACCTTTTCTTTTCCTATAGCTTATAAAAATGTATAATAACGGAAAATTGCGATTATCTTCATCACATTTTAGTTGTTTTAGAATTTTTTATCATATATTTTTTAAAGAGAACTTGATTATGACCACTAAGCCACACAGGCCGCGCGGAATTTATTTGTTGCCAAATTTATTTACCATTGGCGCAATCTTTGCCGGTTTCTTTGCTATTATTTCATCCTTCAAGGGCAACTACGACAATGCCGCGATTTCAATCTTCATCGCAATGATAATGGACACTCTTGACGGAAAAGTAGCTCGACTAACTAACACCATGACTGCTTTTGGTGCTGAATTCGATAGTATGGCTGACATGGTCTCATTTGCCGTAGCACCAGCATTTTTAGCTTATACTTGGGGGTTATCTGACCTTGGAAAATTTGGTTGGATTTCTGCTTTTATTTACACCGTTGCAGTTGCCTTACGCTTAGCACGTTTCAATACCCAACTTGATAGCTCTGGCAAAAGATAT
>MGXJ01000040.1:7978-13422 GCA_001801345.1 Gammaproteobacteria bacterium RBG_16_37_9 | reverse complement strand
CTAATAAAATAACCATGATAATTTTAGCTTTAACTATGATTATTGTTGGTATTTTAATGGTAAGCAACATTCGCTACCGCAGCTTCAAAGATGCTGAATTAAAAAATAATGTGCGTTTTGTTGTGATTTTGGCGGTAGTGTTAGCTGTTGCCTTAGTTTCGATTGATCCCGAAAAAGTATTATTTTTTATTTTTACCAGCTACGCACTATCTGGACCAATAGCAACCGTCTGGGGCTTACAGCAGAAAAAACGATTACGTAAAATCACGCTTCTTAAACCTAAAAAGACATGAATAAAAAAGACTTTCTCAAAATAATCTCCTTGGCATTGCAGGAAGATATTGGCAGCAAAGACATCACCGCAAGCTTAATCCCACCAACTACTTTGTCTTTCGCATATATTATCTGCCAACAAAAAGCTATCATTTGTGGCACTGATTTTGTAGATGCAATCTTTGCCAAAATCGATCCAAAAATAAAAATAACTTGGCTGATTAAAAACGGCGCTTTAGTTCGCGCAAAAAAGATTTTATGCAAATTAGAGGGGCCAGCGCGATCTCTATTAACTGGAGAACGCACTGCACTAAATTTCTTGCAAACATTATCTAGCACTGCAACCCTAACCAACCAGTTTGCAGCCAAACTCAAAGGAACCAAAACTAAACTCCTAGACACCCGTAAAACCTTACCAGGACTACGTTTAGCACAAAAATATGCGGTAAAATGCGGCGGCGGTCATAACCATCGCTTTGGCCTTTATGATGCAATCCTAATCAAAGAAAACCACATAGCTGCTTGTGGCTCGATAACTAGTGCTGTAGCCAAAGCAAAAAAACTTTATCCAAATAAACCCATAGAAGTTGAAGTTAGAAATTTAAGCGAGTTACGCGAAGCTTTAGCCACTAAAACTAATACAATTATGTTAGATAACTTCTCGTTAAAAACAATTCGTGCTGCAGTAAAAATAAATAACGGAAAAGTTAAATTAGAGGTATCTGGCGGGGTCAATTTAAAAAATATCCGCTCTTTCGCCAAAACTGGTATAGATTACATCTCTGTGGGCGCCATCACTAAATCTGTAATGCCGATAGAGCTATCAATGCTTTTTGAAGAAAAGGGGTCAAGTCTCATCTTCCAACAGGTTACCTAACCTGTCGGAAGATGAGACTTGACCCCTTTTATAGTAATATTCCAAAACTCTTAAAAAATCGTTACAATAACATTTAATGGCTAATTTAATTACCCTCTTCCGTTTAATATCAGTATTCATCATTGGAGCGATTGCTTTGTATGCTGAACCACAGTGGCAACTTTTAAATCCACCGCTAATAATTATCAATATTCTGCTTGACGGCCTAGATGGAAAAATAGCCAGAATGCGTAACGAATCTTCGGTATTTGGCGCAGTATTTGACATAGCAGCAGACCGCATCATTGAAATTACTTTGTGGCTTATTTTGGCCGATCTTGGAATGGTATCTATCTGGATTGCAATAATTTTTGTAACTCGGGGGATTTTGGTTGATAGCCTAAGAAAACATCACGCCGATCAAGGTAAATTACCATTTAGCATTATGAAAACTCCTCTTGGCAAATTTTTAGTTGCCAGCAGAACCATGCGCTTTGCTATTGGCTTTATCAAGCTAGTGACTTTTTCTTGGTTATTTTTCCTAATCCCAGCAGCTGAGATTTGGCCACAAATTTTTATTGTTAATCATGAACTGCTCAACTACATTAGCAATACTCTAGTTTACAGCATGGTAACTATTTCCTTAGTTCGTGGTGTTCCTGTGATACTGGAAGCGGTGATATAGATGAAGCCAAACCAACCGGAAAAATCTTAGACAATGCCAATAAAGTCAAAAACAAAATGGTAATTTTAAACAACCCAGATTCATTTTTCTGTTGATCTATAATTAATCCTTTATTTTTACGCGAAGCAAACCAATCATCCCCGTAGTTAATTAAAATTTCAGTGCCGGCAGCTATATGCTTGGTGGCTATAAATACTACCTGCTGATTGTTACGATCTATAGAAAATGCAGCACTGTCCTTTCCCTCTTCGGCATGGTTATATATCGATCCACAACCCAAAGCGATAGCACTATTTGCATCATCCCAAAAAAATAACCTGTTTGATATTGACTCTCGATAATCAAGATCTAAACGTTGAAAAATAATTACCGGACACTCTTCGATTACTTCTTTTGGGGAAAAATCTTTTGTGGCAAATACTCCATAACCTTGAATTGGAGATAATCTTATTTCGATGTTGTCTCTTTCAAAACGTTCTTTTTTGTAAAGAGTATGATTATGTTCTTCCATAAATTCACCATTATTATTTTAAAATGGGCGATACTGGATTCGAACCAGTTACCCCTGCCGTGTGAAAGCAGTGCTCTACCAACTGAGCTAATCGCCCTATTTTTTGTCATTCTCGGACAAGCGAAACGCTGATCCGAGAATGACAAGTTTTTCCTTTCTCTTATATATTTGGCAGCCCCAACTTAGATATCCCTCTATAAACGTCATTCCTATGTCCAATTTTAAGCACTAAAATAACTAATTCTTTATGTCTAACTTGATATATAACACGATAATTTCCAATCCGTAGACGATAAAGATCGGCTATACCTATTAATTTTTTTATATTATTGTTCGGCTGTCCTATATCTAACTTTTTAATTTTTCTCACAATTAACTTTTGCTCGGATCCGCCGAGCTTTTCTAGCTGTTTAGCAGCACCAGAGGTAAAAACAATTTTATACATTGCCATTTTTATTTAAACGCTGCTCTATTTCTTCTAGTGAAACTACTTGTCCATTTTTATATTCTTTTAAGGCTATTTCAGCATCTCTAGCATCTATTAAATCTTCAGCTAATTCTATCAAATGTAAGTCTTCCAGCGGTATCAAGGCCAGCAACCTCTTTCCTCTTCTTGATAACACAATGCGTTCTTTACCATAAGAGGTGCGGTTAATTAATTCAGAAAAATGTTCTCGTGCTTCTACTGTGGTTATAGTGTTCATTTGTACATTGTATGATAAAACTACGAAATGTACACTTTTATTTTTAACCTAAAACATGTAAAGTATCGCTCATGTCCCTGTCCAGAACCACAAAATATTTATGATACGCACTAGATTTGCACCAAGCCCAACGGGTAATCTACATTTAGGCAGTATTCGCACCGCGCTGTATTCCTGGCTGTATGCCCGCAATCGCGGCGGTGAGTTTATTTTACGTATCGAAGATACCGATCAAGAACGCTCAACCCAAGAAGCAACTCAACTTATCATAGATAGCATGAAGTGGCTGGGTTTAGATTGCGATGCTGGCCCATTTTATCAAACAAAGCGCCTCGAATCCTATCGCAAAGCAGCAGAACAATTAATCACTGAAGGCTCTGCTTATCGCTGTTATTGTTCTAAAGAAAGATTAACCGAACTACGAGAAAAACAATTAGCCAACAAGGAAAAGCCTAAATACGATGGGCATTGTCGTGATAAAAATTTATTAGCCGATAAAAACCAACCGTTTGTAATCCGCTTTAAAAATAATCAAGAAGGCACCGTTGATTTTGAAGATCAAGTAATGGGGCCTCTTAGCTTTCAAAATAATGAGCTTGATGATTTAATCATCGTTCGCACTGATGGTTTCCCAACCTACAACTTTTGTGTAGTGGTTGATGATCTTGACATGAAAATAACTCACGTTATTCGAGGCGCCGATCACATTAACAACACTCCGCGACAAATAAATATTTTTCGCGCTTTCAAAACTGAGCCTCCAATATATAGCCATGTGCCATTGATCCTAGGAAACGACGGCAAACTGCTATCAAAACGCCATGGGGCAGCTAGCGTATTGCAATATAAAGAAGAGGGCTTTTTACCAGAAGCTTTATTAAATTATTTAATCCGCCTTGGTTGGTCACACAAAGATCAAGAAATTTTCTCACGCGATGAAATGATCAAGTTGTTTGATGTCAAAGATATAAACAAAGCTGCGGCCGCATTTGATCCGGAAAAATTACGCTGGCTTAACCGCCACTATATTAAAACATTAGATCCAAAAATAGTGGCTACTTATCTTGAACCATTAATGCAAAAGCTTCAAATCAACTATCAAGATGGGCCTTCACTAGAAGAACTTGTTGTGGCACTGCGCGAACGAGCAGAAACCTTAGTTGAGATGGCGACAAAAAGCAGATACTTTTATGAAGAATTTGAACAATACCAGGAAGAAGCAAAACAACACTTAAAACCAGAGATCGCTCCAATCACTCAAGCTTTAAAACAAAAGCTTGAAAACCTTTCAGATTGGACAGATGAAAATTTACACCAAACGATTGAAGATATCGCCAAGCAATTTGATATTAAACTTGGCAAAGTTGCCCAGCCAATTCGTGTCGCGGTTACTGGAACCACAGTATCTCCACCTCTTAATGTAACGCTGCGACTACTAGGAAAACAACGTGCGCTGAAAAGAATCGATGCAGCTTTGGGTTATATCAAACAATCATCATCCTGACTTAATTGTGTCAATCCTCAAACAAGTTAGGTGTCATCTCGCCTCCACTTGTTATCCTCGGGCTTGACCCGAGGATCTACTATGCAACGCTCGAGATTCTCGGGTCTTTGCCCGAGAATGACAAGGAAAGTTTCGCTTGCCCGAGAGCTTGCATTCATGCTCGACACGAAGGATGACAGAGAGCGCATTTTAATGCTAAACTTGCCGATTCAAATTATATGCAACAATATTAACTTAATGATTATTAACTAATTTTTATGACTACTAAAAAAAACGATAATGATCTACACTGCTCCTTTTGCGGCAAACCCCAAAAAGAGGTGCATAAATTAGTCTCAGTTGCATCCGCAAGCATTTGCGACGAATGCATCAATATGTGTAAAAACGCATTAAGCACAGAGCAACAAACAACCTCTGACGATATCAAATTACCAACACCCATAGAAATCAACAAAGCCTTAAACGACTACGTCATCGGACAAGAATATCCCAAAAAAGCTTTAAGCGTCGCAGTTTATAACCACTACAAACGACTGCTTTACTATAAAAATAACAAAGCTGAAGATGACGTAGAATTAAATAAAAGTAATATTTTATTAATCGGACCGACTGGTTGTGGCAAAACATTGCTAGCAGAAACTTTAGCTAAAATGCTTAATGTGCCTTTTGCAATTGCTGACGCGACAACATTGACCGAAGCTGGTTATGTCGGCGATGACGTTGAAACCATCATTCAAAAACTATTACAAAAAAGTAATTACGACGTCAAAAAAGCTGAAACAGGAATAATTTATATCGACGAAATCGATAAAATCTCCCGTAAAAGCGACAGCGCATCAATTACTCGCGATGTATCCGGAGAAGGGGTGCAACAAGCATTACTAAAAATCATCGAAGGAACTATTGCCAGT
>MGXJ01000040.1:7554-7944 GCA_001801345.1 Gammaproteobacteria bacterium RBG_16_37_9 | reverse complement strand
AAGAATATTTACAAGTTAACACCAGGAATATCCTGTTTATATGCGGCGGTGCGTTTGCCGAACTAGATAAAATCATCAAAGCTAGATCAGAAAAATCCAATATCGGTTTTGCAGCTGAGATTTTCGACGAAAAAAATAAAAAAGCTTTTAGTGAATTACTGCGCCAAGTTGAACCGGAAGATCTAATAAAATTTGGTTTGATCCCTGAATTTGTAGGACGCCTACCGATTATAGCCGTCCTGGATGAACTTGAAGAAAGTGATCTAGTGCGCATTTTAAAAGAACCAAAAAATTCTCTAACCAAGCAATACCATAAATTATTCCACATGGAAAACGCCGATATTGAATTCCAAGATGAAGCCTTAAACATCATCGCTCAAAAAGCTTTAG
>MGXJ01000040.1:0-7470 GCA_001801345.1 Gammaproteobacteria bacterium RBG_16_37_9 | reverse complement strand
ATATAAGTAAAATCATAATAGATACAGAGGTTGTAAACGGCAAAAAAGCCCCCATATTGGTCTATAACGAAGAGTTAAAAAAAGCATAGTTAAGCCTTAATATGAATGAACCTATTAAAAAGCAAGATGAATCGCAAGACATGATGCCGTTATTGCCGCTGCGAGATTCGGTAATTTACCCTTACATGGTGATTCCGCTATTTATTAACCGCCCCAAATCAATCAAAGCTCTAGAAGTAAGCGTCACATCTGGCAAACAAGTATTTTTTGTAGCGCAAAAAGACCCTAAAAACGAAGATCCTAAAGCACAAGACATCTATAACGTAGGCACTGTTGCAAATATTTTACAAGTTCTGAAATTACCAGATGGCACCATCAAAGTGCTAGCAGAAGGAATTAGCCGCGGCAGACTTATGCACCTATCAGAAAATGAAGCTCTTTTTATGAGCGAAATTGAAATCCTTGAAGATATCATACATAGAGACAATGAATGCGAAGCATTAATTCGTTTTTTATTAAATAAATTTGAAGACTACATTAAATTAAACCCTAAAGTTCCTTCAGAAATTTTATCTGCTCTATCAAACATCAATGAACCTGGGCGTTTAGCGGATGCTATTGCTGCCCATTTACCAATGCTTAAACTTGAGGACAAACAAAAAATTCTAGAAACTCAAGACACCAAACAACGACTAAAAACCGTCTCTAATCTATTATCGCATGAACTTGAAGTACTACACGTTGAAGAAAAATTAAAAAGCAGAGTTAAAACACAACTTGATAAAACCCAGCGCGAGTTTTACTTAAATGAAAAACTTAAAGCTGTCCAAAAAGAATTAGATGAAATAAGCGAAGGGCGGCTACCACTATCTGAAATGGAAAAGTTAAAAGTAAAAATAGAAAAAGCCGGGTTTAGTGTCGAAGCCAAAGAAAAAGCCTTAGCAGAATTTAATAAATTGAAGTTGATGCCACCGATGTCTGCCGAAGCCACTGTTTCGCGTAATCACCTTGATTGGCTTTTAGATCTTCCATGGAAAAAAACAACTAAAGTTAATAAAAGCCTAACTAAAGCCGAAGAAATTCTTGAGACTGACCATTATGGCTTAGAAAAAGTTAAAGAGCGTATTATTGAATTTTTAGCCGTGCAAAATCGCGTGCGTAAAATTAAAGGCCCGATATTGTGTTTAGTCGGCCCGCCAGGAGTTGGCAAAACATCACTAGGGCAATCAATCGCTCGCGCTACCGGGCGTAAATTTGCTCGTATATCTTTGGGCGGCATTCGGGACGAAGCGGAAATTCGTGGGCATAGACGCACCTACATCGGCTCACTTCCAGGTAAAATTATACAAAAGATGGCAAAAGTTAAAGTGCGCAATCCTTTATTCATGTTAGATGAAGTAGATAAAATGGCGATGGACTTTCGCGGTGATCCAGCTTCAGCTTTACTCGAAGTATTAGATCCAGAACAAAATCATGCCTTCAATGATCATTATCTTGAGGTTGATTATGACCTATCTGATGTTATGTTTATCGCCACTGCAAATTCTTTAGATATCCCTCCAGCGTTACTTGATCGTATGGAAGTAATAAGACTGGCTGGCTATACTGAAGATGAAAAATTAAACATCGCTATCAAATATTTAATTCCAAAACAAATCAAGGAAAACGGCCTTAAATCCGACGAAATTATTTTTACTAATGACGGCATTTTAGAAATCATTCGTTACTACACCCGTGAAGCTGGTGTGCGTAATTTAGAGCGTGAAATTTCCAAAATTTGTCGCAAAGTCGTAAAAAAAATTCTGACTGAAAATAAAAAAGAAACAATTGATAAAGACACTATAGAAAAATATTTGGGAGTAAAAGTTTATCATTTTGGTTTAACCGAAAATAAAGACCAAATCGGCCAAGTGCATGGTCTTGCGTGGACCGAAACCGGCGGTGATTTACTGACTATTGAAGTGGCGGTCGTCCCAGGAAAAGGCAAAGCAATATACACCGGCCATTTGGGAGAAATCATGCAAGAATCAATTCATGCTGCCTTAACTGTAGTTCGTAGTCGTTGCCAATCTTTGGGCATCGCAAAAGACTTCTACGAAAAAACCGACATCCATGTCCATGTGCCAGAAGGGGCCACACCAAAAGATGGACCAAGCGCTGGCATCAGCATGTGCACCGCTTTAGTTTCAGCATTAACCAATATTCCAGTGCACGCTGATGTTGCCATGACCGGAGAAATTACTCTTCGTGGAGAGGTATTACAAATCGGCGGATTAAAAGAAAAATTACTTGCTGCTTTGCGTGGCGGCATTAAGACCGTAATTATTCCCGAAGAAAATATTAAAGATTTAAAAGAATTACCTAAAAATATTACCCAACATTTGGACATAAAACCGGTAAAATGGATTGATCAAGTATTAGAAATCGCATTACAACATAAGCCGCAATCTCTAAAAAATAAACCAAAAAAGAAAAAATAATCGCGGTGGGTAGCCGCGAACAATCTGATTTTCACATAAATAAAAGAAACCGTCGTCATTGCGAACCGAAGGCGCAAGCGATCTGATATAAGGCAAGTAGTATCGCGCCGAAGGTGACGACGGGTAAGAGTAAAATAGGATACACTATGGATATCTTTGACGAAACAAACTTATGCAATTTAACCGAATCCATTATTAATCAAGCGAAAAAAATGGGGGCGACCGCAGCTGAAGTTGCGGCCAGTGTCGACTCTGGATTTTCAATTAATGTTCGCAAAAATGAGGTTGAAACAATAGAGCATAGCAAAGGTAAAACCGTTGGTGTAACCGTATATTTTGGCTATCGCGCCGGATCGGCAACCACCTCTGATCTAAAACCAGAAGCAATCAAAATCATGCTAGAAAAAGCATGTCATATTGCCAGCTTCACTGAAGAAGATCCTTTTGCTGGTTTAGCCGAAAAAGAATTGATGGCCTATGATTATCCAAATTTAGATTTATACCACCCATGGCCAATTAAAATTACGGAAGCAATTAGTTTGGCTAAAGATTGTGAGGCAATTGGACTTTCATACGACAAACAAATCATCAACTCTGAGGGAGCAACAGTAGATACCTCTACTGCATTTGACGTTTATGCCAATAGTCATGGATTTTGTGGTGCCGTCGCCTCCACCAAACACGGCATTAGCTGCTCTTTTATTGCTAAGCGCAATGAAGAAATGCAACGGGATTATTACTACACTATTGCTTGCGATCCCAATGATCTTGAAAACATAAGTAACGTTGCGATTAAAGCAGCCGAGCGCACTGTTAAGCGTCTTGGTGCTCAAAAAATTTCTACCCGAGAATGTCCAATAATTTTCATTCCAGAAATTGCTCACAGCTTAATCAACAATTTTGTTAATGCAATTCATGGCGCTAATTTATACAGAAAATCCTCATTTTTGCTTAATCATTTACATAAGCAGGTTTTTGCCAAACTTATTAACATCGAAGAAAACCCGCATATTCCTAAAGCATTGGGTAGCTCTCCTTTTGACAGTGAAGGGGTAAAATTAAATAGGAGTGATATCGTCGTTGATGGAGTTTTACAGCGTTATGTTCTTGACAGCTATTCGGCACGTAAATTAAAAATGACTACTACGGGAAATGGTGGCGGAATACATAATTTAATTGTTAAAACTGGCCCTCTTGATTTAAATGGATTATTACAAAAAATGGGCTCTGGATTATTAGTGACAGAATTCATGGGTAGTGATGGTGTAAATATTGTAAATGGTGATTATTCACGTGGCATTTTTGGTTATTGGGTAGAAAATGGGAAAATCCAATATCCGGTTGCTGGCGCTACAATTGCTAGCAATTTGAAAAATATTTTCTTAAACCTGGTAGAAGTTGGCAACGATATTGATTATCGCAGCAATATCCTTACAGGCTCAATCTTGCTTGATAAGATGACTGTTGCTGGAAGTTAATTTTAGCAGCTTATTGATTATATTTATAATTCCAATTATATTATCTTTGAAGTTGCAATCTAATGATGTCGATGTATTATTACGACTCCAAAATATGGAGGTCCTCGGATCAGTGCTTCGCTTGTCCGAGGATGACAATAAAGTAAGAAATGTTTTTATTGGGTCGTAGCCGTCGCCCCGTTATGCTTTTAAACGGGGTCAGTCGGATGAGACGTAGTTTTTGCCGAAGAAATGTTTTTATTGGGTCGTTAGCTCAGTCGGTAGAGCAGCGGACTTTTAAGTATTTGCTTGTTTTGTAATTGCTTGATTTTTTTATATTTATAACACGGGACGCTCACTACTTTTGGCGTACTTTGTGCAACAATGGCACACCAATCCCCACAAAAGCCCCATATACAATTAGAGGTGCTTTAATAATTATTTATACTTTAGATCTTAATTTTTTGAGACATAACAAAACCACATTAAGCGTCAGATTTTGGTTGCCACCAAGTTATTTTTTCCTTTAAAACTCCTGACATTTTCTGCCTTCCATAATAGAGCGAGGTTAGATTGGATTCTTTCTTGCAACAACCGATCAGAAGTAAGCAATGCTGCATTAATTTCTCCTTGTTCTAGCAAGGTGTCGAGAAATTGAGCCTCATTTTCACGCAATGGAAATAATTTGTTTAATGCTGACTTGCTCTCGTTTAATATTTTTTCAGCCCATAATTTAGGATTGTCACGATTCGCTAAATAAACTTTTCTAAGTAAAGGGATCAACATGTTTTGAAATTCCTGCCAATCAAAATGAATATTCCCTGGTTTTATTTGTCGCCAATCAATACGACTAATCCCACCATAAATCATAAAACCCAAACGTAATTTTTCAATATCAAGATGCTCATGAACCATCAACTGATGAACATCAAACAAGTCACGACTTGAATGACGAGAAAATAATGCTCTTAATTTACCAGATGCTAATTCATGGAAATCTTGGACTGGAATATTATTGGCCTGAAATTCACCAAGCTTAAACGAGTTCATTATCACCCTGGGCCAAAGTGGTACGCGATCTAGATAATTAAGATCGATTTCTATGTTACCCTGACTTTGTAATGCACTGGGATAGCGAATCAACCATTTACCTCCTGCATGCTCATTCGGCTTACGTTTAGGAATCATTTTTTCATCCAGCACAATACTTTCTATTGCAGATTCCATAAGATTCTTTTCTTGCAGCATAATATTACGATCGGAAGAACCAATATAGTTAATATCAATATCGACGGATAGCCGTGGATAATCAAAGCAAAACAAATTAAGTGCGGTACCACCCTTTAATACAAATTTATTTTTAAGAAAAGGATCTTCTGCAAATCGATTTAATAAATGAATTAAGTAAATAACTTTTTCTAAAATTTCAGGGCGAAACCCTGTTGATTCAGATGTATAATATAATCGCTCTACTGAAATAAGCATGTTATTCTCTTTTTATTCTCGCCATTCTTGAGCAACTAAACCTTTAGGAACAATAATATTCCAATCACCAACCAGTTCGCCATCTTTCCTTGCAGTTGAATCAACATAATGAGGAGAACGGGGGCAGTGTACGCGCAACTTATTAAATACTTCAGAAGAAATTTTCAACTCTTTTTGTCGTTGCGAAAGATAAAATCCAACCTTAGCAATGGTTGTTGCATTATCTAACAAAAGCGCATATTCAATTACTTGATTTATTTTAATACGATCAATCATCCCTAGCGAACGCCAAACTTCTTCCCATCCTCCTCCTAGCTTTGGTTTATCTAACACATCTACCAAAGTGCGCTCTAAGCTCGTTACTCGAATATTAAGTCCTTGTACATCTTCAGAGCGAGTAAAAATATTCTCTTTATGCTTTTGTACTAAAACCGCGGGAAATCTTACACCTTCGTAGTTTTCTGAGCGAAAATGAAATGCACTTGATTGATACCGTGTTTGATAAATGAACCGATAGCTTGTTGAATAAGCCATTTGATAAAAACTCAGCGCCGAATGATAAGCAACTACAGAATCTGATGTAGCATAACCTGCAATGAGATAAGGATTAATAGGATAAGTATCTGGCTCAGCACCTACAGGAATAGAAGCAAACAACCTGCGCCTTACCCGTATAATATGTCCCTGATGAATATGATGAGCAAGCAATGATTTTATTGTGTTCCTATTATGTTTAGATGCACCAGATAATGCTTGTACGAAAGCATCATACGTAAAAACAGGATTTTTTCTTAAAAATTTCTGGAGGTTGGTCGCCATATACTTAATAAAACAGTTAATAAGTACTAATGATATTAGCCTATATCAATGTTTTTATCAAGCAATAATTACTGGTTGTAGAAAAGTAAAGTTTTAACTACTACTAATAAGCTATCTAACATTTATCATCTAATAGAACAGCGGATCTTTTACCATCTGCTCGGCTTAAAAAATCTATAGACAAACAGGATAACTCTTTGTATATTAAATATAACTTGTTGGGTAATTTACAGGGATATATATTAATCCCCCACATAACTTCCACAAAATCCCCACAAATTGACTTGGGCGAATTAAGCAGTTACGATGCAAGCCTTATCTGTCCTGCATTGGGTCGTTAGCTCAGTCGGTAGAGCAGCGGACTTTTAATCCGTTGGTCCCGCGTTCGAATCGCGGACGACCCACCAACTGTATCAAAAACCAAAAATTAACTCCATTTTTTAGCAACCTTGGCCCAAGTATCCTTTAAGGTAACGGTTCGGTTAAAAATTAATTTTTGTGGCGTTGAATCATAATCAACGCAAAAATACCCCAATCGTTCAAACTGAAATTTTTCTTCCGGCTTAACTTTGGCCAAAGATGTTTCGACAAAACATTCTGTTAGCGCCGCTATCGAGTTAGGATTTAAATTGGTTTTAAAATCAATATCTTTATTGGCAGCGGGATTAGCTACATTAAACAAACGATCATAGATTCTAACTTCTGCTTTAACTGATTGCTTTGCTGAAACCCAATGGATTGTTCCCTTGATCTTACGCCCATCAGGTGTATTGCCACCGCGTGTTGCTGGGTCATAAGTGCAATGTAATTCTTGAATAGCACCAGTAACGGGATCTTTTATAACCTTATCACATTTTATAATATATGCGTAACGCAATCTTACCTCTTGCCCCGGTCTTAACCTAAAAAATTCCTTAGGCGGGTTTTCCATAAAATCATCTTGTTCAATATAAATCTCTCGCGTAAACGGGACTTGACGCGATCCCATATTCGGATCATTTGGATGATACTGTGCATCTAATTGATCGACTTCATCTTCAGGGAAATTAGTAATAACTATACGTAAAGGATTTATCACTGCCATAACTAGTGGTGCGATCATATTCAAATCTTCGCGCACACACTCTTCAAGATAGCTCATCTCAATCGTGCTTTCTTGTTTGGTAACCCCAATACGCTCACAAAAATTACGAATTGCCTGCGGAGTAAAACCTCTGCGTCTTAAACCA
>MGXJ01000039.1:3897-5765 GCA_001801345.1 Gammaproteobacteria bacterium RBG_16_37_9 | reverse complement strand
GAGCAGTAGTTTTTATTGAGCGTGGTCAGCGGCGTATTACTGTTAATTATGCGAAGAGACAAGTTGGCAGAATGCTTTACAGTGCGCAGAATAGTAATCTGCCTTTAAAAATAAATATGGCAGGAGTTATTCCGCCTATTTTTGCTTCAAGTATTATTTTATTTCCAGCCACTTTAGCCCAGTGGTTTGGACACAGCAAAGGTATGGAGTGGCTTAATCAGGTTGGTTTTGCGCTATCGATGGGGCAGCCATTATATTTGATTTGTTATTCTGCAGCGATAGTTTTTTTCTGCTATTTTTATACTGCACTTGTGTTTAATCCAAGAGAAATAGCAGAAAATTTGAAAAAGTCTGGGGCGTTTATTCCAGGTATTAGACCTGGTGACCATACTGCTTCTTATATAGATTTAGTGATAACGCGTTTAACTTTTTTTGGTGCAGTTTATATTACGGCAATTTCACTATTACCTGATATATTGATGTATGTGTGGCATATGCCTTTTTATTTTGGCGGTACGTCGCTTTTGATTGTGGTTGTTGTGTTGATGGATTTTATGTCACAGGTGCAAGCGCATTTAATGTCACATCAATATGATTCTATAATGAAGAAGTCGCGCCTAAAATAATAATTTTAAGGTTGTGTTAAACCGTTTCATGTATAGAATGTAGGGGAATATGAAAGTTAGAGCATCAGTTAAAAAAATGTGTCGGCATTGTAAGGTGATACGTCGTAAAGGCGTAGTTCATGTTATCTGTAAAGAAGCGCGGCATAAACAACGTCAAGGATAATGCGCGTCATCCCGAGCTTGTGAGGGATGACATGAGATTGATTTTTATTTTATTTAAAGGTATTCTGTCCGCCCTTTTGTAGTCAAGGTGGATTAAAAATATAAAGTTGGAGTATTTTAATGGCGGCACGTATAGCGGGTATAAATGTTCCAGTACATAAGCATACAGTAATTGCTTTGACTTCTATTTACGGTCTTGGTAGACCGCGTGCGCTAGCCATTTGTAAGGCAGCGAAAATAGAGCCTTCACGTAAGATTAAGGATCTGTCTGAAGCAGAGGTCGAAGCTTTGCGTGTTCAGGTAGGCAAATTTGTTATCGAAGGTGATTTGCGTCGTGAAGTTGCCATGAGCATTAAGCGTCTCATGGATCTTGGTTGTTATCGTGGAGTGCGGCATCGTCGTGGTTTACCAGTACGTGGACAACGTACTAAAACCAACGCTCGTACGCGTAAGGGTAAGAGAAAAGCTGCGGTAACTATGCAAAAGGCGCCGGCTAAGAGCTAAAAAATTTAAAATGTAGGATTTTTATGACAACACGTGTTAATGCTGCTACTGCTACGAAGAAAAAAGTAAAACGCAATATCGTTGATGCAACGGCGTATATTAATGCGTCTTTTAACAACACTATTATTACAATTACAGATAAGAGCGGAAATGTTTTAGCGTGGTCATCAGCTGGTACTTGTGGTTTTAAAGGATCGCGCAAAAGTACGCCATTTGCTGCTCAGATAGCTGCGGAGAAGGTTGGTAATATTGTTAGAGAATACGGAGTTAAAAATTTAGAACTTTATATTAAAGGTCCTGGTCCAGGAAGAGATTCTGCGAGTAGATCGCTTAATGCTTTAGGATTTAAGATTATCAATATTTCTGATAAGACTCCATTGCCTCATAATGGATGTCGACCAAGAAAAAGAAGAAGATTTTAAGCGTTGCATTATTATTTTAATTGTTATGATTTAGAGGATTTATTAGATGGCGAAATATATTGGTCCCAAATGTCGTTTATCACGTCGTGAAGGAGTGGATTTACAACACAAAAGTAAAGCACGCTCCTTAGAGTCGAAGTGTAAAGCTAATGTT
>MGXJ01000039.1:0-3874 GCA_001801345.1 Gammaproteobacteria bacterium RBG_16_37_9 | reverse complement strand
TGCTAGCAGAAAAACTGATTACAGCGTGCAGTTGCGCATGAAGCAGTTAATTAAACGATATTATGGAATATTAGAAAAGCAGTTTCATAATTACTACAAAGAAGCAGATCGCCGTAAGGGTTCTGCTGGTGAAAATTTAATTCGATTGCTTGAATCTAGATTGGATAATGTAGTGTATCGTTTGGGTTTTGCCGTAACGCGAGCTGAGGCAAGACAGATGGTAAATCATAAGTCAGTTACTGTTAATGGTAAAACAGTTAGCATCCCATCTTATTTGGTAGAAGCAAACGATGAAATTGCTATCAGAGAAAAAAGCAAGAAGCAAAGCAGGGTTGCTGCTGCCATAGATATTGCAGAAAAAGGTGTAATTCCAGAATGGGTATCTTTAGATGGCAAGAAGATGACAGGCGTGTTTAAGCGCTATCCAGATGTTAGCGAATTTCCACCAGAATTTAAGGTACATTTAGTAGTTGAGCTTTACTCAAAATAAAGAGGATAGAATGCAGGATATTTACCATAGTTTTTTAACGCCCCGCGTTATTCAAGTTAAAAAGATTAGCCCAACTAAAGCCCAGATCGTACTCGAGCCTTTTGAACGCGGCTTTGGACATACTTTAGGTAATGCTTTGCGCCGTATTTTATTGTCTTCTATGGAAGGGGCTGCTGCAGTGGCAGCGCAGATTGATGGAGTATTGCATGAATACAGTACTATTGAAGGCGTGCGAGAAGACGTAGTAGATATTTTATTAAACCTAAAAGGAGTTGCATTTAAGATGCACGATCGTCGTGAAGTAGTCCTAGAGTTAAATAAAAATACTCCTGGTCCGGTGACAGCGGGAGATATCACTTTGGAACACGATGTAGAAGTAGTTAATCCAGATCACGTTATAGCCCATATTACCGAAGGCGGTAAGTTGAGCATGCGTATTACAGTGGCGCTGGGTCGTGGTTATCAACCGGCTAATATACGAATTCTAAGCGAAGAAAGGGGGAGTGTGGTTGGTAAATTATTAATTGACGCTTCTTTTAGTCCAGTATTGCGAATAGCTTATCATGTTGAAAATGCTCGAGTTGAAAAGCGTACTGACCTTGACAAATTGGTTATTGATATAGAAACAAATGGAACTTTAGATCCAGAAGAAGCAATACGAGCTAGCGCTACGATATTACAGCATCAACTAGAAGCTTTCGTAGAATTGCGTAAATCCGAAGAGCCAAAAGCTGAAGAAAAAACCAACGAGATGAATCCTTTGCTGGCGCGTCCGGTAGATGATTTAGAATTGACAGTGCGTTCTGCTAATTGTCTTAAAGGGGAAAATATTTTCTTCATAGGTGATCTAGTGCAGCGTGATGAATCTGGTCTTCTTAGAACTCCTAATTTAGGCAAGAAATCATTAAATGAAATCAAGACAGTTTTAGCTACTCGAGGTTTATCTTTGGGAATGAAAATAGAAGGCTGGCCACCACCAGGATTAGAGTTGCCTAAAATTGATTTTGAGCCAACTGAGACTCCAGAGTTAGTACCAGAATCTGAAGAAAAAAAATAAAAATAATTATAACTAGTAAATTGTGATAGGTAACTTATGCGTCATCGTAATAGCGGTAGAGGATTAAGTCGTAGCAATAGTCATAGAAAGGCTATGTTAAAAAATATGGCTGCATCTTTATTTAAAAGTGAAGTAATTAAAACTACTTTAGCTAAGGCTAAAGAGTTGCGCTCAGTAGCCGAACCATTAATTACTTTATCAAAAATTGACTCGGTAGCGCATCGTCGTTTAGCTTTTGCTCGCTTGCGTGATGATGTTGCTGTAGGCAAATTGTTTACCATTTTGGGTCCTAGATTTAAAACCCGTCCCGGTGGTTATTCTCGTATTATCAAGTGCGGTTTTCGCCCAGGCGATAAAGCTCCTATGGTGATCGTAGAGCTTCTCGATCGTGTGCAGAAGGATAATTAATCAATCGTTGCCATATACCTCTCCATGGAGATCCCTCACTTCGTTCGGGACGGAGCTCAAAACGGTATATCATCATCCATGTTTGTATGTACTGGCGCAGCGACGTCGTTAAAAGGTACTGCTGCATCTGCACTGTTATTACGAGGCATTGCTGGTTCTGCATGCTCATGATGATGTGACTGTGGAGCTTGATGAGGAGGATGTCTCTCTGAAGGGGCAGCAGAAGCAGATTTACTATCAAGCATATGCATTTCATTAGCGATAATTTCAGTGGTATAACGATCTACACCATTTTTATCTTGCCATTTACGAGTACGTAGCGAACCTTCGATATAAATTTTTGATCCTTTGTGTAAATATTCTCCAACAATTTCAGCTAAGCGGTTAAAAAAAACTACGCGATGCCACTCTGTGCGATCTTGAACTTCGCCAGATTGTTTATCTCTCCAGGTTTCACTTGTAGCTAGAGAGATAGAGGCAACTGCGCTGCCGCTAGGGGTATATCTAACTTCAGGATCATTGCCAAGATTGCCTATTAAAATTGCTTTGTTTACTCCGCGTGCCATGTTTTTTCTCCAGTAATTTTTTTGTTTGTTGTTTTACTAATATCGGGGGACATTCTACCTATAATTTATTTTTTTTGCATCACCTTTGTTTTTACGGTATTTTGGTTACCGTGTTGATTGTAAATAAAAAACATTAAAACGGGGCGTGGCTCAGCCTGGTAGAGCACTGCTTTCGGGAAGCAGGAGTCGGAGGTTCAAATCCTCTCGCCCCGATCAAAAAATATGTATACAAAGTTTTGTTATATAATTTATAATGATTGCAATGGGAAAAATTATAGGGTTTTGATATGCCAAAGAGCAAAGGAAAAATTTTAAAATGGGTTTTATTTGGTTATTTAATAATCAATATATCTGGTTGTGCCACCAGTAAATTTCCTCCAACAGATCCACAAGATCCATACGAACATTTTAATCGCAAGGTTTTTGCATTTAATATGGCGATTGATCGTACTTTTTATCGTCCAGTAGCTAAAGTTTACGATGCTGTATTGCCATGGCCAGTAAAGACAGGAGTGCGTAATTTTTTTGGTAATATTGGTGATGTTACTTCGGTTGCTAATGAAGTTTTGCAAATGCATTTTGCTCAAGTGGTCGCAGATTTAGCGCGCATAGTTATTAATACAACTATTGGTATTGGTGGATTATTTGATGTTGCGTCGGCTCTTGGTTTAGAAAAAGATAAAGAAGATTTTGGATTGACACTCGCTAGCTGGGGATCAAAAGATACTCCATATTTAGTATTGCCTTTTCTTGGGCCATATACGCTTAGAGATGCAGTTGGGGCGCCGATAGATTACTTCTTGCTTAGTGTTTGGCCATATTTAAAAGCCAACACTTTATTTTATGGGGTGAGAGCAACATATTATGTACAGTATAGAGCATCGTTGCTGGCAGGCGATAAGATCGTTGATCAAGCATTTGATCCATACGTTTTTGTGCGTGATGCTTATTTACAACGTCGAGCATATTTAGTCAAAGAAGGCAAAGAAGAGCATGTCACAAAATATATTGACAATAATGGAATTTATCATCGACGCCATCGATCTATCCCAGTGAATAGTGTTTTATCTAATTAAGGGCTCAAGTTTTGACGAATCTTCTCATCTTTTGCAATTTTTTAGGTTGATGTATGAAAGATATATTAGTATATTCTTTTATACATGAACGAATTAGCTCCCATTATTAAAGATCTTGCAATAATGCTTGGTATAGCAAGTGTTGTTGTGTTGTTATTTCAAAAAATACGCCAACCGGTTATTTTAGGATACATAATTGCTGGTGTGATTATAGGTCCGTATACCCCGCCATATTCTTTGGTAACCGATGTAACACAAATCCAAACACTTTCGGAGT
>MGXJ01000038.1:5578-6686 GCA_001801345.1 Gammaproteobacteria bacterium RBG_16_37_9 | reverse complement strand
ATGCTGCAGTTTCACATTATGGAGATCTCGCTTATGACTCCGGAATAAAAGTATATACTACCATTGACTCGCGCTTACAAACCATAGCAAATCAAGCGCTACACGATGGAATCTTAGCCTACGATCAACGTCATGGTTATCGCGGACCAGAAGGGCATCTCGCTCAAACCAATCATACTTACTGGCGCCATAAACTACAAAGTATCGCAACGATTGGTAGCCTACAACCAGCAGCAGTTGTCAATTATAATGGTAAAAATATATCGGCACTACTGGCTGATGGCAACACCATCAATATAGGCGCCAATAATTTTAGCTGGGCTCAACCAAAATTAACTAGCGGTGATATTATTCGAGTCTACAAAAATGCTAGCAATCAGTGGCTACTTGCTCAATTACCAAAAATCGAAGGAGCAATTGTAACTCTTGATCCAAAAACTGGCGCAATTTTAGCTTTAAACGGTGGATTCTCGTATGCAACTAGTAATTATAATCGCGCTGTTCAAGCTGAGCGTCAAACTGGTTCCGCTTTTAAACCATTTATTTATTCAGCAGCACTAGAAAAAGGCCTGACGCTTGCAACTGTTATTAACGATGCACCGATAGTATTAACTGATCCTGCAACTAAATCTTTATGGCGTCCACAAAACGATACTCAAACATTTTATGGACCGACACGTTTACGCACAGCAATTACTCAATCTCGCAATTTAGTATCGATTAGACTTTTGCAAACAATTGGCATTCCATTTACGGTAGATTATCTAAAAAACTTTGGATTTGAAGGTTCAACTGAAGTGCCACCAGCACTTTCACTGGCTTTGGGCACCGGAAGCACAACCCCGTTAAAAATGGCTGTTGGTTATGCGGTATTTGCAAATGGTGGTTACAAAGTAACTCCATTTATCATTAATTCAATCACTGAACCGGATAATAAAAAAGATAAGACTATTTTTAAATCTGAACCAATAACAATTCCAGAAATAAAAGATCCAAAAAGTAAATTACCTACAGCACCTCGCGTTATTTCTGCACAAAATGCCTACTTAATGACCGATGTACTCAAAGATGTGATCGAATCCGGCACCGCAAGAAAAGCTAGAATTTT
>MGXJ01000038.1:4546-5334 GCA_001801345.1 Gammaproteobacteria bacterium RBG_16_37_9 | reverse complement strand
CCAACAACTGGGTTCTTAGCTAATCCGGAACAGGAAGATGCTATATTTGAAATGTTTACTGAAAGTACCGCTCCGAAAACAGAAGCGCCGCTGCAACCACCAGTTATAGATAATTCGATGGATCAAGATGAACAAACACCGGATTCGTTGTTTTGAGAATAAATTTTTATGATACCATCCCAAACGCAGCGAAGAAAAAAAAAGATTGTCATCCTGAGCGATAGCGAAGGACCTCCATGGAAAAGAACCACACCACAGAGATCCCTCACTGCGTTCGGGACGGGGCACAACCTACTAAAACTAGACACCAAACTCTTCGGCTTTAAAGTCGCAAAAATTTTAACGCCCAAACTTTCTCTAAAAAAATTACAATTAATTCTAGATAAATTAAAAAAGCAAAATATTCGCCTAGTATATTGGCCTTCTGATAGCGCTGATAAAATCTCGCAAAAAGCAGTGATAAAACTCAAAGGATTTCTTTGCAGCGAACAAATAACTTATCTCATAAAGCTTAAAAAAATAACTCCGCCTTCAGATTTCATCTCTGAAGTTAAAGTGTATCGAGCAAAAACTCCAAACACTGAGTTAAAGCAACTAGCTATTCAAGCTGGAACTTATTCCCGTTTTCGCACTGACCCCAAACTCCCTAAAAAATTATTTCGCAAACTTTATGATACCTGGATAAAAAATTCAGTTAACGGTTCCGTTGCTACCCGAGTAATTGTAATTCGTCATAAAAATAAGATTATCGCCATGGCCACACTTGGCACAAAAAATAAACGCGGCGA
>MGXJ01000038.1:3070-4444 GCA_001801345.1 Gammaproteobacteria bacterium RBG_16_37_9 | reverse complement strand
AGCCCAAGTCGTAACCCAAAAAGCAAATACCGCAGCATGTCGCTTGTATGAAAAGCACGGTTTTCATCAAGAAAAAATCGAGGATTTTTATCATTTTTGGTTATGAAATTTTCGCATTCCAAAAAACCCAGACATAATATACGTTACTGTAAATCGACTTTTCGCTATTTGCAGTATTATCCTAAAAAATCAGATATTCCTTGCCAAGGTATAGCAGTAATTTGATTATCCAATTTTCTTGGTTTACTACATCGACAAACAATATAGCCATTTTTTATGTTGTAATCATTTAAAAAAGTTTTTAAATGCCGGGCCTCTTTAATATTTGGTTTATCAGTCCATTTAACTTCCATAGGTACGATTTTATCTTCACAAGTTAGTATCCAATCCACTTCACGCCCTTCTAAATCTCGCCAAAAATTTAAAGTAATTCGTTTTGCCCTGCTTCTAGCTAAATGTAACAACTCTAATCCTATAAATTGTTCAAATAAATGTCCCATGGTTGTGCTTGTTGGCTTTGTACCCTCGCGTGCAGCTACTCGCCTCACTCCTAAATCAAAAAATAAATATTTCCCCGATTTAACTAAACGCCTTCTTGCAGAACTTCCTTTTGTAAAAGGTTCTATACGCTCTACAATTAAACAATCTTCCAAAATTTGGTAATACGCAGCTATGGTTGTTTGTGCAACACCAAGATCCCTTGAAATATTATTAAAGTTAGATAACTGCCCAGATTCTGCGGCTGCTAATTGCAAGAATTTTGCAAAATCACCCAATTGCCGCACAAGAGCTTCCTGACGCACCTCTTCTTCTAAGTAAGTAACTACGTAACTCTCAAGATCATGCTCGCGAGATTCATTATTATCATCAACAACAATACCGGGCAAAGAACCATAAATTAAAATTTCTTCAAGTCGTTGGTATGATTTAGGCAATTCATGAATTGTAAGCGGATCCAAATGAAAATAAACCACTCTGCCTGGCAACCAATTTAGCTGTTGTTGTTTTTTAAGTTTACGCGCAGATGAACCGGTAAGAATAAATTGTGCAATTCGCCTATCAATGAGATCTTGAGTCGCGTCCATGAGTTCTGGCACTTTTTGTATTTCATCTACAGCTATTAAAGGTTTTTTATTCAGTTTTCCTGCCAAGGCTTCAATTTCTTGGGAGAAGCTTTCAATGTTTTGTTCGTATTGCTGGCGAATTGATGGTCTAGCGAGAGATATAACAAGGTCAACAGACAACTCGGCCAGTAAAGTGGTCTTGCCTACTTGTCTTGGACCAAGTAATAGCACGCTTTTCCCACGCTTAAGCGCGCTCTTGATAGCCGGTACAATAGTTCTATTTATTTTTTCCATACACTGAATTTTAGCC
>MGXJ01000038.1:2528-3059 GCA_001801345.1 Gammaproteobacteria bacterium RBG_16_37_9 | reverse complement strand
GTAAGGCAAAAAAATTCGGAAATTCGTCATCCAGAGCCAAGCCGAGGGGCCTCCATGGAAAGAATCCATATCATGGAGATCCCTCACTGCGTTCGGGATGACGTCCATATCATCCCTCGCAAGTTTACCCCGTTATGTTTCCAAACGGGGCTCGGGATAATATGGACGTCACTTATTCGCTTTCGTCAAAGCTAGCGCCACCACTCCAGCGAAAGCTTCGAGAAGCCGTTTCTGCTCGGGAGAAAAAGCTTTATCTACATCTAATTTCATTAAACAAATAACACCCAAAATACTATCTCGTGTTTTAAGCGGAACGTAATACCATTTTGCTGAAGAGAGCGTGCTTGTCCCTTTACCTGCATGGCGACCATTTTTATAAACCCACATGGCAACCGCTTGTTCCATTTCACTCAATACTAATTCCACTTTACTTTTAGCTGTTAATTCAAGTTTTCCAGATTTTTCAGGTAAAAGAATTATAATATCGCTTTCAAAAGCCTCAACGATACTACGCGTAGCTCGACTTAAAAT
>MGXJ01000038.1:1941-2341 GCA_001801345.1 Gammaproteobacteria bacterium RBG_16_37_9 | reverse complement strand
AGAGTTGGCGGCATAAAAAAGAAATCGTACAAACCCAAGGCAATAACAGAAGTAAATAACCCTACAGATATGCCCCATAAAATTCCTGACACAATCGTCGGCAGTAATAAAATCATCAGTAAATTGTGCGTCAAAATCCATTGGGGGAACATCCAGCTAAGTAAAAAAACCGCTACTACGCTCATAAAACCTAAAAAATAAGGTTTATATTCTAATTCCTTTGCAGTAGGTGGTTTACTTGGCGCAGAAACCTGGGGATTACCACCAACAACCAATACGTTAATCGGGCTAGAATTTTTCACCAAATTATCGAACACCGAACCTTTGATAAGCTCCTGAAAATGAGAGCGCTGTGATAATCCAGTAATAATCAACGTAACATTTTTTTGTTGAGCAAATT
>MGXJ01000038.1:879-1865 GCA_001801345.1 Gammaproteobacteria bacterium RBG_16_37_9 | reverse complement strand
ACGATAAAGTTGATTACGCGCTTTTTCAGTGTATCTCGCTTGCTGCAATGATTCGACATGAACCGCATACCACTCCGCCTCTAGATCAGCGGCCATACGATGTGTAATTAGCAATATCCTTTCGGTGTTCTTACTCGAACTTATCCCTACTAATAATTTAGATTCCACCGGCCAAACTTCTAAAATCTCTTCACTTTCACGATAAGAAAGCAAATCAACATCAACACGCTTGGCTGTATATTTTAAAGATAATTCTCTTAATGCTAATAGATTCCCTTTCTTAAAAAATTTCTGCATTGCTAACTGAGCTTTTTGCGGGATATACACTTTACCCTCAGACAAACGTTGCTGCAGTTTTTCTGGAGAAAGATCAACTAGCTCAATCTCAATTTCAGATTCCATAAAACCACTAGGAATAATTTCCTCAACTCTTACCCCCGTAATTTGATGAACTATATCTACTAAACTTTGAATATGCTGAATATTGAGCGTGGTATAGACGTTGATACCAGCACTTAACAACTCCTCAACATCTTGATACCGTTTGGCATGCCTTGAACCCGGAATATTCGTATGCGCTAATTCATCTACTAAAACTAATTGCGGACGACGCTCCAATAAAGCATCTAAATCCATCTCATCAATAACAATACCAGAATATTGAATACTCTTTCGCGGTAACACCTCTAACTCACGCACTAAAGCTTCGGTTTCTGTTCTCCCATGTGTTTCCACAATACCAACGGCCACATCAACACCATTGCGCTTATTAACTATACCATCTTGCAACATGCGATAAGTTTTGCCAACGCCTGCGCAATAACCGAGAAAAATCTTCAGCTGACCACGTCTGACTGTATCATCAATTTTATTTTGGTCACTGCTTTCAATTTCACTTATGTTTTCTATTTGGTTCATATTCATAAATTTATATTTTTATATAATATCATCCAATGCCAAATTAAGTTTTAACACATTTACTCCTG
>MGXJ01000038.1:326-563 GCA_001801345.1 Gammaproteobacteria bacterium RBG_16_37_9 | reverse complement strand
TAAACTCTTGCGCTATTAATGCTGAACCGATCGTTTTATCATTATGTTCAAGTAAACTACCATTTGCCTGATATGGAAAAATAGCATTGCTAATAACCACTATAAAAAGCGGATAACCTAAACCAAGTAAAATGGCAAACCCAAAAAAAACTCGTATCGATGTAATTAATTTTTGCATATCTCCTACACCCCCACACTCAACACCATTAACATGATAAACTTTTTATATTATGTCTA
>MGXJ01000038.1:0-214 GCA_001801345.1 Gammaproteobacteria bacterium RBG_16_37_9 | reverse complement strand
CATTTAACAACCATGCATTAACGCAATCCCCATCCTAGTAATACTACTAACATATCAATAATCTTAATCCCAACAAACGGCAACAACACCCCACCAAGACCGTAAATCAATAAATTTTTCTTTAAAAGATATTCTACCGAAACCTGCCGATACTGCACTCCTCTTAATGCTAAAGGAATCAATAATGGTATTATAACCGCGTTAAAAATTACTG
>MGXJ01000037.1:44718-46290 GCA_001801345.1 Gammaproteobacteria bacterium RBG_16_37_9 | reverse complement strand
GAGGGAGTCCATATACGAGGATCTATCATGCCCCTGGGTTTAACCCGAGAAAAATAACATACAAAAGAGGATAAATCATGGCCGGACATAGCAAATGGGCAAACATAAAACATCGCAAAACCAAACAAGACGCGGTGAAAGGTAAAATATTTACAAAATTAATTCGAGAAATCACTGTCGCAGCAAAACAAAGCCAAGATCTCAGCACGAACTCTAAATTGCGTCTAGCAATAGATAAAGCTCTTGCCCAGAACATGACTAGAGATACAATTGACCGCGCAATTAAACGCGGCTCTGGTGAAGATGCGAACAATCATATGGAAGAAATTTTCTATGAGGGTTATGGCACAAATGGCGTTGCTATTTTAGTTCACTGTTTAACTGATAACCGTAATCGCACCGCAGGCGACGTCCGCCATATATTCACTAAACACGGTGGTAACCTAGGAACTAGCGGTTCGGTCTCATACCTTTTTAAACAATCTGGCATAATATGCTTCCCTCCAGAAAACAATGAAGATAAAATAATGCAAGTTGCGCTAGATGCTGGAGCAGAAGATATCATTAGTCGCGATGATGGCAGCGTTGAGGTTTTAACTGCCCCGGAAAACTTTGTTAAAATAAAAACTGCCATGGAAAAATCTGGCCTTGTAGCAGCTGCAGCTGAGATTTCTATGTTGGCATCGATACAAGTTCCGCTTGATAAAGAAGCAAGCGTTAAGGTTATGGAACTGATCGATGCACTTGAAGAATTAGATGACGTTCAAAACGTTTATTCTAATGCAAATATTTCTGAGGATGCTTTGTAACGGGGTAACTACAGAGGTAGCCGCAGACTTTAGTCTGCGCTTTGATTTAACGCAAGCTAAAGCTTGCGGCTACCAAAACTATTTCGGAGCTGTGATTGTGTATTACAGCATTTTTTAACTCTTAGGAAGCGGTGTAATTAAAATGAAAAAAATAATCTATTTACTAAATGCTCTTGTTCTAATAACTGCGACTAGCGCCTATGCAATGGAATACAACCCAGGACCATATTTAGGCGGTCAAGTTGGCTGGGGACGCATCGACGAAGGTAGTGGCTATAAAAACTCTACTGGAACAACCACGACTGAGCTTGGAACATTTACAGGTTGGCGTGCATATGTTGGCTATAGCTTCATACCATTTTTTAGCATTGAAAGTGGTTACAGTTACTATCCTGTTAATACTTATACGGGCACTTCTAATATAGAAGTGCGAACTTACACTATAGATTTAGTAGGTAAGCTAATTATACCACTAAAAATTATAGCCAAACCTCTTGCCCGCTTTAGCATTTATGGAAAAGGTGGTGGCGCATATGTACGCACAAAAATTACCAATTCTACTGTCAACACAAAAACAAACAACACTATTCGCCCAGCTTATGGCGCAGGAATTATTTTTAGTTTTACTGATAACATTGCAGTTGATGCATCGTGGACCGGAGTTTATGGCAAAAACCGAGTAAATTCTGCCAGCGACGTAACAGGAGGAGATCCAACGCCAACTTGTAATCTATTTACACTTGGGCTTTCTTACAAGATCACT
>MGXJ01000037.1:36918-44603 GCA_001801345.1 Gammaproteobacteria bacterium RBG_16_37_9 | reverse complement strand
TAATCTATTTACACTTGGGCTTTCTTACAAGATCACTGGAATATTCTAAATGCCGATCATTTTAGGTATTGATCCCGGTTCTAATATCACAGGTTTTGGGATTATTGACGCTGTTGGAAGTAAATATAATTATATTGCTAGTGGTAGTATCCGCACTACTAAAGAGCACTTTAGCAAACAACTACAGCAAATTTTCTCTGGAATTTTTGAGTTAGTCGCATCATACCATCCCAAAGAGGTAGCGATTGAACAGGTCTTTATGCACGCCAACGTTAACTCTGCTTTAAAATTAGGACAAGCTAGAGGAGCAGCCATAGTTGCAGCAGCACAAAAAGATATAAAGTTTGCTGAATATTCAGCACGCCAGGTAAAACAAGCGGTAGTAGGATATGGTAATGCTGAAAAAACTCAAGTTCAACATATGGTGAAATTATTACTAAAGCTAAAAGATAAACTTCAAGCAGACGAAGCCGATGCTCTTGCAATCGCTATCTGCCACGCTAATTCACGTTTACGTTTAGGATTTAATTTATGATAGGTTTTTTACGTGGCATTTTGCTTGAAAAAGAAGCTCCAAATTTAACTGTGGAGATAAACGGCATTGGTTATGAAGTTCAAATATCGATGAATAATTTCGATCACTTGCCCGCTATTGGTAAAGAAATATCTTTATACATCCATATGGTCAAACGTGAAGATGGTGAATTTTTATATGGCTTCATCAATAAAGAACAACGTTCACTATTTCGCTCGTTAATTAAAATTAGCAACATCGGTCCCAAAATAGCACTAGCAATTCTTTCGGTAATGTCGCCTAGCGTCTTTGCAAAACATTTATCCAATAACGATGTTGAAGCGCTTGAACGTATCCCTGGTATTGGCGGAAAAACAGCCAAGCGTTTAATTATCGAAATGAAAGATAAAATTATTGAATGGGAGAGCTCTGGAACAAATATTGGTCCCGATGTCGACGCTGCTATGCGTGACGCCATTAGTGCTTTAGTTTCCCTGGGTTATAAACAACAAGAAGCATTATGTGCACTCATCTGTCACAAAGATAAGAGGCTATCGAGCGAAGAACTTATAAAGTTAGCATTGAAGAAAATAAAATAATTTTATAAACAAGATTAAAACCTATGCGGCTCGAATCCCCTATTGATAAGTTGTTAAGATACTTCCGCACCAAGCTTGTAATCCCATACGTATCTCCCAATATGAGAATTTGTGATCTAGGTTGTGGCGTAAATCCAGTTCTATTAAAACAGCTATCTACTATTACTGTCGCTAAACCAGTGGGAATAGATTTTTCGGTGCACAATAGCTCTTCTGCCAATATCGAACTACGCATGGCCGATCTTAACAAATTACCTTTGCCCGTTAACGATAAAGAATTCGATCTTATAATCATGCTAGCTGTTTTGGAACACTTAGATAACTATTATGAGGTTATTATAGAGTGCTTCCGTGGTTTAAAAGATGGAGGCAAGCTTATGCTAACCACACCGTCTCCAGCGTCCAAACCTCTTCTAGAGTTTCTAGCCGATTTAAAAATAATTTCGCGACATGGTGTATATGATCATAAAAAATACTTTAAAAAAAATGAAGTCTTTGCTTTATTACAACAACATGGTTTCATTGATATAAAAATTTGGAGCGTTGCTTGCGGTTTAAATACTGTTGCTGTGGCGACTAAACCTTTTTGCCAAATGCTATAAAAACTATACAATGGTTATATGACATTAGAACGATTAATCTCATCCACAACTACTTTGCCTGAAGAGGAAGCCGTTGACCGCGCACTTAGACCAAAAACTCTAAATGATTATATTGGTCAACCAGCAGTAAACAAACAAATGAGCTTGTTTATTCAAGCTGCTCGCGGACGCGGTGATGCTTTAGACCACGTTCTAATTTTTGGCCCCCCAGGACTTGGCAAAACAACTCTTGCGCATATTATCGCCAATGAATTGGGAGTTAATTTACGCCAAACTTCTGGTCCAGTAATAGAGCGCGCCGGAGATTTAGCAGCGATTTTAACCAACTTGGAACCGCACGACATTTTATTCATAGATGAAATTCATCGTCTTAATGCTACAGTTGAAGAAATACTTTATCCTGCAATGGAAGATTATCAAATTGATATTATAATTGGCGAAGGCCCATCTGCTAGATCTATAAAATTAGATATACCACCATTTACCTTGATCGGCGCAACAACTAGAGCTGGCCTATTAACTTCACCACTACGTGATCGTTTCGGAATTGTGCAACGCTTAGAATTTTATGAAGCTGCGGATCTTGCACAAATTGTTACGCGTTCAGCTAATATTTTAAATATTCCCATTGATCCATACGGAGCAATAGAAATCGCTAAACGTTCCCGTGGAACTCCGCGTATTTCCAATCGCTTGTTACGACGCGTCCGTGATTTTGCTCAGGTAAAAGCAGATGGCGTTATTACTAGAGAAGTCGCCGATGCAGCGCTGAGGTTATTAGATGTCGATCTTTGTGGCTTTGATGTATTGGATCGAAAGTTATTATTAGCAATTATCGAAAAGTTTGACGGCGGCCCAGTTGGCGCTGAAAGTTTAGCGGTTGCAATTGGTGAAGAAAAAGATACAGTTGAAGATGTGCTTGAGCCATATCTACTTCAACAAGGGTATCTTGCCCGCACACCTCGCGGCCGTATAGCAACCACACGAACTTACCTGCATTTTGGTTTGGTCGCGCCTGATTGACTGTTGATGCAAGCGGTAGCCGCAAGCTTTAGCTTGCGTTTTCTAGTAACGCAGACTAAAGTTTACCCCGTTATGTTTCTAAACGGGGTCTGCGGCTACCACTATTTTAAGGAGTACTTATTATGCAATCATTTTTTATGTCGCCTATCGGAATCACAACGCTTATTATAGCTGTAGCTTTTATTTTCCTAACCGGCATTCGTATTATCCGCCCTACTCATCGCGGATTAGTCGAAAGATTGGGAAAATACCACCGTTTTGCTAACCCAGGTTTTAATTGGATCATCCCTCGCATAGACAGAATGATTTCGATTAATATCACTGAACAAATGGTTAATGCCGAACCACAAGAAATCATCACCAATGATAATTTGAATGCTCGTGTCGATGCGCAGGTTTACTTTAAAGTTAAAGATGATGAAGCAAGTGTTAAAAATTCTCAATATAAAGTTAATAATTATGAGTATCAGATTGTTAATTTAGCAAGAACCACTTTGCGTAATATCATCGGCACCATGACACTAAAATCAGCCAACAGTGAACGAGGAAAAATTAACGATGAACTACATAAAACTTTAGAAATTGAAACCACCACTTGGGGGCTTGAGATTGTCCGCACTGAACTCAAAGAAATTGATCCGCCAAAAGATGTTCAAGAAACTATGAACAAAGTCGTCAAAGCTGAAAACGAGAAGATCGCAGCTATAGATTTTGCTACTGCAGCTGAAACATTTGCTGATGGTGAACGTCGCGCGCAAATCAAAAAAGCTGAGGGTTTAAAACAATCAAAAATTCTAGCTGCTGAAGGCGAAGCGGAAGCTATTCGCATGGTTAATGAAGCTGCAGAAAAATATTTCGTTGGCAATGCTCAAGTTTTAAGAAAATTAGAAGCCTTAGAACATTCTTTAGAAAATAACACTAAAATTGTTGTGCCGAGCAATTCTGAGCTGATTAATGTCATTGGTGAAATGGCTGGCATTCTACCTATAAAGCGAAATATTGATACATCAATAAAAAATAGTGGTGCTCCCAAATAAAAATATGAAGATCTTATGTAATTACTACGTAACATTGCGCTGCAACTCACAATGTAAGTTCTGTGATATTTGGGAAAAAGGACAAAAATTACATCTCCCTGAACAAACAGTAGAAGAAGTAGAAAATAATTTAAGAGATTTAAAAAAACTTGGTATAAAAGTTATCGATTTTACCGGAGGCGAACCGCTTCTTTATCCCCATCTACAAGCAGCTTTAGTTTTAGCAAAAAAATATGGGTTCTATACCACGGTTACAACTAATTGTATTCTCTATCCACAACATGCAGCTAAACTTAAGGGATTAATTAATGTATTGTATTTTTCTATTCATTCACATCAAGAAGCAGCACATAACAAAACCACCGGCGTTCACTCATATCATAAAGTCATTGCCAGCATAAAGCTTGCCAAAGAATTACATCAAAAAATATACTTGCTCCACACAGTTACAAACGAAAATATAAACGATTTACCAATAATGATAGATTTTGCTCAAAAAAATAGGGTTGTTTTAAGCATTAACCCTTGCTTCACTTATTTTGGCAATAAAGATTTATCTCATACATTTGCAAAACAACTAACGAAATATCGCAAAGAACCATATGTAATGTTAAATCTAGCCTTATTAAAATTTATTACCTCTGGTGGCAATCAAATTAACAAACCAATTTGCCAAGCAGTAAAAAATATTATGGTTATTTCCCCTGATAATTTTTTGCTCTTACCATGTTATCACCACTACTTACACAAACTAAAAATTGAGAATAATCTTTTTGCATTACAAAATTCTATACTGGTAAAAGATGCGGCAAAATTAGCCGGAAAATATTCATTTTGCCAAGGCTGCAAAATTAATTGTTACATGCGCGCTTCATTATTTAAACAACATCCTTACTTGTTTTTACTCACTTGGTTAAAAAATTTACGTGAGTTTGCTAGATAATATTGTTGTTTACAATCCCCTCGGTTTTGTTAATATTATTCTAGGATTATGCGGAGAAAATACTTATGACCAACGAACCATCGCTATGGAGTTTTGTCGCAAACGCAGGACCAATAGTAAAATTTGTAATGCTGCTTTTACTGGCAGCATCGATTTGGTCCTGGACGATAATTTTTCAACGCTTCTTTTTCCTAAAAGACGCACAATTTTCTGTTAAAAAATTTGAGAAACAATTTTGGTCAGGCAGCGACTTAAATAAGTTTTATTTGGCACTAAATTCACGCCAAGATGATCTGCACGGATTAGAACATATTTTTTATGCTGGCTTTAGTGAATATTCTCGCTTAAAACAACAAGCGACCGCAAAACCGGATGCAATTATCGAAGCCTCGCAACGTGCTATGCGGATAGCACTTGCGCGGGAAATTGCTCTTTTAGAACAACACTTGTCGTTTCTTGCTACAGTTGGCTCTACTAGTCCGTATGTAGGTTTATTCGGCACAGTTTGGGGAATCATGACCTCTTTTCGCGCACTAGGTGCGGTTCAACAAGCTACGATGGCCATGGTAGCTCCAGGAATTTCAGAAGCACTAATCGCAACTGCCATGGGACTATTTGCGGCAATCCCTGCTGTTATCGCCTATAATCGATATGCAAGTGAGGTTGAAAAGCTTTCTAACCTTTATGATACTTTTAGAGAAGAATTTTCAAGCATTTTGCATCGACAAATTATTTAATCAAAAAAATATGTTAAAACAAAAACGCCATCGTCCTCTTGCTGAAATCAACGTCGTGCCCTATATCGATGTAATGCTGGTGCTGCTTATTATCTTTATGGTAACAGCCCCACTTTTATTTCAGGGAGTCAATGTAGACCTACCAACTGCAAGCGCTAAACCAATAGATCCTAAATTACAAGAACCAATAGTTTTATCTATTGATGCTCAGGGTAATTATTATTTAAATATAGCCCTAAATCCAACTCAAACGATCTCTGCTACTGATTTAACCACTAGAGTTACCAGTGAATTAAAGCGCTCTCAAGGCGTGCCTGGGCGCCAAATTTTAGTCAAGGGCGATAAAAATATTAGTTATGGAAAAATTATCCAAGCTATGGTATTACTGCAACACGCTGGCGCACCAAATGTAGGTTTGATTACACAGCTTGATGAAGACAAATGAAACTATCATCCCCGCGAAAACGGTGGCCTCAGAGGTAGCCGCAGACTTTAGTCTGCGTTTCCACAAAACGCGAGCTAAAGCTTGCGGCTACCGCCTTATCAACCTGAAAAAAATTGATTAAGAGGACTTTTGCTTGGAACAATTTCACGGAACAACTATTTTATCTGTAAGACGCAACAATAAAATTGCTATAGGTGGCGATGGTCAAGTAACAATGGGCAACACCATCGTTAAAAGTAATGCGCGTAAAATTCGTCGTCTGCATCATGATCAAATAATCGCTGGTTTTGCTGGCGCTACTGCCGATGCTTTTACTTTATTTGAATTATTTGAATCGAAATTAGAAAAACATCAAGGCAATTTAATGCGTTCTGCTGTTGAGCTTGCCAAAGATTGGCGCACAGATAAAATTTTACGTCGCCTCGAAGCATTGCTTGCTGTAGCCGACAAACGCTCATCTTTGATTCTCTCAGGTAATGGCGATGTAATAGAACCGGAAGAAGACATCATAGCTATCGGTTCAGGCGGCAATTATGCTCTAGCAGCTGCCAAGGCCTTACTTAATAACACGCAGCTTAGCGCAAGGGAAATAGTAGAAAAAAGCCTAAGAATTGCTGGCAGTATTTGCATCTACACCAATTCAAATATTTTAATCGACGAACTTAATTGAGACTATTTATAGAGTTTTTATGTCAAAAAATAATGCGGTTCTAACACCAGCTGAAATTGTTGATGCGCTTGATAAACATATTATTGGCCAAACAGAAGCAAAAAGAGCGGTATCGATTGCTTTGCGTAACCGCTGGCGCCGTTCAAAAGTTAAAGATGAACTTCGTTTCGAAATTAAACCAAAAAACATTTTACTCATCGGACCAACTGGTGTTGGCAAAACTGAAATTGCCCGCCGTCTTGCTTCTTTGGTTAATGCGCCATTTATTAAAGTAGAAGCTACTAAGTTTACCGAAGTTGGCTATGTTGGACGCGATGTAGAATCAATTATTCGTGATCTTGCAGAATCTGCAATCAAGCAAACTCGTGAAGAAGAAATAGCCAAAGTAAAAACCCGAGCGCAAAATGCAGCTATTGAACGAATTTTAGATGCACTCCTTCCTACACCAATAATTAAAAGTTCTTCTCATAATCCAGAAAATCCGGAAGAATCGCCTTCAGCAACCCGTAACTTATTTCGCGAAAAATTGCTTTCTGGTGAACTTGACGATAAAACTATTGAAATAGAAATGGCTGTTCCATCTGTTGGTGTAGAAATTATGGCGCCGCCTGGAATGGAAGAGATGACCAACCAACTGCAAAATATGCTATCAAACATAAGTTCGGGCCGCACCAAAAAACGTAAAATAAAAATAAAAACGGCATTCAAACAACTTTGTGATGAAGAAGCAGCATCGATGATTAACGACGAAGAAAATCGCCAAATTGCCATAGAAAAAGTTGAACAACACGGAATCGTGTTCATTGATGAAATTGATAAAATCACCCAAAGAAGCAATACCGGCGGCGCCGATGTTTCACGCGAAGGAGTGCAGCGCGATCTATTACCACTAGTTGAAGGCACAACTGTATTTACTAAATATGGCATAATAAAAACTGATCATATTTTATTCATCGCTTCTGGTGCTTTTCATCTATCAAAACCATCTGATTTAATTCCTGAATTACAAGGGCGTTTTCCGATTCGCGTTGAATTAAATGCTTTGAGCACTGAAGATTTTATAAAAATTCTTACCGAACCCAAAGCTTCTTTAGTCGAACAATATGTTGCATTGA
>MGXJ01000037.1:18803-36900 GCA_001801345.1 Gammaproteobacteria bacterium RBG_16_37_9 | reverse complement strand
TTGCATTAAACGAATGGCTGAAATCGCATTTCAAGTTAACGAAAAAACCGAAAACATCGGCGCGCGTCGTTTGTATACAATTATGGAACGGCTACTTGAAGAAATTTCCTTCACTGCACCAACTATAAAAGGCAAAACAATCGACGTCGATGCCAAATATGTCGATCAGCAGCTGACAAAATTATTACAAAATGAAGATTTGACGAAGTATATTTTATAGGGTCTGGATTCATGATTTCATTTGGGTTATGGTGCGCGTGGCGCTGGACCTTTTTCCTGTTCTTGTTTCTTTTGTTTATCTGATGTCGGTGCCACCTTCTTCCCACCCAGCCAAGACGGTAAGTGTGCATAATGAGATTGTTCTGTTTTTGCCGTAAGTCTTAGTGGTAGCTTTCTATATTGAGACTGCTGTGCTTGCTCCGCTCCTGGCCACTGGCCATAAATAGTCCCTACCGGACCCTCTCTTGAAACATCCGATAGCTTTCCATAAGGATTTTCCTCTCCCATCTTCTTTAGACTACCTCGGGGTTGGCTCGTAGATATTGGCGGTTCTTTTCTAACCATAGCCGCCATAACTTCGTCGTATGATGGAGGAAATGATGGCAAATCGCCATAAAGATTTTCTTCTGGATTTGAAGATTGTTTCGGTGATGCTCCATGACCAGATTCATCTTGTGAAAATTCTAGCAAACCTCCATAAGAAGAATTTTTTGTATCTCCTAAATTTTCTTCATGCGTGTCTTTTTCTTGTACACTCGGAAGCGCTGGTGGCGGCCCATATTCGGATGCTTGTGATTGCTATATTGTAGGTGTCGGCGTCCATGTTGTAGAAGAACCTGTCGGAGATGACGTTGTTGTTGCCTGAGGCAGAGAACTACCTACACTTACTGCTTTTGAAGCGCTGGCTGTCTCAGTAAACACTGCTGATGCTATGTGTGAGGTATCCCATCCTTGTTTAAGCGTATACTCTCTTACTTCTGATAGATGCTGATGTTCAATTACAAGCGGCGAGGACGATGTGGTACTCAAACTAAAACTATCAATAAACGCTACTTGTTGTATCGAAAGATCATTACCAAACATTCTTGAAAATATGCTTCTTTTTTTATACCTGCCGATTACTTCCTTGGCTAATTGCGCAACATTGTACTCTTTCGGCAATTGTCCTACCTCTTTTAATTCATTTAACTTCACAATAAACTTAAACTGCTCTTCATAGCTTAGTTTAGCAATACCCGCTTCTAGCTTTGCCTTAAAATGATCATAACTACTGTCATTGAGTTTCTTTGCATCTTTAGCATGAACACTATTAGCATTAGCATTTCTAGTAGCAGCAACACCAAGCAACTCGGCAAGTTGAACACCTGGATTATATCGATCGATCTTGCTTCCTTTTAAGATTTTTTTTATGGCATCTTCATAACCAAGAAGTTTTCCTTTTTTATCTTTGGGATCAAAAACTTCACCAAAAGTCCTCAAAAATTCAACTTGATCGCCAGCGGTGAGTTTTTTGGCATTTTGAGCTGCTTGCGCAGCTAATATAGAACTTTGTCCTCCTAACCACCCTAAATTAAGCCCGGGTTGCGCATCCTCTAATTTTTTCAATAAAATCGCAAATCGCGCTTGTTCGCTTGGCCTAAGCTCTTTAAAGTATATTTGAAATTCTGCTTCATCCATTTCATGAGCGACTGTCCTACCAACCGGAGGAACCACCATAGCAGTCAATAAATTAATCCCTTTTTCTTGATAAGCATTAAAAGCTGCTACAAGATTTTTTTCTTGTGCTTTTTTATCATCAGCATCTCTAAAGGCACTATCCAGTGGCATTCTTAACATTAAACCAATGTCTCGTGCATCTCTATATAATCTACTCTGACTCCTATTTTTAATAGTTTCCAATCCTTCCTTAGTTACTGCCTGGCTCAACGCCATCAACCCAATAAGACCGGCTTGTTCTCCATCCAATTTTCTAAATGGTTTAACTGTTGGGCGTTGCAACTCTGCAAATTCTGCTATATCGCTAAATGATGGATTGTCTATTAAACGGGATTTTAAATTTTCTACGTACTTCGATCCTTTTTGGTCTTCTATTTTTTCCCAAACTTCATCCCATTTTTCATGTTTAAACTCATCCACAGTAAATATTCTTCTAGAATTAGCATGTAAAAAAGCCAACGTTTCAGAGAAGCTTCTAGAACGTCCTGCCATACAGTGGCAGTAGAATGTTTTTTCTCCTTCTCCTTGTGCAAAATATACTTCAGATAATTTTCTCTGATACTTCTCCATAGAATCAACAGGTTCAATTTTCCCTGTTTCTTCATCTATAGCTCCATGATCACTCCAAGAAACATCTCGGTGATAAACTACTTTTGCCTTATTTACTTCTAGAGTTTCTTTACCATCAGCAACAGTACCCTCTAGCAATCTTTCTGGTGTGGAAAGCAAACTAACAATATGAATTTCTTTGCCTGGATACTCTCCAGATAATTTCTTTATGGAAAATTCTGTTGGCTGAGCGCCAAGAACAAATGCACCGTGCGTGCCAGTCTCTGGTATTATTTCATCATGATGATTATTTGTTGAAAGATGCTCTTTAATAAAAATTCTTAATCCAATAAATCCCTTCCCATGCTCATCATAAGGCTTAGCATGGGGATTTTTGCTTCCCACCGCCATTCTTTCAAGCCAATCTGTAAATCCCATAATCATTCTCCTTTAAAAAATATTTAAACATCGAAGTATTACTTGCCTACTTCTTGTAGGCTTTTGGCAAATTTGTCAAACCCACTTTCTTTCTTCGCTCGTTCGGACTCTTGTTTTTCCTAATTTTACCTTAAAAATCTACACAAACCAAACCACATTTTTCCAAGAACCAATATCAGCTTTTTTTGCAGCTATTCTTGTTTGATAATTACCAACATGAATTTCTAATTTATGACCATCAGTGGGAAAGGGGGGAAAGGGGTCAAGTCTCATCTTACAACAGGCTAGGCAACCTGTTGTAAGATGAGACTTGACACCTTCCTTTACCCCTTCCTCTTTCTTTGTAATCATGTATAATTACATCATGACAAATTATTTTTTATCTATAATCCCTAAGATCTACCTTTTTTGGTGGCGTGTCTGCGCCTACTAATACCTCAACTATATCTTTAGTTTTTCAATTTTTAATTTATCAAAAAAATAACCCTTTATAGCGGAGAAGAATTATGAACTCTTTGTTCAATAAATTATTGTTAATCTGTTTTTATTATATATTGGCTGGATGCGTTGTATGTTATGGCGCCCCATCAACGTTTAAGCCAAGTATCAAAAAAATTGGCATTATTATGCCAATTGAACACAAGGCTCTTTTGGAGATTTCTGAGGGATTTCAAGAGACTTTAAAAGTTTTATATTCTGGACCAATAAAGTTTAAGGTTGGCAATGCTCAAGGGGATATCAATTTACAACGCGCAATTATTAGTCAGATGCACGATGCCAACTATGACCTAGTAGTACCAATAGCTACTAGCGTAGTACAAATGACTACAGCAATGATTAGCAATCAGTCAATCTTGGGTTTGGCAGCCGATGTTACTGAGAAAAAAGATAACTTAGCTGTAGTAAATGATGAAATTGACAAGGAAAAGATTATTGCCTTTATTCATAAAGTTTATCCAAAATTAAAAAACATATCTTTAGTCTATAGTTCTTCAGATAAGATTTTTCCCGAAGCTGCGCAAGTAGAAACTGCATGTAAGCATCGCCATATAAAATTACATAGTCTGATGATCCAAAATCTATCAGACCTTTATAGTGCAAGCCAAGCAATTCCACAAGACACCGAAGCAGTATTCATCTTAAAAGATTGTCTTGTTGCCAGCGGTATTAACACTCTGGTGCAATTAACCAAAAAGCGTAAAATTCCCTTGATAACTTCCGATGATGGCACTGTGCAACAAGGCGCTAGTTTTGCTGTTGGTGTCAGCGAAAAAGATATAGGGATCGAAGGCGCGAAACTCGCAGCTCAGATTTTACAAGGCGTTTCTCCTGGTAAATTATCAATGGTAAAACTAACCAAACCAACGATATTTATAAATCTATCGGCGCTTAAGTATCTTGACCAAGATTTAGCACCAATCAAATCAGCGGCAAAAGCATTTCACTATCCTTTAGTAATTAAATAGGAGGAAACATGCTTGAAACATTTATTGCAGCACTAAGTCAAACTGTTACATTTTTACCTATGGCTGTAGCTTTATATATTAGCTTTAATATTTTGCGTGCGATAGATATGACTTTGGACGGCAGTTTTGTGCTGGGTGCTGCAATTTTTGCGCGTTTAGTTGAATTAAATGTTTCTCCAGTTATTGCTGCTATCAGCGCGGTGCTTAGCGGTGCCATAGCCGGTATTGGCGTGAGTATCATGCAGCGTGGTCAAAAAATAGATTCTCTTCTTGCTGGGGTGCTTGCTACTTTTATTTTACTAAGCGGTAATTTGCTTATTATGGGGCGACCAAATATTAGTCTGCTATCGCAAGTTACTTTGGTTTCCAGAGCCTTCCAAAACAGTCAATTACTTGGCTGGATTTTAGTAACACTTCTTAGCGGTGTTTTTTGTTTAATAATTTGCGCCATATTATTTACAAAGCTTGGGCTAATTTTGCGAGCGTTAGGAGATAATCCCAACTTGTTAGCGCGTAGAGGTAAACCAATTGAGCTTTATCGTCTACTTGGATTTGCTATGACCAATGGTTTAGCTGCGGTGTCAGGTTGTTTAACTGCACAAACCATTGGTTATGCCGATATCGGCATGAGTTACGGCATGACATTGACCGCGCTTGGCACGGTTATTTTGGGCAAGCAAATTTTAAGTATGGGTTTATCTATGCATAAATTTAATATTGGTAAAGAGTTTGGCGCTTGTTTTATTGGCGTATTATTTTATTTTTTTGCAGTTAATGGATTATTACGCTTAGAAATTAATCCTCTATATTTAAAGATGTTATTAGGGACAATATTAATAGGATTTTTACGCCTGGCGGGCATAGCCAAAACGCGAGGACAGATATGAAAAATATTGTTTTATCCCTAAACAATGTTGGTTTAAATTTACCTGATGTCTCGCACCATATTCTGAAAAACATTAGTTGTGACATACATGACGGTGATTTTATTATTTTGCTTGGACACAATGGCTGTGGGAAAAGTTCGTTACTAAAGGTTTTGGATCGTCGTTATCAGATGACTCAAGGCGAGGTTTTATTATACGGTAAAAGATTAGAAACATATTCGCCAGCACAATTAGCAAAGCAGGTTATTACTTTAACTCAAGATCCGCGGGAGTCTCTATTTCCATCTTTAACGGTGTTAGAAAATTGTATTTTAGTCAGTCCACAAACAAGACGATCGTTTTTTCTGGATTATCTATATCAATTTAATAAAAACTTAGTGACGAAATTGGATACAGTGGTATCAAAACTTTCCGGTGGTGAGCAACAAGCTTTGGTATTGGCTCTTACTATTCTACATCCGCCCAAAATTTTGCTTCTCGATGAGCATACTAGTGCTTTAGATCCGCAAGCTGCTATCACACTGATGGCAACTACTTCACAAATAGTTCGTAAACACCACATCACCTGTATTTTATCAACCCATGATTTGAATTTGGCTTTGAATTATGGCGAAAAAATTTTAGTTCTTGCTGATGGTAAATTAGCACATAGTATAGATTTTGAGCAGAAAAAAAATTTAAACACTCAAGATCTTCTTAGGGTGTGCTACTAAGTATTAAGCGTTTAATTTTTGGATCTACTATCCTAAGAGCATTAGAACCGCGAGTAATTTTGGCTATGCTTATTTTTAGTTGTTTGGCAAGCTCACGCTGTGGTTTTTTGCCAGAAAGCAGTCCAATTACGATTGCATATCTAGCAGCGATGTCTTCTTGTTCTGCATTGGTTAATAGTAACTTAAATAATTCGTTAAGCTGTTTAGGAGCAGTTGCTTTTAGGCATAATTTAATGAATTTTTGCCAGTTTTGTATCGAAAGTTTGGTTTGCATAAAGCCCCCGGTGGAGTTGTATATCTTATTTTTTTAGGTTAAAACTTGGAAGCAAAATCATAAAACAAGTCTGTCCAATAAATCAACTTAATTCCAGAATCCATACCTGTTCTAACAATAACAAGATTTTTTTGTGGAGAAATATAAATAAATTGTCCCAAATGCCCAATTGCAAAAAAATCATTTTTATCGTTATTTTTACTAGCTCGCTTTAGTCCTCGCCAATAGTATTTATAATATTCTTGGTCTAACCAAGAGCTCGGATAATAACCCAGCTCCTTCTGTTCCTTTGTAGGTTGAGTAGACTCCTTGACCCAGCTAGCAGAAATGATTTGTTTATTATTCCACTTGCCTTCGTGTAAAAATAGCAATCCAAATTTTGCATAATCCAAAGCAGTGGCACTAATGCCAAAAGCCAGTTGCTCCAAAGCATCTTTTTCACTATCAATCGTCCACGAACCACCATATTGCATTCCTAAAGGATCCCAAAGCCCATTTTGTAAGAGTTGGGTAGCATTACGCTGTGTGGCTCGAATTAAAATTAAACCAGCAAGCTGCGCAACATAGTCATGATAAAGAAAATGACGTCCGGGCGCTTCAAGAACTTCCAAAGTATCTAATAGAATGTATTTTAAATTTGGTGACCAATATGCTTTAGTAGCATCGTCGTAAGGAGAATCCTTAGAAACCCGGATCCCAGCTGACATTGACAATAAATCCTTAATTCGAATGCGAGCAAAACGCCGATCTCGTTTAAACAACTCAGGTAAATAGTTAGTAATTGGATCTTCGATTGAGCAAATTTGTTTTTTATCAACCGCAATCCCAATCAAAGCTGATAAAAATGACTTTGCCATTGAAAAAGATGCCGCAAATGATGATTGATTAAAACCATTAAAATATTTCTCATAAATTATTTTATCATTGTGGACAATAATAAAAGAAGTTGTTTGTGTCCGTTCTAAAAAATGATCTAAATTATTTATTTTTTGATTGGGATAAAAATTTAGGCTATTAAATAATTGTTCAATCCACTTGGTTTTTAAGTTTTTTTGTAGTGGTTTTGGATTTTTACTGGGATCAAGCAAATGGGAAGGAAGCATTTTGTAATCAACCACTGAAGAAATTCCCCAGCCAGAAGCTCGGCCTTTTAGTGTATTAAGATCATAACCCGCAGCAAGTCTTTTCCGATTTTGAAAGAGGGTATCTATATCAAACCAAGGCTTTTTGAAATCTGTTTGAGAAATATTATCGAGTTGAATCTGCTGATAATGAAAAAACATTTCACCTTTTCGATCTTCCATAATATATGGAAAGCTATCTATTTCTTCATTTTGATGAATATAACGAACGGCTCTAAAACTCATTAAAGTGCGTGGTTGCCAAGAATAAGGAAAACTTTTGAAAGGGATAATCAACACTACATTATAACCATGTGGAGTGCGTTTACTAATAGTCGTATATTCGGTGGCAAAAGAAAAACGTAAACTAGGCGAATCATCAGAAAACACAGCATTTAACTTCTCTCCATCAGGATCACTCAAAAAAACATAAGATGCCAAACCATCATTAAAACTGTCCAATGCAAATCCTACTGAATCCTCTTCGGGTGGATATCGTGAATTTATGACTAATTCATTTGGATCTTGATCAAAACACTCAAAACCAACATAAAGATTATTTTTATTATACATGAGATATAACTTGGTTTTTACTGACGGAACATCACCATTTAAGGTTGCAAACTCGCTAAAAACTATCGCTTTGCTCCAAGCTGTTGTATTAAAGTCAGCCGTAAGTTTGGTTGTATCCGAAACATATGGGACGCTGATAGTTTCGGCTCGAATCGAGATGCTGTAAAATAACCCTAAGATCAATAGAATAACATAAACAATATTTATTTTATTTGTAGCTCTACGCATAATTCCCTCTTGCTAATTTGCGATTTTTCAACTTTTAGCTAAATAATCGGTTAATCCAATTCCATAAATTTTCTCTGCTAACTTAAACCTACCTTTTGCTGGAAAAATAATAGCTAAAGAATCTAGTTGCAAATCTTCTAAAGCAACTTGCATCGATTTGGTAATTTTTGGTTGTTCAGAGTATTTAAATTCAAAACCTAAGCGTTTACCATTCTGGATTAACAATAGATCCAGTTCAGCACCACTATGGGTAGCCCAAAAAAAACACTCTTCTGGTGTGGCTTGGTGTAAACGAATCACCTCCTCTATTGCAAATCCCTCCCACGACAAACCAAGCTTCGGATGATTTTGAAGCTGCGTCCAATTTTCTATTCCTAATAAAAAATGTAGTATACCACTATCGCGAAAGTAGATTTTTGTAGCTTTAACCTGTCTCTTTTTTATATTAACAAACCAGGGCGATAACTGCCTTACCATAAAAACACCGCTTAAAATATTTACATAATGTTGACTTGTTGGCTGACTAACATTAATAGAATTGGCTATTTCAGCGGCATTAAAAATACAACCATGGTAATGAGTAAGCATTAACCAAAAACGTCGTAACATTACTGGTGATATATTAATACCAAAACTAGGGATATCCCTTTCTAAAAAAGTTTGAACATAATTTTTTCTCCACAACCAGCTATCTGTGTCATTCATTGCTAAATAAGATTTTGGAAAACCACCTCTTAACCAAAGTTGAGGCATTGTATCTACCTCTTGGTAAGTAAATGGGGTTAGCTCAATGTGCGCCACTCGACCAGCTAGTGATTCAGAGGACTGACGGATTAAATCACGCGAAGCACTTCCGAGAATAAGAAACCGTGTTATATTACCTTGGCGATCAGCTAATACTCGTAAAATAGGAAATAACTCTGGTCTTCTTTGAATTTCATCTATAATGATTAAACCAGATAAATCTGCTAAAACGAGTTTTGGATTCTCCAGCTTAGCTAAGTCTGTTGGGTCCTCTAAATCGAAATTATGGATTGGTATATCTAGTGTAGCTGCATATTGTCTGGCAAGAGTTGTTTTACCACATTGTCTTGGTCCAAGAATAGCTACAATAGGGTGAACAGCAAAAGCTTCAATTATCAAGGTTTTATATCTTTGTCTTTCCATGGCATAATAGTATCATTGAAAAAACAAAATGTCATTTTGCTTTTTCATATAATCAAAAAATACATCGATAAATCAAAGCATTAAATGAATCAACTTGGGGCCATTATTTCAAAAATATTCAATATTTACGGATAAACAAGTCCACTCCCAATGTATTGGCAATACGTCGGGCAATACTATGAGGGATTGTGACATTTTCTGGCTTCGTATTAATATCACAATTGAAAAAAGGCCAATAAAAAATGGCAGATGGGATTTTATTTTGTGTAAGAACCTCTGCTGATTTTAGAAGAGCGCTTGTTGCCAAACCTTTTCGTCTATGCGCATGATCAACGATGGCGGCGCACATATAAATCGTTTCCATTTTTTCTTGATCAATACCTTCTTTGTAAACTCTATCCGCCAACTGTTCTTCGGTGATCTTGTTATCAATAAATTCATTCATAATTTCTATTGTGCAGGGTAGAATAAAAACGCCTCCAATCACTTTATCGCAATATTTTATTACGGTAAAACATTCTGGCATTTTTTCTTTAATCCAGATATATCTGCTTTGATTCATTTGCATTTGTCCTGGATCCTCATTCACCTTAAAGCAGGACATTGCCATTCTAGTAATTTCCCGCTCTTCCTTGTCGGTCATTTTATCGCAATGCACATAGGTGTATTTATGGAATGATTCATTTTGCATATTTTTTATTCATCTAAATTATTCTAAATCCAATGCCTTTCATGTGTTATCTCCCGGCAATCCATTTATCTGAATTTCAAAATGCTGCAACAAATTAACAGCGTCTGGAAATGTAAATATAGCCTTTTTCACATCGTTTAATCTAATATCAATATTATAGTTAATTGCTTCTGAAAAATCAGCAGCGGCAAGATTTGTATGGATAAATAAACTTTGATAAAAATCACTATTTGCTAAATTGCCGCGTGATAAATCTGCTTCTCTGAAATCAACGTCATGCACTTTACATTCTTGTATATTAATTTCTGATAGATTTAATCCGAAAAAGCTTGAATGGCTAATATTACAAGAATAAAAATGGATTAAACTAAATAACTTTATCTGCGGCCATTTAGCGACTGGCCAACGAACTCCCATTAATTTCGAATGATCAAAAATAACGTTTGAGAACACGGCATTGGTTGGAATCATTGTATTAAGAGTACAGTTAATAAACTCACTATCAGCAAACTTACAATTTAGTAAACTGGCATTATCAAAATTACAGTTCCTAAAATTACAATTTTCAAATATCTTATTTTGGATTATTTTTGATGAGCAATCTAACCTTTCAAATGATCGCTCAAGATAAGTAATCTTATCGGATCCAAATATTGTGTCAGATGCAGAAGCATCCATACAAACTCCAAAATTTGTAGGTGTCAAGAACAAAGAATAGATCTAAATTGCTCAACCTCACTTTCCATCTCAACTACATTCTCAAGAATGGAAAATATCTTATTAGGTTTTTCAATTGCGAAATATAAAATAGGCTTATGAGCTTTTTTTGCAAGCATGATCTCTGCTAAGACTCCATTTGAAATTGGTCCAAAAACCCAAATCTGATCCGCCCTCAAAACAATGGAATTATTAGCGCTTCTAACAAAGTCTCTATCAACACCATCCAACAGAAAATAATCAAAAAGCATAAAAGGATTTAAAGGAACGCTACCCTGCTGTAAAACATACTTTGAAATATGCATTCGGAAGTAAAAATAATGCTTCGAAATAGCAGTATATACCAACTGCCTAGTTCCATCTACTAACAAAGCTTCATGAGAAAATTTAGGGATATTCATTTATACTTTACTCTTGGGTCTTATGAAACGAGTCTGTTACATGATTAACAAGAATAGAATGGACAATATCTTCATTACTAATAATAAAAGCATCAGCAGTATCATCGATGAGATTTTTTCCTGAAAAACAGGTAGCTTTAGCGCCTGCTTCCAAAGCAATTAATTTACCTGCTGCAAAATCATATAGTTCTATACCATCATTAATAATTGCTTCTATTTTTCCACTGGCTAAACTGCAATAACAGAACGCTGGTGCCCAAAGATCTAAATCGCGTCTGACATCAAGATTTGTTAACTTGGTTTTAAATTCAATAACTCGCTCTTTTGGTGTAATGTAGTTACAAAGATAAGAAACTGTGATATTGCGCTCTTGGTTTTCAGCACTTACAGTAATTGGTTTATCATTTAAGAAAGCTCCCTTACCTTTCATAGCATAGTAGATGTCGCCAGTAATAGGGTTATTAATAACCCCATAAATCGTTTCTTTCCCTTTCATCAAAGCAACACTAGAGGTAAACACTGGAACTCCCAAGATAAAGTTATTAGTGCCATCTAAAGGATCAATTACAAATGTATACAATGAGTTTTTTTGAATCTTGCCATGTTCCTCAGCAAAAATATTGTAATCAGGAAAAAGATCTTCAATTGCTTTAATAATAATTTTTTCTGCTTCTATATCTGCTATCGTACGATAATCAGCAGTTGTTGATTTGTGATCAAGCTGAAGTTGTTTTCCATAATAGTTTAAAATGGCTGCTCCTGCAGATTTAATAGCTTTATTTAGATTTATAAACTCTATGGGCAACATATCAGTTCATCAGAATTTTACTTATTATCAGATTCTCGGAGTATACGCGACAAATTTTGTAAAATAAAAGACTCTTTGAAAAGGCTTAATTTATTTTAAATTAGCATAATAAACTGTAACAAAATTTACTAGTTATCAACTTTTCATTTTTTCTCACGACTTTTCCTGAATAAAACTTGATTTAGTCTTGACTATTCCGATTTTTGTCATAAAATAGACGTAAAAATATACGTTAATATTCATATGGTTAAATAACTTGAAACGAACCTATGAAGCAATAATTTAAAATCATCTGCAACGCTACGATCAAATGATTTTTAATTACTAAAAACAACATTCCATGGGTTTTAATCGAGGTTAAAAGTTCAGCAAATTCTTCGATTAACTCAGCGTTGTATAAATTTCAAAAACAATTAAACATAAAACATGCATATCAGGTCGCCTACGACATGCCATATATCAACCAAAATTGTTTTGAACTAGAGCAACCAATGACTGTGCCAATGAAAACACTTTTATCACAGCTTGTGTAAAAACATTTTACGATAAACCACAATCCCTTCTAGTATAAAAATGGCCAATGCCAACCATATAACACCAAAGCCGATGAATTGGACAGAAGTAAATTTTTCTTGATAAACAAACTTGCCAATTAAAAACTGCAATGTTGGACATATATATTGCAAAAAGCCAACTAACGAAAGATCAGCATGCCTTACTGCAGAAGCAAACATAAGTAGTGGTATAGTGGTTACTAGTCCACTACCGATCAATAGAATATCGGTAGTAAGATTAGTATGAAATAATATGCCGTTTCCTGTGCCTTCAACGTAAAATAAGTAAATCAGAGCCACCAAAAACATTGTAGCAGTTTCTAGAGTTAATCCGTAAAATGCATTAAGTTGAGCAACCTTTTTGATTAAGCCATAGCTGCCAAAAGAAAACGCCAATACTAAACCAATCCATAGCGCTTGGCCGTAAAAAACGATTAAATAAATAACTGCTGCACCGGCTAATCCAACAGCAATCCATTGGGCTGGCCGCAGTTTTTCTCGTAAAAATAATACGCCCATTAATACACTAACTAGTGGGGAGATAAAATATCCGAGGCTAGCTTCAATAATAAAACCGGCATTAACTGCCCAAATGTAAACAAACCAATTAATTGTAATCATGATGGCGGCAATCAAATAGACCAATAAAACTTTTGGTTGTTTGACTGCACAGTAAAAATTTTTCCATTGGCGTAATAATAAGATGAGTAAGATCAATGAAACAAATGACCAAATAATTCGATGGCTAAGTAGCTGTAGTGCCGGCACATGCTTAAGTAATTTCCAATATACTGGAAATACTCCCCACATAACATATGCACCGACGGCGTATAAAATTCTCATATTTGTTTAGTCATTACTTTTTTTATTTGGAGTTTGCTGGTGTACCATACATTAGGCGGCAACAGCTGGCCGCAACAAACAACATAATTTTCTAATTTGTTAATTTTATAAAAAGATGAGCAATTTTTCCGCACGAAGATTTATTAAAATCTTACTATTTTTTTAGTAAAAGTTGGGCATTTTTACTTGTTATAACATTTTTACCAGTTTTATTTTCAATATCTTTGCGAGCGTTCCCAGCTACACTACCACCTTCACGCGCCACTTGTTTATTTTCTTCTAAGTTTTTTGGTTCATGCTTTTTAGAAATTTCTGTAGTCACAGTTTCTGCTAACATGTTCAAAACTAATTCTAGATTAGTCATGTTATCACGTAAGTTTGCTTTTTTAAGACCTTTTAGTTTTTTATATTTTTTGGTTGTTATCCCTGCCCAGCTTTTAGTAATTTCATCAGTTAAAATAGCGAACTCTAAACCATCTTTGGCCCCTCTTTTTTCCCATTCGTCGGTTAACTCTTTACGAATCTCAATACTTTTCAATCTTTGATTAATCCATTCGCGGCTATATCCCTTTTGTAAATAGGTTTTCAGTGCACGATCAATAGCTATCTCTGGATCGGCGATTTCCTCCAAACGCTCATATCCCACTCGAGCCAACCATAATTTGAGCGGTTCAGCATTTGGTGATGGAATAGACTGAATAAGGCGAAGTGCGGCTTCAGTATCAGCAACATCAGTAGTGTAATATTTACCATCAGCGGCTCTCATTTTCAGTTGTCCGATTTTTTCGGACAACCCACTACCCTCTTTTTTAAGCTTAACTTTTAGGTCATTCCAATATTTTCTTGGTCTACCAGTTTTTGTTAGAACTTGGATAATATCTACAACAGCAAAATACCAAAGCTCTTTATATTCATCCCAATGACGACGAATCTGTATACCTTCAAAAATAGCTATGGTTTTCTTTTTTTGCTGTGTTGTCATATACTAATCCTTATTTTTTGTGCTTATTGTAACTATTGTACCTAATAAAAGCATGGTTGCTATACAGTGGTGGCAAAAAAACATCAGTTTCTTACAATTTAAAATATGCGGCAAACTAATAATTTGAACACCCAACTTATGCTAGTTACGTAATAGAGAAAAAAGGAAAAAAGGTATCAGACACCGGTTTCACCGATTTTTTTAAAAAACATATTTTTTTCTACACAAATTATCATGGCCGATAATAATGTAAGCAAAATAGTATATATTATTTTTGTATCTGGATGAGTAGAAAAAATCTCGCTGGAGAAGTTACCTGACATATGAAAAATGATAGCAAGTAAAATGCTGCGTCCCGATTTGTAGTACAACCAATTCATAAGAAAAACAAAGGGAAAGATGGAAATAGAAAAATTTAGCGAATGAAGCCAACTTATTTCTATTAAATTACTTTGATAATAACCTTTTACAAATGAAAGTGGTAAATGCCAGATCGCCCAGAACAAGGAAAACATTAAACACGTGGTAAAAAGATTAAATTTCGCACGTAAGCAATCTGTGCCGTAAGAATGCCAAGCCATCTCTTCTATTACTGGAGCAAGAAATAGTACGACCCAAACTGAAAGTAAAGGTGCTGTAAAAGATGGCTCATGTGACAATGAAAATTGTTCAGTGCTATATCCAAAGAGTAACGAAATAAATTGGGCGAGCACAATACCTAGCGGCATAAGGAAAAACGCTAAAACGATATAAATTGGTTTAATATTTGAAAACTGCAATAATCTTGGAAAAAAATCGTTGCGCAGCTTGTTGTTGGAGTACATCAATGTAAATGCAACAACAGCTGGACTAATAAGTCCTAGGAACAAGAGGAGAGCACATAATGCTTCATTTTGCGGGTAAACATGGCTTAATATCGCTGCAATGCCCCAAGCGACCCACGTTATAAAGGTAGACAAGAAGTAAAAAAGAACTGGTCTATCATAATATTTAATTTTACTCATATTTTATCTTTCCGTTTAAATTGCACAGAAAAAAGGTGTCGGGAGTGTTAGCAATAATTTTATTGATAATGATATTGTAAAATTAACAAAGCTGATTAAAAACGGTTAGATACTGGTTTTAAATAAATCACGCCCTTTCGTTCTTTCTCAAGATATTTTATTATCCATTGTCAAGATTTGATACCTTTTCATTTCCCTTTTTTAGAGGCAACTGCTACAGATTCTTCTTACTTTTGCTCTTCAACAAATGCCAAAAACAACTTAATCAAATTGTCGGTTGCTAATTTTGCACCTCTTAATGTTCCTTCGTGACTCAAGATTTCACTGCTCAATCCTGCACCAAGATTGGTGATAGCACAAACAGATGCTACTTTTAAACCGCAATGCCTAGCAACTATGGTTTCCGGCACAGTTGACATCCCAACTGCATGTCCACCCATCCTTATATACATTCTGATTTCTGCATGCGTTTCGAAAGTTGGTCCAGAAGTAGCAATATAAATACCAGAGCTTAGTGGAATATCTAATTTTTTTGCAATAGCTAATAATTTTTTTCGCAACTCAAGGTCATAAGCGTTATCCATTGAAACAAAACGACCACCATATTCATCATCATTTGGCCCGATTAGAGGATTTTGGAAAGTAAAGTTAATATGATCTTTAATTACCATTAAATTTCCAGGACCATGCTTAACTCGTAATGAACCAACTGCATTAGTTGTTAATAATATTTCACAACCAATCTTTTTTAGAGTTCGAATAATAGTACGAATTGATTCTGTTGATCCTACTCCTTCGTAGTAGTGAGTACGCCCTTCAAGACAAACTACTGGGACACCTTTTAGCATACCCAAATGCATTCTTTTGGACTGACCTTCAAGACCGGTTACATAGAACCCAGGAAGATCCTTATAATCGATAATGACTGCATTTTGAATTTGGTCAGATATAGCACCCAAACCAGATCCAAGAATCATACCGATTTTTGGTTTAAATCCTGGGGCTTTCGCAGCAATAATCGCTACACATTTTTCAATGTTTGCTTTCTCTTGTTGTTCTGTTAAGCCGCCACAAGCCTCCAATGCAAAACAGCACATTAGAACCGTGAAAACTACTTTTTTAAATAATCTTTGCATTTCCTCTCCACATTTAGCATGGAACAAATTTATCTTGGTTTCTCACAGAAAAACAACAACCACACTCTAATGAATTGGCAAAAGATTAGAACACTATAAAGATACAAAACCGCAGATCATCTCATAATCGGCTACAACATAAAACACAACACCCTACTTCAGGGTATGCTAACATCTATTTATTTTTCATGTCAATAAATTTCTAATAACAGCAATAATTACTGGCTGTAGAAAAGTGGGAAAACTCTAATTCATTTCGGTCCAGTTTATTGGGAGAAGGTCAACATTATTAATACCAAAAGATAAGCTAGAATAAAAAATCAGAAGTACAAAATAACAACTTATTTTTTTATTTATCATACCAATCTCCACTATCCATAAAAACTAAAACACTTAAATAAGAACAAAGATGATAATCAGCAATCATCTGTTTCTATTTGTTCAAATTCCGCTTCAATTCCTTCAGAGCTCTTTTTGCTCTTTCCTGCTATTATTATTTTAATGCTTGGCGAAAGGATTCCATAGTATGGTGTTTTGGCGAATTATTTTTTTCAAAACCTTGCAGCGAACTGATTATTCTCATTATTTGTCGAGCTAGTTTTGTTTTTTGCATTCTTGGTAATTCTATCAGTTTATTATTCTTGGAAAAAATTACAACTGAATTCTCATCGCTATCAAAGCACAAATTATAACCAACTTGATTGGCAATAATTATATCTAAGTTTTTATCTATTAATTTTTTTCTGGCATTTTCTAAAAGATTTTCAGTCTCAGCCGCAAAACCAATAATAATAGGCCCGTTTTTAAAAGAAGCAATTTCAGCCAAAATATCTGGGGTAGGTTGTAATTCAAGCGCAACTGTTGTTGTATTTTTTTTGATTTTCTGTGGAGAAATATTTTTTGGTCGATAATCTGCTACTGCAGCAGTAGCAATAAAAATATCGCAACCGGAGATTTCTCGCATGACAGCTTGATACATATCTTCAGCGGTTTGCGTATTGATACGATTTACTTTTGTTGGAGTAGCTAAGTTTGTTGAGCCGCTGATTAAAATTACATTAGCTCCAGCTTCTTGAGCAGCTTCGGCAAGTGCATAACCCATTTTCCCTGAACTATAATTACTGATATAGCGTATTGGATCAATGGGTTCGCGGGTAGGGCCAGCAGTAATAATAATTTTTTTACCAGAAAAAATTTTGGTGCTAAATATTGATGGAATTAGTTCCAGAATTTGTTGTGGTTCAAGCATTCTACCAAGGCCAACTTCACCGCATGCCTGTTTGCCACATGTGGGGCCAAATATTAGCATTCCTCGTTCTTTTAAAGTGACAATATTTTTTTGAGTAATAGTTGAATTCCACATTTCTTTATTCATTGCTGGCACAATTGCAATAGGAGCGGTTGTTGCTAAGCATACAGTTGAAAGTAAATCATCAGCTATTCCATAAGTTAGTTTGGCTATAAAGTTAGCAGTTGTTGGTGCAATTACAATCGCATCTGCCCAACGTGCTAATTCAATATGTTCTAAATTTGCTTCCAAGCTTTGATCAAACATTTTTGTGTAAACTGTGTTGCCCGAGAGCGTTTGCATGGTTAGTGGAGTAATGAACTCTTGAGCATGTTGAGTCATGATTATACGAACTTTTGCATTTTGTATACGCAGTAGACGCGTTAATTCTGCGGATTTATATGCGGCAATTCCACCAGTGATACCAAGTATTATATTTTTATTTTGCAATTGCTTGGTCCCTAATCATTCGAATTTCATGTCTTTCAAATGCCACGCTGCAAACGAATATATCTTTATACATAACTTTAAACGCCCGACA
>MGXJ01000037.1:11275-18795 GCA_001801345.1 Gammaproteobacteria bacterium RBG_16_37_9 | reverse complement strand
AGTTTCCCTTACTGAAGTAAAACGTTATGTTTACTCCTCATGACTTGAGGCGCATCACAGCTAGCTCAATTACCGCTTTTAAATTTGGCAGGGATTTTGAGCAATCTACCGTAAGTTTCATGCTTTTAAATGCTTATTTTTGTTTATGTGTTTGAAAATAGAGTAGCTAGTTTTTTAACATGTGCTCGAGCTAAAAAGTCTAGACAAAAATGGTAACTCTTTGTATATTTAATATTTATTTATGGGATAAATTTTAGAAGTGCGCATATGATCCCAACAAATTGATTTTTGGTGAATCGCATGATTATGGCGCAAGCCACAACTGTATTGGAGCTGGCGATGGGATTATTCACCTACATCCTGTAGGTTCACCCTCGCATAAAACGCTCGGGCCAGTTCGCTTCGCTCCCTGTTCAAATTTGGCTTTCCTGCCAAATTTGTCGACCCGCTTCGCGGGTTCTCGTCCCAATCTTAATAAACAAAAAAGGATCATACACCAAAAGGTATATGATCCTTTTTTGTTTGGAGCTGGCGATGGGATTCGAACCCGCGACCTGCTGATTACAAATCAGCTGCTCTGCCAACTGAGCTACGCCAGCACTAAATTTGGGATAATCATAACCGCTTAACTCATCTAAAGTCAATTTGCGCTGGACATTCCTAATACAAAAGGAGGCTGTCACAATCTGAACTTTCTCATCATTCCAACAGGAACTAATTCAAAAGGGGATTATTGATTTTAATTAGGGATAATTAACTCTACCAGCGATAAAATTTCTTATTGATGGTGCATCGATGCTTGCTGCTAATAGCGCATTGGCTTCCAATGCTTGCATAAAAATATTTAAGTCTGTATTAAAAGGAGGCGGGCCAAAACTAGCAATTACAGCATTAACAATTGCATTATCAGCATCATTTAATAAAACATGCAAAGTTACCGCCATACGTCTAGTTGCAGGATCAATACAGATCGAATAGAAATGATGTGTGGTGTTGGGATTAAATTGTCCGATTGCAAAATTATCGGGAGAAAAGAGCATATAATCAGCCGCTGTGGAACCGCTCATATGTGTTGTTACACTTCCCTGCATAAATCCCACAAAAGATCCTCTATTCAACGCCCGAGATGCATATATCATGCTTAACTGATCATTTCTAAGAGCCGAGCTTGCATTTGGATGTAAATATGGTTGCGGTCTAAAAAGTAACTGAGTATTTGGAAGCCATGGGTTATTTTGAAAAACTATATAGCGTTCAATTATATTTGCTCCTAACCGTGCAAATTTTTGTCGTACATCATCTGGCATAATATCATTCAATTGCATATTGCTTAGTTTCACGGCTATAGAAAATTGTAATCTATTAGTAGCATCACCTCCAAACCGACTATCGTTATCAGGAATATAAGGATGAATAATAGGCACTGTAGAAAGCCGCATCTTAGGATATGAAAAACTATTTTCGTCCATGGTTACCGCCAAATCAGTATTAATTGTATGAACCCTAACGTAGTTATCGGGGATACCAAACCACACATTTCTATCAATATTTTTACTATCAAGAAAAACATCCGCACCCACTGATCCTCGTATCACTGCATCTGTAGTATAAAAACCTCCGAACCCTTCTGTAACAGCAGCATCGCTGCTGCTTCCCTTACCACCAGACAAAGCAAAAACCAATCCACCAACAGCAGCAGCAACAGTAGCGGCAACAGCGACAGTAGTAGCAGCCCCACCACCAACCACAATAGGTCCCACAGGATTAGCGTAGCCAGACTGACTAACAGTTAACCCTAGCGATAAAAATAGCGTGCTTATAAATAGCGAAAATTTTTTAAATAATGTTTTCATAACAATATTATAAAGTATAAATCTTAAGGGATTATTAACGACATAAAATAGAATGTTCGATGATTACCGCTCGCTAACCACTAAGCTCAGCTGGATCGATATCTAAAAACCAGCGTATATTATTCTTTGGTTTTAATTTATCAATATTATCTAATAAGATATTTATTGCTTGCTGTAATGCTTCACGATTTTGGCTTTGCAATAATAATTGCGCTCGAAAATAACCAGCTTTACGCTCCATAGTTGCAGGCACTGGTCCAAAAATTTCTATCGTCTTATTAAGCTCTGATTTTGCAGCAGAACAAAGAGTAGTTAAAAATTCAAGCACAGCCCCCTGCTTCTTGCCTTCTGCTTGAAGTAATGCCAAATATGAATATGGGGGCAAACGTGCTGTTTGTCGTTCTTCAAGACAATTATTAACAAAACTTACATACCCACCATTAATTAAATTTAAAAGTAAAGGATGATGAGGATTATGAGTTTGAAGATAAACCTGTCCTGGCTTTTCTGCGCGCCCGGCTCGACCTGCAACCTGCATAACTAATTGCGCCAAATGTTCGCTTGAGCGAAAATCAAAACCAAACAAACTCTGATCAACATTTAAAACTGCCACCATAGTTACATTCGGGAAATGATGCCCTTTAGCAAGCATCTGCGTCCCAACCAAAATCTGATACTCTCCCTTATGAATACCATCTAGAATTTCTTCTAAAGAATTTTTACGCTTAGTTGTATCACGATCAATGCGAGTTAATTTTACATCTGGAAATAATTCGCGAAGAGCAATCTCGATTCTTTCTGTGCCGGCACCAAGCATTAATAATTTTTCTCCAGCACATTCTGGACACTTAGTAGGAATTCGAATAATCGCTCCACAATGATGACAACGCATATGTTGTTGCTTCTGATGCATAGTCAAACGGGCATCACAATGTTTGCACCCAGCAACCCAACTACAGTGGTGACAAATCAATACTGGTGCAAAACCACGTCGATTTAAAAATATCAAAACCTGTCCGCCATCAGCCAAATGTTTTTTTATCTGTATCAGTAAATTCTCAGCAATTCCATTTTTTAATTTTTGACTACGCATATCAACTAGATGAAAACTTGGACAAATAGCATTACCTGCTCGCTCAGGCAATTTTAATTCCACATAACGCTTGCGTTTAACGTTATAAATACTCTCAAGCGATGGGGTAGCAGAACCTAAAACAACAGGAATATTTTCCAGTTTTCCGCGCATCACTGCTAAATCACGCGCTGAATATCTCAATCCCGTTTGTTGTTTAAATGATAGATCATGCTCTTCATCGATAATAATAATCCCAGGATTTTTTAAAGGAGTAAAAATTGCTGAGCGCGTGCCAATAATTATAGGAGCGGCACCATCTTTGGCCATTAGCCATGAAAGCAATCGTTCTTTAAGAGTAAGACGCGAATGAAATACTGCAATTTTAACTGAAAACCGCTCAGCAAATCGCGCGATAGTTTGTGGTGTCAAATTTATTTCTGGAACTAAAATCAAAGCTTGTTTTTTTTGAGCAATAATTTCTGCTATTACCCGCAAATAAACTTCAGTTTTGCCGCTGCCCGTCACTCCATCCAATAAAAAAGCTTTAAACTCATTCAAATGGTTTTTAATTATAGTAATGGCTTTTTTTTGATCTTCATTAAGCTGAATTGTATTTTTAATTTTTTTTTGTGGGTTTTTTGCATCATAACGATAATCTTCGATGCTTTTTTTCCCGGGTTTTTTGCGCAGCAGATTGGGTAATACGTTATTAATCACATCTCCAATTGGATGATGATAATAATTACTAGTCCAGGTAATAAGATCCAAGATACTCTTTGGCAAAAGTGATTCGCTATCAAGAATAGCTGATGCCAATCTTAGTTTGGTTGATTCATATTCAGAATGATTAGCAACCTCCAAAATAACCCCCACAACTTCTCTTCTACCAAAAGGAACTAAAACTCTCATTCCTGGTTTGATATTTTTGGGGCTAACATTTTCTGGTGGTAAATAATCAAACGTATGCCGTAGCGGTGAAGGCACCGCAACTCGCAGAATATAAATCTTGTTTTTTGTATTGGTCATTATCTAATGGGACTGTTGCAATCTGAATTTTGTTTGTCATCCGCCTAAGTTTTATTTGTCATCCTCGGGCATAGACCCGAGGATCTCGACATTCTATGTTAGATCCTCGCGTCAAGCGCAAGGATGACAGCAGGAGAGCACGGGGATGACATGAGAGGGAATATTAGTTCCCAAAATTTCAGCTTGCAACAGCCCCCTAATCCAAAGTTTTACGATATCGCTTAAGCGCAATTAAAATTGCTACTACCATAAACACCACAATCGGCCAAAAATCTGGCCAAATTTCAGCAACACCATTGCCTTTTAAGATGATACCACGAGTAATTCGTAAAAAATAAGTAAGTGGCAATATTGAACCAACTTTCTGTGCCCAATATGGCATCCCCCGAAAAGGAAACATAAAGCCCGATAATAATAACGATGGCAAAAAGAAAAATGTCGACATTTGCGCTGCTTGTAACTGATTCTTAGCTAAACTAGAAAAAGTTAATCCCACTGATAAATTAGCGGTGATAAAAGGCAATGTTGCTAACACTAACAATATAATACTGCCGTGAAAAGGCACATCAAATAAATATTTAGCAGCTGCCAAAATCAAAAATACCTGGATATAACCAACAATCACATACGGCATAAGCTTGCCCAGCATTACTTCAAGTGGTTTTACTGGCGTTGATAATAAATGCTCCATAGTTCCTTTCTCTCGCTCTCGCGTCATACCCATACCGGTAATCATTACCAATGTCATAGTCAAAACTACACCTAACAAACCTGGAACAATATTATAAGCAGTTATTTTTTCTGGGTTATAATTAGCATGGGTTATAACATTTACAGGAGAACTACAATTATCTATAAAACTATTTGATTTATCTCGAGGACAATTCTGTAAATACTGCAAGCTACCTTGTAATAAAGGATTAAACACTGATTGCGCTAACAAACTAATCGCGCTAGTAGCGCTGCCGGTAGCCACTGGATCGGTAGCATCTGCTTCAAGTAAAATCTGAGAATTTTCTCGCCGTAATAATCTTCGCGTAAAATCAGATGGAATAGTAATAACAAACTGAGTCCTGCTGGTGGCAAGCAATCTCTTAGCCTCAGCTTCGCTTTTAACATCATCTTTGACCATAAAATAATCGGAATTCTTAAGGCCAGCAATAAAACTTCGGGTAAAAGGGCTGTAATCATAGGCAATTACAACTGTCGGCATTTTTTTGGGATTAGTATTGATCGCAAATCCAAATAAAATTAATTGCATCAAAGGAATGCTAATAATCATCGCAAAAGTTACTCGATCGCGTCGCATCTGGATAAATTCTTTGGTAAGCACCGCATATAGCCGATGCCAAGAACAGTGTAAATTTAATTTTTGTAAAAGATCTCCTAACATAGTTTTAAGCGCTCTTTAACTTGCTATCTCCCAAACTTATAAATACATCTTCTAAGCTTGGAGTAATTTGTAAACATTCATAACTTTTGAGATGATCTGTCATCATACTAGCATTTATAGCTTCTGCGTTTTTACCGCTGACGTGCAAGGAGTTACCAAACGCCATCACCTGCTCTATACCTGGAAGCGTTTTAAGAATTTGAGCAAGCAGCATCAAATCACTACCACTTACAGCCCAAGTAGTTAAACCAGCATGATTAATAATCTCATCTTTAGTTCCTTGAACTAAAATTTTCCCATGAAAGATATACCCCAAACGATGGCAACGCTCAGCCTCATCCATATAATGGGTGCTAACCAAAATTGTAATCCCTTTAGTTGCTAAATAATGAATATGGTCCCAAAATTCTCGCCGCGCTTTTGGATCAACGCCAGCGGTAGGTTCATCTAATAATAATAATTGTGGTTGATGCAACAAAGCGGCTGTTAGTGATAAACGTTGTTTCCAGCCACCAGATAAAGTTCCGGTCAGTTGATGGGCTCGATCTTCTAATCCAAGTTCGGAAATAGCTGCAATTACTGCTTCTTCACGATTTTTCATCCCGTAAAGATGCGCTATAAAATCTAGATTTTCATGCACTGTAAGCTCATCGTAAAGACTGAATTTTTGGGTCATGTAGCCAGTATGCAATTTAATTGCTCCGCTCTGGGTCAAAATATCATAACCTAAACAATGACCGTTACCAGAATCAGCAGTGAGCAAGCCACACAACATCCGGATTGTAGTTGTTTTGCCGCCGCCATTTGGTCCGAGAAAACCAAAAATTTCCCCTTTTTTAATCTTAAGAGAAACATTGTAAACCGCTGGCTTCCCATCAAAACTTTTACAAAGATTTGTGGCGTCAATAGCGAAAGAAATTTGATTATTTATGATTGTTGTCATAAGAGTATATTTTTGTCATCGCGCTCATTACACGTCATCCTCGGACAAGCGAAGCGCTGATCCGAGGATCTCATGACCGTATGCTAGATCCTCGGGTCAAGCGTCCTCGGGCAAGGACCCGAGGAGGATGACAACTAAATACAAGTCCGAGGATGACAAGAGTTCTCCAAGCCCGAGAGCCTGCCCTCGTGTTTAACACGAGGGATAACCATAGCCCCAGATGACTATGGTGAAAAATTCATCACTTCTTTAGATCGCCAATTGCAACATCAATCGGTTGTCCGGGATGAAAATATTTTGTTACTTTTAGGGGCATTCTTGCTTCAATTCTATACACTAGTTTATCTCTGCTAGCTTGGCTAAAAATTACCGGCGGTGTAAATTCAGCGCTAGGCGAAATAAAACTAACTTTAGCTTTGTAACTATTTTTACAACTATCGCAATCAACTATAACCTCATCGCCAACAGTAATTTTACTAACAATTTTTTCAGGCACAAAAAATATTAGCTTAATTTTATGTGGTGGCAAAAGCACAATTACTGGATGACCAACTTCAACAAATTCTCCCAATTCATAAAGAGTATCAAACACCTGCGCATTTACTGTAGCGCGCACACTTTTTTGTAAAAGCATCCACTGGGCTTGTTTTACTATGGCTTCTGCAGCATCTACCGCTGCTTTTTGAGCCATAATCTGATTTTCACGTGCACCGAGTTTGGCTTCAGCCAATTGCGCATCTATCGCATTGACCGCTTGCAAATTTTGTTCGTATTGCGATCTTGCTTGATCGAGCCTTCCTTTATCTATGGCACCAGAGCGATATAAAACTTGGTAGCGCTCAAAAGTTTTTTGCGCAAAATCCAAACCTGCCTGCGCTTGTTCCAATTGGGCTTGGATATTTTCTATAACTGTAAATCTTGCTCCCTTCTGCAAATCAAATAATTGATTCTTTGCTTGAGTTAACTGAAATTTAGCTTGAGATAATCTATCGGTTTCAGGCTGAGGATCAAGGACAAACAAAGGTTGATTAACTACTACTTGATCGCCGCGATTAACTAATCGCTGGGTCAAATTACCAGAAACTACGCTAGCAATATACGCATATTCTCCTTCAACATATCCTTGAAAAACAGTTTCGTTGGAATTACATGCTGTGAGGGTAAAAACTACAGAAATAATGAATATTTTTTTAATCTGGCAATGGAGTTTTGTCATAAGTGCGTATCATT
>MGXJ01000037.1:0-11244 GCA_001801345.1 Gammaproteobacteria bacterium RBG_16_37_9 | reverse complement strand
ACCAATCAATAAGATGGCTAAAATACCCAAAGTAAAAAAACTTCGATTTAAATTATCCTTAGAAAAAGCCTCGGGATGAGTGCGAAGATAAACGAATAATTGCCAACCAATAAATATCGATAAAATTATAAACATCACTTTGATAAACATTATTCAACCTTTAGAATTGTCAGCGAATTAGTTCCGCCTGTAACTCCGATATGATCACCGCTAGTTGCAACCACCAAATCATCAGTTTTAACAAGATTAAGCCGTTCTAGCTCCACAAGCGCTGCTTTTTTAAGTTCGGTATTATTTTCAAATTTAGTAACATCAAATTCTATCGGATAAACATCACTGTATAGCGCCATTCTGCCTAAAGCATTATTATTGCGGCTTAAACCATAAATCGGAATACCTGAACGAATTCGTGATACACATAAAGCTGTCGTGCCAGTTTCAGTCAACGAAATTATAGCTTTAATCTTTAAATGATTAGCTACATACATTGCTGACATAGAAATAACCTCATCTACCCGAACACAACGATGATCCTCAAAACGATGATTTGATCCTAAAGCTCTAGGCTGTTTTTCAGCAGCTAGACAAATTCGATCCATAGTTTGAATAACCAAAACCGGATGATCTCCAGTAGCTGTTTCAGCTGATAACATTACTGCATCAGTTCCATCTAAAACAGCATTTGCTACATCAGAAACCTCAGCGCGAGTCGGGATTGCATTATGAATCATGGTTTCCATCATTTGGGTTGCAGTAATTACTGGTTTATTTAAGGCTCTAGCATAATCAATCATAAGTTTTTGTGCCGCTGGAACTTCAGCGTCGCCAATCTCTACAGCTAAATCACCACGCGCAACCATAATCCCATCAGAAACCATCGTTATTTCTTGCAAAACCTCAGGGACAATTGCCTCAATCCGCTCGATTTTGGCGATCACTCCAGCTTTACCGCCTGCGTTAGCTATTAACGCTTTGGTTTCTTCTACATCAGCTTTTGAACGAACAAAAGAAATGGCGATATAATCTACATCTAGTGATACTGCCGTTTTTAGGTCTTCTCGATCTTTATTAGTAAGCGCACCAGCGGACAAACCACCGCCTTGGCGATTAATGCCTTTATTATTTGATAACTCTCCGCCTACTTTTACTCGGCAAATAATGCGATTTCCTTCGATCTTTTCGATCACTAGCACCAAACGACCATCATCTAGTAATAATATATCTTCAGGATGAACATCACCTGGTAATTCTTTATAATCAATACCTACAACGTTTTCATCGCCAGCATCTTTATCTAAAGCAGCATCTAAAGTAAAAACAGCATTTTCTTTTAAAATCACTTTACCGTTTTTAAATTTAGCTACTCTAATTTTTGGTCCTTGCAAATCAGCTAAAATACCGACGATTTTGCCTTCTGCTTTAGCTGCTTGACGCACGATAGTGATTAGATTTTTCTTTTCTTCAGGCGATCCATGGGAAAAATTTAAACGCACAACATTCGCGCCAGCAGCAATCATCTGACGTAAAACATCCGAGTTATTTGAAGCTGGTCCCAATGTGGCAACAATTTTTGTTCTTCTCATTTTTTTCCGATAATTTTTTTGAAGCGCAGATCTGGTGATCTTAACGCTCTATTACTAGATCCTCGGGGCAAGCCCGAGGATGACAGCTATATGCCCGAGGATGACAGCTATATGCCCAAGGATGACAGCTATATACCCGAGGATGACAGTAGTGGAAAGACCCTCGTTCAAACCCGAGAGCTTGCCCTCGTGCTTGACACGAGGGACGCTCGACACGAATGATGACAAAAAAAGAATGTCATCCTCGGACAAGCGAAGCGCAGATCCGAGGATCTACTCCCCCCGCTCCTCCAATATTTTCACCGCTGGTAACTTATCTCCTTGCAAATATTCTAGAAAAGCACCGCCAGCTGTAGAAATGTAAGATAATTTATTTTCTATCCCAAATTTTTCAATGGCGCCTACCGTATCACCACCACCAGCAATTGTAAACGCAGAACTTCCAGCAACCGCTAACGCCAACGCTTTAGTTCCTTCGCTAAATTGCTCTATTTCAAATACGCCAACCGGTCCGTTCCATACAACTGTTTTGGCTTTATTAATAATCTCTGCCAAACGTTTACGAGTTTCTGGTCCAATATCTAAAATCATATCATCAGCCATCACTTCAGTAGCTTTTTTAACTGTTGCCTGCGCAGTTTCCGACATCTCCTTAGCAACTACTACATCTGTGGGTATAGGAATCTCCGATCCATGTTTTTTAGCAAGCTCTAAAAGCTCTTTTGCTTTAGTTATAAAATCTTGCTCACATAAAGATTTGCCAATTGGCAAACCACTAGCCAACATAAAAGTATTTGCAATACCGCCTCCAACTAACAACTGATCTACTTTACCCAATAAATTTTCAAGCAGTTGTGATTTGGTTGAAACTTTAGATCCACCAACAATCGCAACTAAAGGATGTTCTGGTTTTTCTAAAGCTTTGCCGAGAGCATCGAGTTCTGCCATTAAAAGAGGACCAGCACATGCTACTTTTGCAAATTTGCCAACACCATGAGTCGAGGCTTGAGCGCGATGTGCAGTAGCAAATGCATCCATTACAAAAACATCGCAGAGCGCCGCCATCTTTTTGGCAAGCTCTTCGTTATCTTTTTTTTCTCCTTTATTGAAACGCACATTTTCACAAAGCACTATTTCGCCTGACTCAACATTTACCCCATCAAGCCAATCTCGTTCCAAACGAATATTTTTGCCAAAATATTTACTCAACCAATCTGCTATTGGTTTAAGAGAAAATTCCTCGTTAAATACCCCTTCATCTGGTTGACCAAGATGCGACAACACAATAACTTTTGCTCCAGCATCAGCTGCTAATTTAAGCGTGGGCGCTGAAGCTTTTAGACGCTTATCGCTAGTAATAACTCCATTTTTTAAAGGCACATTAAAATCAACTCGAATTAAAACTCTTTTGCCACTTAGATCTAAATCTGTCATCTTTAAAATTGTCATATGCTCCTCTTATGAAAGGAAAGGGGAGAAAGGGGTCAAGTCTCATCTTAGAACAAGTTGAAATAACTTGTTCTAAGATGAGACTTGACCCCTTCTCCATTTTACTATTTAGCTTGCATCCAAGCTTTAGTCACATCCAACATTCTAGTTGAAAAACCCCATTCGTTATCATACCAAGAAAGCACTTTCACTATTTTGCCAATAACTTTAGTTTGCGTGGATTCAAAAATGGAAGATAGAGGATTGTGATTGAAGTCATGAGACACTAGCGGCAAATCATTATATCCGAGAATATCTTTCAACTCATTCTCAGAAGCAGCTTTCATGAGTGAATTTACTTCTTCTTTGGTAGTTTGACGAGCTGATTCAAATGTCAAATCAACTACTGAAACATTGATTGTTGGCACGCGCATAGCAAAGCCATCTAACTTACCAACCAATTCTGGCAACACCAAACCTATCGCTGCAGCAGCGCCGGTTTTGGTAGGAATCATTGACTGAGTGGCTGAACGTGCGCGACATAAATCTTTGTGATAAACATCAACTAAAACTTGATCATTAGTATATGAATGAATAGTCGTCATAAGCCCACTAACCAAACCAATCTTTTCGTGCAATACCTTGACCATTGGCGCTAAACAATTGGTTGTGCATGAACCATTAGAAATTATTTGATGTTGTGAGTTAAGAATATTGTGATTAACGCCATACACTATAGTCGCGTCGGCATTCTCACCGGGTGCAGAAATTATTACTTTTTTTGCACCAGCATTGATGTGCGCCATAGCTTTGGTTTTATCGGTAAATTTACCCGTGCATTCAAAAACAACATCTACTCCCATATCTTTCCATGGCATTTTGGCCGGGTCTTTCTCAGCCAATACTTTAATTTTATCGCCATTAACAACTATATAATCACCATCAACCTTGACCGTGCCGGCAAATTTACCGTGAACAGTATCGTAAATAGTCAAATGAGCATTGATTTTGGCATCACCTAGATCGTTTACAGCGACAACCTCCATATCTTTGCGATATCCTTCCTCATAAATTGCACGTAAAACATTACGACCAATTCTCCCGTAACCATTAATTGCTATTTTTATAGACATAAACTTTACCTCCAGTAAAGTGATTAGTTATTAATCATTACACAACTCATACAACACTCAAAACCAACTTGGAACCATTTTCCTCTGAAAACCCGAAAAACTCAAATAGAATCTTATCTGGAGCAGACTCTCCATATCGATCTATTCCCATGATTTTTCCGGATAATCCTACATATTTATACCAAGATTGAGAAGAAGCGGCCTCAATAGCTACCCTCTTAGTAACGCTTGGTGGCAGAATCATATTTTTATAAGCATCATCTTGCTTATCAAATACATCTTGTGACGGCATAGAAACTACTCGAATTTTCTTTCCACTTGCTTTTAATTTCGCGGCAATTGCGCAAGCTAAAGCAACCTCTGAACCAGTAGCAATCAAAATACAATCTGGCATGCCTTCGGTATCAATTAATATGTAGCCCCCGCGTTTGATCTCGGATAAGTTTTGAACGCTGTGAGACTGAGCTACTATCTTTTGACGCGTAAGCACAAGTGCGGTTGGACCATCTTTACGTTCAATCGCATATTGCCACGCTACAGCCGTCTCAGTAACATCACATGGTCGCCACACCGATAAATTTGGGGTAGCGCGTAACATGGCTAGCTGCTCTACTGGCTGATGAGTCGGACCATCTTCACCAAGCCCGATTGAATCATGACTAAAAACATAAATTACCCGTTTTTTCATCATTGCTGCCATACGAATTGCGCTGTGGCCATAACTTGCAAATACTAAAAAGGTGCCACCATATGGAATAAAACCGCCATATAAAGATATCCCATTCATAATAGCAAACATCCCAAATTCTCTGACGCCATAATGCAAATAATTGCCACTAGCATCATTTTTTGTTATATCTTTTGAGACACTGCAGTCGGTTAAATTAGAAGCTGTTAAATCCGCAGAACCACCTAATAATTCTGGCAACATAGGGCTATAAACATTTAAAGCTTTTTGTGATGCTTGTCGAGTTGCCATATTCTCAGTTTTAGCAGTGGTTTGTTGGATGCAATCATCAGATACCTTTGACCAATCTTTTGGGAGCTCACAATTAACTCGCCTCAAAAACTCAAGCGCCAATTCTGGATATTGCTTGCTATATAAAATAAACATTTTCTGCCAAACATCATCTTTTTCACGACCCTGCTCTTTAGCGTCCCAAGCTGCATAAATTTCTTCTGGAATTACAAATGCCTCATATTCCCATCCCAAATGATGACGCATAGCTGCGATTTCTTGGGCACCAAGAGGTGAACCGTGACAAACATGAGTATCGCTCATGTTAGGCGAACCAAAACCGATTGTGGTTTTGCAACAAATTATACTGGGCTTGTCACTAGCAGCCTGAGCTTCCTTGATAGCTTGACGTATAGAATCAGGATTTTGGCCATCAACATTAGGCACCACGTGCCAATTATAAGATTGAAAGCGTTTAGCAACATCTTCTGTAAACCACCCGTCTGTATGTCCATCGATAGAAATCCTATTATTATCCCAAAATACAATTAATTTACCTAAGCCATGCGTGCCGGCAAACGAAGATACCTCGTGCGATATTCCTTCCATCAAACAACCATCACCAACAAAAACATAAGTGTAGTGATCAATAATATTAAATTTGGGTTTATTAAATTTAAGCGCTAAAATTTTTTCGGCCAAAGCCATGCCTACTGCATTAGCTAAACCTTGACCAAGGGGGCCAGTGGTGGTCTCAACTCCTGGAGCATAACCAAACTCAGGATGACCTGGAGTTTTTGAGTGTAACTGCCGAAAGTTTTTCAGATCATCTATGGATAAATTATAACCTGTTAAATGTAGCAATGAATAAAGCAACATTGAGCCGTGACCATTTGATAAAATAAAACGATCTCGATTGGCCCAGCTAGGATTTAACGGATTATGATGTAAAAATTCTCGCCATAGCACTGTCGCAATATCTGCCATACCAAGCGGCATACCAGGATGGCCAGAGTTAGCTTTTTGAACCGCATCAACACTTAAAAACCGAATAGCATTTGCAAGTTTGTTTTGATTCGTCATGGTTGTGTTCTCTTTTAATGATCTGGATGCTCATTAGAACCTCTGCGAAACATAAAATATGAGGTTCCACAAAAACCGCTCGTTGCTTTGCAGAAGGTCTATTATCATCTAACTATCTGTAACGAGCAATAGATTTTATGCTAGAGGGTGACCAAAAAATTGTTCCATTCCCTGCTGCCGCGGCAGAATTTTAATATTATCAAATAGAAAAATAAAAGTAATTGCACGACAAAAATACATAAAAATTACATAATTGTCGGACATTTCTTTAATAGACTTCTTTCAAAAACAAGTATTTTGACATTAATGGGGTTGTTGCAATCTGAGCTTTCGTGTCACCCTCGTGTTAAACACGAGGGCAGGCTCTCGGTTCCTTTTGGCTGTCATCCTCGGACAAGCGAAGCGCAGATCCGAGGATCTCATGATTAATTCTAGATTCTCGGGTCAAGAGTCCTCGGGCAAAGACCCGAGGAGAATGACATGCTAGCAGCTCAAAGAAACAACAATTTCTTCAGGCTCAATATTTAGTTTGCTTAAAGCCAGAGCTGCTCTAACGGTGTGGGTTAAACCTCTGCAACATGGAACTTCCATCCTTGCAATTGTGATGCTTTTAATCTCATTACTTGCAAAAATTCTAGCAAGTTTTTCTGCATAGTAGGAAGTATCATCCAATTTTGGACAGCCGATTAATAAAGTTTTGCCCCTAACCAGATTTTCATGAAAGTTCATTTTAGAAAATGCTACACAATCAGCAACAATCAAAAGACCTGCTGCATTTTCGTAATAATCTGCTTTTTCTGGAGCAAGCATAATTTGCAGCGGCCAATTATTAAGAGCGCGATTTGGCTTAGAATGCACAGCTTGACTGGGACAACCACAAGCAGGAGCTTGGCCTTGCGCGTGTATATGGGCTTCCACTAAACTTTCATCAAATGGCACAGCTTCACGTTGAATAATTTTTAATGCGCCAGTAGGACAATGACCGATACAAGCACCTAAACCATCACAATAACTATCGCTAATCAGCTTGGCTTTACCATTTACTATTTTGATCGCTCCTTCAGCACAAGAGGTAACACATTGGCTACAACCATCACATAAACTTTCATCAATTTCAATAATTCCTCTTTTCATTTTAGTCTCTATTTACCTGACAAAATAGCAGCCAAATCAGCTTCAGGGGTTATAATCGCTTTGATGTTGAATTTCTCAATCAATACATTTAATACATTTGGTGTAAAAAAAGCAGGTAATGATGGTCCCAACCAAATATTCTTTATTCCAAGCGACAGTAATGTCAACAAAATCACCACGGCTTTTTGCTCATACCATGACAACACAAATGACAATGGTAATTCATTTACACCACAATTAAAAGCCTTCGCAAGAGCAAGGGCAATTTGGATTGCAGAATGCGCATCATTACACTGACCAATATCTAGTAAACGAGGAATGCCCTCGATATCCCCAAGTTGTTTATCAAAAAACCTAAACTTACCACAAGCTAAAGTTAAAACTATACAATCTTTTGGAACTTTTTCGACAAATTCCGTGTAATAATTTCTTCCAGGTTTTGCGCCATCACAGCCACCAACTAAGAAAAAACGCCTAATTTTACCTTGTTTTACTAGATCAATAACTTTATCGGCAACATTCATCACAGCATGATGAGCAAAACCAACCATAACTGAATTTTTATTATCATTATCGCTAAATCCTGGAAGCTCCATAGCCTTATTGATCACTGGAGAAAAGTTTTTACTTCCGCCTATATGCATTACATCTGGCCATTCAACCAATCCTGTTGTAAAAATACGATCTTTATACGAATTCTGCGGCTCTTGAATACAATTAGTAGTCATAAGAATTGCACCTGGAAAATCTGCAAATTCTTTATGTTGATTTTGCCAAGCCGTGCCGTAGTGACCGTATAAATGCTTATATTTTTTAAGCTCTGGATAACCATGAGCTGGCAGCATTTCTCCATGGGTATAGATTGCAATATCTTTATCAGCAGTTTGTTTAAGCAACAATTCTAAATCATACAAATCATGGCCTGAAATTAAAATAGCTTTGCCTTTTCTGGGTCCTAAAGGCACGGTTGTAGGAGTAGGGTTTCCGTAATGCGACGTATGCGCTTTATCTAGTATTTCCATTGTTCGTAAGTTGACGGTTCCACACTCCATCAACAAACTCAACCATTCATCAACAGATAAGTCGTAGCGCAACATGCTAGCGAGAGCTTTAATTAAAAAGGTGTAAATAGCAGGATCTTCTTGTCCTAATATCAGCGCATGATCTGCATAAGCAGCAATTCCTTTTATCCCATACAACAAAGTATTTTTAAGTGACTGAACATCTGGATTGCTTTCTGCTTTATCTATAGCGCCATAAACGCTCCCTTGCTTTATCATGCTTTCTTTGGTGCTAGACAAAATAAAAGTTGCGGCATCTGGTAGAGCATTAAGATCAGCTGCCTGTATTTTGGTTTTTATTTCATCTTGAGCTTTACATCCTTGCTTAACCAAAAAAGAAATTTTTTCTTCAGAAAAATCTACATTAGTTACTGTAGCAAACAATGCCTCAAATACTAATAACTCTATATTACTAACATCAACTCCATTTTTCTTGGCAATTAATGCTAGATGCGAAAGTCCTTTAAGAGCATAGATTAATAGATCTTGCAAAGCTGAAACATTTGCGCTCTTCCCGCATACGCCTAAATAATAACAACCTGTCCCTTTGGCAGCTTGCTCGCACTGATAACAAAACATTGAATGATCTTTAAAATCCATTGAAGCCTCTCATGGTTTAGGTTTAGGTCCTGGCCCGCCCTAGTTATAAGTTACTGCATACTAGGGCCGCCTCTATGATATTCATCGTCTTCTTCTTTCCCACTCGAAGAATGACTACTGCTAGAACTACTGGATGAAGGAACACTAGCAGCATCAATATTCAATCCTAGAGCTTTTGCGTTATCTAAAATTTGCATTTGCAATTCTTTAATTTCAGCAATTGTTTTATTATCTTCGGCATTTAAATCTTCAAATTCTTTCATCTTAGTATCATTCAAAATCAAACTTAAATAAAACTGCTTGCTATTAGCTCCTTTAAAATGTTTTCCTATCTCCTTAAGCATGTTTAGGGGAAGTATGCTCTGGCCGGGCACTGTGAAATTATCTGCCGAGGATGAAATATTTTTACCTAGCGGATTAAATTTAAATCTAATCTGAGATAATACAGCCTTCTCTAATTCCGGAACTATTTCTGCCAACAATTTATTTCTTTTCAAGACCAGAGATTTTGTCTCATCAAAGTTTTTAACGTCTTTCATTTCTGACGATAACTCGCAGTCCAATAAAGAAGTATTAATTATTAACGCTTCTGCTAACGCTTTAGCTCCTTCAAGACCGATATCATTAGTTTCAAGATTAAGCATATTTAATGTTTTGTTTACTTTTAAAGCCTCTGCTAACTCTTTAGCTCCTTCAGGACCGATATTATTATAAAAAAGATCAAGCGTAGTTAATGTTTTGTTTGCTTCTAAAGCGGCTGCTAATGCTTTAGCTCCTTCAGGACCGATATTATTACTACGAAGATCAAGCGTAGTTAATGTTTTGTTTGCTTCTAAAGCGGCTGCTAATGCTTTAGCTCCTTCAGGACCGATATTATTATAAAAAAGATTAAGCGTAGTTAATGTGGTGTTTACTTTTAAAGCCTCTGCTAACTCTTTAGCTCCTTCAGGATCGATATTATTATAAAAAAGATTAAGCGTAGTTAATGTTTTGTTTGCTTTTAAAGCCTCTGCTAACGCTTTAGCTCCTTCAAGACCGATATTATTATTTTCAAGATCAAGCGTAGTTAATGTGGTGTTTACTTTTAAAGCCTCTGCTAACGCTTTAGCTTCTTCAGGACCGATATTATTATCACTAAGATTAAGCGTAGTTAATGTTTTGTTTTCTTTTAAAACGCCCGCTAACGCTTTAGCTCCTTCGGGACCGATATTATTATTTTCAAGAATAAGCGTAGTTAATGTGGTGTTTACTTTTAAAGCCTCTGCTAACTCTTTAGCTCCTTCAGGACCGATATTATTATTTTCAAGATCAAGCGTAGTTAATGTGGTGTTTACTTTTAAAACGCCCGCTAATGCTTTAGCTTCTTCAGGACCGATATTATTATTTTCAAGATCAAGCGTAGTTAATGTGGTGTTTACTTTTAAAACGCCCGCTAACGCTTTAGCTCCTTCAGAATCGATATTATTACTACCAAGATTAAGCGTAGTTAATGTTTTGTTTTCTTTTAAAACGCCCGCTAACGCTTTAGCTCCTTCAGGACCGATATCATTAGAAAAAAGATTAAGCGTAGTCACCGTAGGGTTTTCTTCTAAATACTTTTTTAGCTCTTCAATTTCTTTATTAAAATCGTTGATCTTATCGGCGCCATATCCGAATTTAACTCCCAACTCATTTCCAACTTTTTCAAATTTCATACCTTTCTCCTTTTTAATAACTAAAACAGGATCAGTAGTTGCACTGGGATTCTCAATGTGCAGATTATCAAAGAACATTATTTTTTCTCAATCATATATTTCGCTCTTTCAGAGCTTGGATCTTTCTACGCCTCAGCAACCCAGACCTACGACCCGCAAACAGCGCGGGTCTTTGGCTGGGCTATTGTATATTTGAGCCCTTCTGGCTAGTGGATTTATGATTTTATTATCCAGTTTTTTTCAAAAAAGATGTGGGGATCTTTCAGAACTTGACCCCTCTTCTAATTTGATAAAACGCTATTTACCGGTATGGATCGATGACGTCGATGACAAATTCCATTATCATCAACATATTTTGTAACATGCTCTTCCTTGTTTTCTTGGACTAGATATGCTCGTCGTTGCAAATATGCATCGCGCACAAAAATATACGGATCAAAGGCTTGATCAACAATCTTGTCGCCTGCTAGCAGTGACGCTCTATACTGCACATAATATGTTGTTCTCACCCCATAAAATAAAGCGTTGGCTTTTAAATAAGGCCAAATGCTAAGCAAGAAGTAATCTATC
>MGXJ01000036.1:8150-8309 GCA_001801345.1 Gammaproteobacteria bacterium RBG_16_37_9 | reverse complement strand
GGAATTAAACGGGTTGAAACCAACTCCTCTTGTTCATAATCAAATTCTAACTGCTCGCTACGACTTACGTCTTGCAGGTCATCAGGACTAACATGCGCTAAATCATAACGCTCTAAATATGCGATCGCTAACTCTCTAAACACGTAATCAATTACCGAA
>MGXJ01000036.1:8000-8142 GCA_001801345.1 Gammaproteobacteria bacterium RBG_16_37_9 | reverse complement strand
TTTAATGTGATTATTTCCATTTATGACTCCACTTGGTTCAAACTTTGTAAAAACAAACGCATCAACAAATTCTTCAAGCGGCACTCCATACTGTAATCCTAAAGAAACTGCGATAGCAAAACAGTTCATTAAGGATCTAAAT
>MGXJ01000036.1:241-7984 GCA_001801345.1 Gammaproteobacteria bacterium RBG_16_37_9 | reverse complement strand
GCATATCCAAAAATATTTCGCCAAGCTCGCCATTTTCATACTCTCCCGTTCGTAAGTAAATAGTATTACCAGAAAGCTTAGCCTTCTGAGTATAACCACCTCGGCGATCTGGTAAACGGCGCCGTTTTGCAATATATCGATAAATTACTTTTTCTGCGATATGAGATACATCGATAGATTCTTCATTTAAACCAAGCAATTCCGAAGTAGTGCTTAGAGCTTGACTTAATTTTGATCCATCACGATAAAGCGCAATTGCCTTCACGCCAAGCTTCCAAGAAAGTATATATGCATTTTTTACATCTTCAATTGTTGCCTCATGAGACATATTAATAGTTTTAGAAATTGCACCACTAATAAACGGCTGGGCGGCAGCCATCATGTATGCATGAGCTTCATACGATAAATAGCGATTACCATAACGACCGCATTTGCTCGCACAATCAAAAATTGGCAAATGCTTATCTAGTAAATGAGGCGCGCCTTCAATAGTCATACTCCCACAAATATATTTGTTGGCTTCTTGGATTTGCTCTGGAGTAAATCCAAGTTCTACTAATAAATTAAATTTTGGATCTAGTAATTTTTTTTCATCAACATTAACAACTTTCATTAAAGTTTCTTTACCAAGAGTCCAAACATTAATTACAAAGCTAATATCAAATGCAGTTGGCAATAACCCTTCTATTTTATAGATCATCTCATCGGCAAAACCTTTGGCGCGCAAGCTATCAGCATTAATGTGGGGAGAATCCTTAAAGGAACCAGTGCCGTTAGCATAAGTAATAATGTCGCTAATTTGCTTACTGCTATAACCGAGTTTATTCAATGCCAGCGGCACTGATTGATTAATAATTTTGAAATATCCTCCACCAGCAAGCTTCTTAAATTTAACTAAAGCAAAATCCGGCTCAATTCCGGTGGTGTCGCAATCCATCAATAATCCAATAGTTCCAGTTGGCGCAAGCGCGGTATGCTGCGCATTCCGATAACCATATTGTTTACCAAGATCTAAAGCTTGGTCAGCAATATTACGAGCTGCTTGCAATAAATAATCAGGGCAATAATTGGCATCGACACTCAAGGGTTTAATGTGTAACTTTTCGAATTGTTCATCACCACCATAAAGTGCACAACGATGATTACGCACCACTTTCAGCATAGCTTCACGATTTAAATTATAATGCACAAATGGACCAAGCTCTTTTGCCATCTGGGCCGAAGTAGCAAGAGAGGTAAAGTGCATGATCGCTGTAATAGCACCACAAATTGCAAACGCTTCTTTCGAGTCATATGGAATACCATTGCGCATTAAATAAGCACCCAAATTGCCGTATCCCAAACCAAGAGAACGAAACTCATATGAAAGACGCGCAATATCATAACTTGGAAACTGCGCCATCAAAATGCTAATTTCTAAGGTTATGGTCCATAAACGTGCTGCCTGCTCAAATAGAGGTATATTCAATTTACCATCGTCATCCATAACTTTGATCAAATTAATTGAAGCAAGATTACATGCTGTATCATCCAAAAAATTATATTCAGAACAAGGGTTGGAAGCATTAATGCGACCGCTTTCTGGGCAGGTATGCCAATCGTTAATCGTAGTATCAAATTGCATTCCAGGATCTGCACAAGACCATGCAGCGTAGCCAACTTGACCAAATAAATCCTGAGCCTTCATAGTCTTATATGGCTTTGGTTTACGCTTTTCATTCGCAGCACTTTTAAGCTCAGTTCGCCAATATAAATGCCAATCACTATCATGCTCTACTGCATGCATAAAATCATCTGTAACCCGCACTGAATTATTTGAGTTCTGCCCTGAAACTGTATTGTAAGCATCACTTTGCCAATCAGTATCAAATTCAGGAAAATTAATAGAACGCTTGCCTTGTTTATAAAGCTCAATTACCCGCAAAATATAATTTAAAGGAACTCGAGAACGTTTTGCGTCAGTAATTGCTTGCAGAAGTGCACTATTTTTTTTAGGATCGGCGCTATCTTCAGCTGATAATTCAGTGTTGATACACGCTCGCATAATTTTGTTGAGATAATGATTATTCAACTTAGAACCAGTAGCAAGAGCAACTACTTTTTGCTCTTCTAATACTTTCCAATTAATAAATTCCTCAATATCTGGATGATCTATATCAAGAACTACCATTTTTGCTGCGCGTCTTGTAGTTCCACCAGATTTTATAGAACCAGCGGCGCGATCACCAATTTTTAAAAATGACATTAATCCGGAAGATTTACCACCACCACTTAAAGGCTCACCGAAACCACGCAACTTAGAAAAATTGGCACCAGTGCCAGAACCATATTTAAATAAACGGGCTTCACGAATCCACATATCCATGATCCCACCAGAATTTACTAAATCATCTTTGATCGACAAAATAAAACATGCATGCGGTTGGGGTCTACTATATGCATCTTCTGATTTTTTTACTTCGCCATTATTTAGTGGATCTGCATAATAATGTCCTTGCGCTGGACCAGTAATACCATATGCCCAATTTAAACCAGTATTAAACCACTGCGGAGAATTTGGAGCGGCCATTTGATTTGCTAGCATAAATATTATTTCATCGTAATACGCCTGTGCATCTTCCTCAGTATCAAAATATTTATGCTTCCAACCCCAATAAGTCCATGTTCCAGCTAAGCGATGAAATACTTCTTTTGCACTCTTTTCACCACGATGTCGTTTATCTTGTGGCAATTTTTCTAATTCGGCCAAATCCACTTCAGTGCGTTGCAACCACTCAGGCACACCAACTTCATCTACTTTTTTAGTTTTGACTGGAATACCCCATTTGCGAAAATATTTTTGCGCAACGATATCTGTTGCTACTTGTGACCAAGTTTCTGGGATCTCCAAATCATTGGCTTTATAAACTTCTGTGCCATCGGGATTGCGAATTTCTGAGGAGCGATTAACAAATTTAACAGCTGCAAGTGGCGCTTTTCCCTTGCTAGTAAAGTGACGTTTAACTTTCATATTATATATTCCTAAAACTACTTCTAAAACACATTATGTTGTGCACAAGACTAATCAAAAACACTATATATGGCAAGTATGAAAAAAATATTTTTTTGGAAAAACTCGTCTGGTAATTAATTGATTTTAAATTTAAAAGTTAAATTGGCCTTCAAAATCAAAAAAAATTTGAACAATTAAATCGTTTGACTTCGAACGAAAATTATATTTAGGATTTTTTATCAGTTCTTAATTGACGAGCTACCTTATCCAAAACTCCATTAATATATTTGTATCCTTCAATGGAGCCGAAGTTTTTAGTTAATTCTAATGCTTCGTTAATAACTACCTTATATGGCACATCAAGACGCAGCATCAATTCATAGGTCGCTAAACGCAACACTGCAAGCTCAACAGCGTCTAGATCTGTTATTTTGCGATCAAGAAGCGGTGTAATAACTTCATCGATGGCTCCGACATTTTTTATAACACCATCTAACAAATCATTAAAATATTCAGCATCTACTTTTTTGGAATTAATTTTATCAACAAACTGCATTTTAATATTAACAACATCATCGGCAACTAGCTGCCATTGATAAATAGCTTGTAAGGCTAAAGAACGTGCTTTACGACGAGCTTGAGGTTTCATATGTTTTTACTATCTATTTAGTATTTTTTTGTAATTTCTTTATTTCAGTGTTAAACGCTTTAACATCCTGAAAACTTCTATACACCGAAGCAAATCTAACATAAGCAACCTGATCTAATTTACGCAATTCTTCCATAACCATCTCACCTACAATTTTAGAGTTTATTTCACGCTCACCAGTAGTGCGTAACTTATGCATAATACGTTGCACTGCCTCTTCAAGCTGTTCTGTGCTAACAGAGCGTTTTTGTAGGGCTCTTCTCATACTATTACGCAATTTTTCTTCATCAAAAGGCTGACGCACTTCATTGCGTTTTATTACTCGTGGCATTACTAGCTCTGCCATCTCGTAAGTTGTGAATCGCTCATCACAAACTACACATTCACGTCGCCGACGCACTTGCTTACCTTCGCCAACCAAGCGAGAATCAATTACCTTAGTATCAATTTCATTACAAAATGGACAATGCATAATATATATTCAATCCTTATTTACTTAGCCCAACTAGCGCTTGCCAAACATCGGCTGCTTCTAACTGAGCAAAATTTGTCAACCGTATCTGATTAATCCCTATCGCCCCAATTAATTTGGGATTACTCGGGCCATAAAGCGAAACCGTATAGGCTCCTAACGCCGCCGCAACATGACCAAGGCCAGTATCAACTGCAACAGCCCCACTGGCACCACGAATAAGAGCCGCTATCGCTGTAATCTTTAATTTGGGAAGCACTCTAATTTTAGCTTGATTTTGCTGAGAAATCCTTTTAGCACGCATGAGCTCAATATTATCTCCCCAAGGTAAATATACGATAAATCCATTGTCTACCGCAAACTGGGCAAGTTCAATCCATTTTTGCTCACTCCAACACTTATCTTCACGACTAGTTCCATGAAAAAATACCAAATATTTTTCATTATCATTTTCTAAAAAAAATATTTTTTCATTAATACCATAATCTGGTGTGGTATTGGGCATTTCATACTTCAAAGCAAAGGCGAAAAGTTGACGTATCCGCATAATTGCGTGCAGATCTTTAGATACTGCATATTTATGCTTATAAAAAAAAGAAGCTTGATGTTCGCGTGCACTATTTTTGTCATAACCTACTTTTATACCCAAAGCCAAGCTGGCAATAACTGCACTTTTAATTAACCCTTGAGCATCAATAATTAAATCATATTTTTCTTGACGTAATGTTTTTAAAAACCGGTAAATCTCTCCAAAATACAAAGATTTTATAAGATTTTTACGCCACCTACGCCATGCTACTGGAATTATCTTTCTAACTGCCGGGTGATGCCAACTTGGAATTTCAGCAAAAGATTCCTCAACCACCCAATCAAAAATTATATCCGGATTTTTTTTTTGGGCATCGGTAACTGCTGGCAATGCATGCACCACATCGCCAAGCGAAGATGTTTTTACTAATAATACTTTCATTGTCGCAACTTTAATATAAAACTATAGCAAACTACTATACCGCTCTTAACTAAAGATGCAAATTCTAAACCGAGAAACTATTTGGTCGTGACAACGGCTCCTCAGATCTGCTATCCTTATAAGCAGTGGGTTGACTAGACAATCGCTTAGGCACTGAATGTGAAATATCGTTTAGCGACTAAGAGGAAAGTCCGGACTCCATAGGACAAAGAGCCAGATAACATCTGGGAGGTGCAAACCTACGGAAAGTGCCACAGAAAATATACCGCCTTGCTACCAATATTTGGTGGCAAGGTAAGGGTGAAAAGGCGTGGTAAAAGCACACCGCATTGTTGGTAACAACAATGGCACGGCAAACCCCTCTTGGAGCAAGACCAAATAGGAATCTTCGTAGGATTTTTTTCCTACATATGTGGTCCACATATAGATTCGGGTAGGTCGCTTGAGGTGTATGGTGACATACATCCCAGAGAAATGATTGTCCACGACAGAATCCGGCTTACTGTCAACCCTCAAAAAGCAAAAGGGGTCAAGTCCCGACAATCGACAATGATATGTCATTCTATGCACTACTCTAAAAATGACCACATTGTCGATTGTCGGGACTTGACCCCTTGCCCTTGCCTTAACCATGACACGAGACTCAATGATTCTATCTAAAAAATATCTTTGGATTTTTATTACTATACTAGTCTTTGCTCTAGATCGAATTACCAAAAGCTTAGCGTTAGATTATTTACCATTAGGAGAGCCAATTAGTATTTTACCAATGTTCAACCTATTTTTTACTTTTAATACTGGAGCGGCTTTTAGTTTTTTAAACCAAGCTGGCGGATGGCAAGAGTGGTTGTTTGGAGCTATTGCTGTTGGAGTTAGCATTTCCATAATAATTTGGCAATTAAAAATAACTATCGAACACTTATGGCTTAAAATAGCATTGGCTTTAATTATAGGCGGAACTTTGGGCAATCTGTATGATCGCATCACTTATCATAAGGTAATAGATTTTCTAGATTTTTATTTCAGACAGTGGCACTATCCTGTTTTCAATATAGCTGACTCGGCAATTTGTATTGGTGCGATCATGTTGATCATAGATATCCTGCGCAATGGTGGTAGCCGCAGGCTTTAGCCTGCGCTTCTATAAACGCGCAAGCTAAAGTTTATCCCGTTATGTTTCTAAACGGGACTTGCAGCTGCCGTGTCTGCCTACCGCCAACATTTTGCTGCTGTTTCACTACCGCTTATGCTCTTGTTTCCATTTTGATCCAGTATCAATTCCCCACAAGAAAAATCTGTCGCTTGTTTACCAATTGGTATGGCTCTCAAAATATAATTCTCTTCTTTTGCTTTTATATCTAGATGGTAAGAATCTTTATAGCTTTCATCAGTTACAGATAATTTTTCTAAAGTCGCGTCGTTATAACTATTATTCAAAAGATAATATCTTTCCATACTACTTGCTAAATCTACAAGAACCGTGGCAATGTAAACGCGGCGAGCCCTTATTATATGTTCACTATACAGTGGGTAAGATATCATGCTAAGAATGCCAATTAATGCAAGCACAATCATTAATTCTATTAGAGTAAAACCGGTTTTTTTCATTTTTAAGATTATAATTAAAAATTCGTAGCTTCTTCAATACCGTATAATACTCAAATATTAAGGTGCCACAAATCATATCATATTGAAAAAAAACATATTTATAGTAAAAAAGGGGTCAGGCCCTTTTTTGGGTCTGACCCCTTTTTTTACTTAAAAACAACTAGCGATATTTCCACGGTAAAAACACACAGATATTTGCTTATAAACACTAAAAGTATTAATCTTGTTAGCCAATTTAAAGGTGTAATAAATATGAAGAGATATAAGCTAGCCATTCTTTCGACGATATTGATTTTATGCGGGAATTTAGTTTTCACAACTGCCTTTGCGGTAAATTTAATGGATGTTTACAAAAAAGCTCTTGTAAGCGATCCAACATTCAAAGCAGCAAACGCCACCTGGTTAGCAAATAGAGAGAACTTAGCAATTGCTAGATCCAAACTTTTGCCTCAATTAACTGCCTCTGGAAATATTTCCAGAACCCGAGAGCAAAATGAAAGTCCGCTCACAAATGGCACTAGCATATCTTATGACAATAACTCTGGATACTCCCTTCAACTAACCCAAACAATATTTAATTTTGGTAACTGGGCAAATGTTTGGGGAGCGCAAGCAACCATAAAACAGGCTGAAGCAACTTTTTTAGCAGCACAAGAAGACTTATTACAACGCACAGCTACAGCATATTTTAATGTGCTACAAGCCAAAGATACCCTGTATTACACCAAAGCAAATAAAGAAGCTGTAGCACGCTTACTTAATCAAGCCAAACATAAATTTGATGTAGGCTTAATTCCTATTGCCGATCTTGAAGATGCCCGTGCAACTCACGACACAGCAGTAGCAAGCGAAATTGCCGCTATCAATAATCTTTCTAATGCATTTGAAAGCCTAAGTGAAATAACCGGAGTTAGATATCTTTCTCTTGACTCAGTTAAAGCTGATTTTCCTCTAATTTCTCCTCAACCAGCTGATATTGAAAAATGGGCAAAAGCCGCTGAACAACAAAACTTTGATATCATAGCAGCACGTTTTGCTTCCATAGCCGCTCG
>MGXJ01000036.1:0-207 GCA_001801345.1 Gammaproteobacteria bacterium RBG_16_37_9 | reverse complement strand
CCGACCTTAACAGCTAGCGGCAGTTATAAGTATGCATATGACGGTAATCGTTATCCCCAACTTGAAAATGGTTTTAACCGTAGTAAAACAACCTCTGTAGGGGCACAACTTTCAGTTCCACTATTTCAAGGTGGGGGCGTGGTAGCCGCAACAAGACAAGCTGACTATCAATATCAACAAGCATTAGCTAATCTTGATCTAACTTCT
>MGXJ01000035.1:13637-15307 GCA_001801345.1 Gammaproteobacteria bacterium RBG_16_37_9 | reverse complement strand
TTTAAGTGGTTAAATAAAAATAACCATTCTGGCACTTTAGATGCCGTTTAGTAAGAGGGAGTCCATCTCATTGGATCTACGCTTCGCTTGTCCGAGGATGACAATCAATATTTGTCAAGGATGACAGGATAGGGGCATTCGTTTCAAAATTTTCGGATTGCAATACCCCTATTAAAATTGATACTCTTAACCTTATGAACAAACTTCCTATTGGTATTTTTGGTGGAACTTTTGATCCCATACATTTAGGACACATTCATCTTGCAACCACAATATATAAATCTTGTAATTTACAAAAAATACTATTGATTCCATGCTATCAATCTCCCCTGCGAACCCCACCAATTGCAAGCGCTCAAGACCGCTTCAATATGGTGCAGCTTGCCATTAAAAACCTACCACACCTTGACGTTGATAATTATGAAATCAAGCACCACACTATATCTTACACTAACGACACACTTGAATATTTACGCCAAAAAAATCCCTCTACACCACTAGCTTTAATCATGGGCATCGACGCTTTTAATAAATTTGATGAATGGCACAAGTGGCAAAGAATCTTGGAACTGGCACATTTAATAATTGCCAATCGCCCTAATCACTGGCAAACTACCAACGAAAAAATCATAAAGATATTAGCGGAAAGACAGGTTTTTACTCCCAAGCAATTGCAAGAAAAGCCAGCTGGATTAATATACTGTATTGACATTAACCCGCTACCGATAGCAGCTACTGAGATTCGAACATTGATTAAACAACAAAAAGATGCAAGCCTACTGCTTGCCAAAGATGTGTGGCAATATATTAATGACAACAAACTCTATACTAACCAATAAGGAATATTTCTAAAAAATATGCAAAAACGTTCTCCAGCTAATATAAAAAAAATAATCGTTGCAACCCTAAAAGAACACAAAGCCATAGGCATTCTTGCTTTAAATATCAAGAAACTTACAGACATTGCAGACTACATGATTATTGGCACAGCTAATTCAAGCACTCACGTTAAAACATTAATTGAAAAAACATGTGGAAAACTTGCACCCATGCACATCAAACCCATTGGCATTGAAGGCGCAGATACTCGCGAGTGGATGTTAGCAGATTTCGGCAACATTATTGTGCACATTATGATCGAACGTGTGCGCAAGTTTTACAATCTGGAAAAACTTTGGGGTATACCTAAGACTGCAAAAAAATAAGCCAAAAAACAATAATCATCCATACCACAGGAATTGATACCGTGTTTCATTTAAATCGTCTTAGAAACTATAACCGCGAAACAAAACAGTTTAAAAACCGAGTGCTCAAGGCTGTAGTTTTAATCACTATATTATTAATTTTATTAATTATCCGTTTGTTCAATTTACAGATTTTTAATTATAAATTATATTCAAACTTAGCCGAGCACAATCAATTAGAACACCTACCAATCGAACCTAATCGTGGCCTAATTTATGATCGTAATGGTATTCTACTTGCAGAAAATTTGCCAATATTTAATCTTAATATCATTACTGAATATGTAAAAAATATAAAGGCAACTTTAGATAATTTAAAAACTATCATCGCCATCACCCCTGACGAGATCAAACAGTTCAATAAGGCTTTACGCCACCATCATCGATTCGAACATATACCAATAAAACTCAAACTCACGCAAGAAG
>MGXJ01000035.1:13257-13490 GCA_001801345.1 Gammaproteobacteria bacterium RBG_16_37_9 | reverse complement strand
CGACTTTATCGGTAAAATCGGCATCGAGAAATATTACGAAACTACACTCCGCGGCAAAACAGGTTATAAAGTTGCAGAAGTTGATGCCAGCGGTCATGTTGTCCGTATTTTAAAAATAATTCCACCAACACCTGGAGATAACCTATATTTAACTATTGATAGCAAACTGCAAAAGGTGGCAATAAATGCATTAGGTAAAGAACACGGAGCAGTTGTCGCTATTGATCCAAATA
>MGXJ01000035.1:8546-13156 GCA_001801345.1 Gammaproteobacteria bacterium RBG_16_37_9 | reverse complement strand
GATAAACCAATGTATAACCGTGCAACCAGAAGCCAATTTCCTTTTGGCTCAACAATTAAACCGTTTATCGCCCTCCAAGGGCTAGATACTGGAATAATTACTCCAAGTTTTAAAATATCTGACCCAGGCTGGTTTAAATTAGAAAGCAGTAGTCATATCTATCGCGACTGGGTTTATAATGGACACGGAATAGTAAATATTACTAAGGCAATTACTGAATCTTGCAATATTTTCTTTTACACCATATCTGTAAAACTTGGCATAGAAAAAATAGCTAATATTCTAGAGCGTTTCGGTTTTGGTAGTAGAATTAATATAGACATACCAGAAGAATCTTCTGGTATTGTTGCTACACCTAAATGGAAAATGAAGCATACCGGTAAACATTGGTATCTTGGCGACACGGTTATTTCAAGTATTGGCCAGGGTGATATGGCAACTACACCGTTACAACTAGCATCTGGTGTTGCCGCAATTGCGATGCGTGGCCAAAGATTTCAACCTCATTTGTTACTTGCCAATCAAAAACCTGATGGCTCTAAAATATCATATGCAAAAATCCCTCTCCCTGCAGTAATGCTTAAAAACCCAAATAGTTGGAATATTGTAATTAATGCAATGGAAGGAGTAGTAAATAATCCAAAAGGCACTGCTCATGCCCGCTTTGGATCAAACCCAGCATACACTGTTGCGGGTAAAACTGGTGGAGCTCAGCTATATCATCATAAAATCGTCAATGAAAACCCAAGCCCAGAAAGTGAAGAAAAATTTCCGAAGCGGCTACGCAATCATAATTTATTTATTGCTTTCGCGCCTATAGAAAACCCTAAAATAGCGATAGCAGTCGTCACAGAAAATAGTCCTATAGCGCCTCAAGTCGCAAGAAAAGTTTTGGATTATTACTTGGTTAAGCCCCTTTCGCCTTAAATCCCAGGGCTTTTAAACGTTCTGCTAGCGGCGGGTGAGTGGAAAAAACATTGCCCAAAGATTGTTGAATAGAAATTCCTGCTTGAGCCGGATCAAAAATATAAGCTTCGCGACGAACTTCCTCATGCGAAGTGCCATGATAAATCATTGCATATTTTTCTTTATTTGCCTCATGATCGCCACTAATTTTAAGTAACGCTTTAGCTAAAGGAGTATTATCGCGCGTAAGTTCAACTGCTCCAGCATCCGCCATAAATTCCCGTTTGCGACTTAAATAAAGTAGCAGCAATATCGTAACAATCGGCAATAAAAATCGTAATAAAATTACAACCAAAACTATACCATTATCACGCCGTCTACGACCCCCACCAAAGATAATTCCACGAAACATAATATCAAGCACAATTAAAATAATATTACTTAACACCGATGCCATTAAAGTTAATTTAATATCATGGTGGCGAATATGGCTTAATTCGTGTGCGATTACTGCTTGCAATTCACTCCGATCAAGCTTGTTCAATAAACCGCTCGTAATAGCTATTAATGCTGATTTCTCACTGTAGCCACTAGCAAAAGCATTCATATAATCCGCATCAATTAAATATACTTTAGGCATATAGCGTAAACTAGCGGCAATTTTTAATTCTTCTGTCACGTTGTAAAGTTGTTGTTCTTCAACAGAACGAGAGCTTTGTGGTGTAATTTCATGATACTGGGTGCCAAGCAACATAATGCGATCATGAAGCGCATAGGTAATTGATATCGAAATAATAGCGACCGCACCTAAAATCAACGTAGCTACTGGCGTGATTTTAAAAGTAACCAATAATTGTAATGCTTGCAAAATTGGAATTTGTTGGAACTCAGGATGCAGATATAAATCAACAATGATCCCGACCATTACGTAAATCAACACAAAAGCACCAATTACAAAATGAGTTCGACGCTCATTGCTTCTTAGTTGTTTACGCCAATCGACGGCAGCTGATGTATTGTAGTCTGCAAAACTTTTCATTTTATTACCATAAAGGGCAACCGCGAATGGTAGCCGCAAGCTTTAGCTTGCGTTAAATTAAGAGCGCAGACTAAAGCTTGCCCCGTTACGTTTCTAAACGGGGTCTGCGGCTACCGCTATCCGCCAATATTTGTGGGTAATGAATTAGGCTAAAGCCTGCCGGCCACCACAACTATTTTAAAGCTTGACCTTATAATCTTCCTGTTTTTTCCTTTCATCATCAGAAATACCCCAATAGGCAAAATTTTTCAAAAGCTTATTAGGAAATACTCCGACCACAAAAGATTCCAACAAAGATTTGCTCGTAGCAGCATACTGCTCAATACTATCATTGTAAGATTGTTTAGAAAAAGTCAGTTTATTTTCAGTATTAACAATTTCCTCTTGTAATTGCAGAGCATTTTTATCAGCTTTTAGATCTGGATATTGTTCAAATACTAAATTAATACCAGCACCAATCTTTGAAATAGCTTCTTCAGCTTTGATGCGGCCACTCTCATCCCCACTTGCCAAAGATTTTTGCGCTTGTGAACGCAAAGCCACTACCTCTTTCAAAGTAGTTTTTTCATAATCCATGTATTTTTTTACGACTTCTATCAAAGATTCATAAACTTTGTAACGTCGATCCAACTGCACATCTATTTGATTTTTGTTGTTATTAACAACTTCAATCATACGAATTAACTTATTATAAATCATTACAAACCAACCAAGAACAAGTGCTATTGCAATAATAAAAAGAAACAAAGTGCCCATAACCACCTCCATTTTAAGAATAACCAAAAGATTAAACGCTATCCTCTTTAAGAATAACAAACCATTAAACTCATCCTCGCCATTAAATGTCATCCTCGGGTTTAACCCGAGGATCTTCATAACTCTAATAGCATTATATATCTCTATCTGTTCTTTATAAAATTTACTTTATTATATCTGTAACTATATGATTATATATGTTTTTTTATTGTCTTGTGTTTACCATAAAGGGGCTGGTGCAATCTAAGTTTTATTGTCATTCCAGCAGGGACTGCTGGAATCCAGTTACATGGAAGTAATAATGTTCGATTCGAAACATTCGCATCTATATGGCTGGATTACTCGCTTTTTTATTATGTCATCCCTCGTGTTAAACACGAGGACAGGCTCTCGGGCGCAGACCCGAGGATGACAGTAGGAGAGCACGAGAATTCTCAAGATAGTGAAAATTCATTTCAAAATTTCAGATTGCGCACTCCCATAAACTCTAATAGCATCACAGAAAAATTTGTGTTATATAGCACATGGACAAATACTTAATTATGGATTCTATTTGGAGATACACAAATGTTCGGTTTAATTCCCAAAGAAGAAAGGTTTTTTGCGATGTTTCGAGATATGGCAAAAAATATCGTGGACGGTGCGGTTGCTCTAAAGGAGATGTTAGATAATTTTAGCGATCCATATAAAAGCCAACACCTCATCAAAGATATAGAACATAAAGGCGACCTACAAACCCACGAAATCATTAAAAAACTCAATAAAAGTTTCATCACTCCTTTTGATCGAGAAGATATTTATTCTCTAGCTTCCACCTTAGACGATATTATCGATCTTATTGATACTACAACACAACATATAATCGTTTACCATATTGATCGCATCACTCCTGAAGCTAAAGAGTTGGGTTTCATTATTCTTAAGGCCTGCCAAACTATCGAAAGAGCCGTATCAGCACTTGAAAAACATCCCACCCACATTTCTGAGTATTGCATAGAAATAAATTCATTAGAAAATGAGGCTGATCGTGTGCGCGCAGATGCTATCAGTCGCTTATTCGTAGAAGAAAAAGATCCAATCCGCCTTATCAAGTGGAAAGAAATCTATGAAAATTTAGAATTAGTTACCGACCAATGTGAAGACGCTGCTAATATTTTAGAAACTATAGTAGTAAAAAATGCCTGAAACCAGCCTTGTAATATTAATACTAGTTATCATTGTTGCTTTAGCGTTCGATTATATTAATGGCTTTAATGATACGGCCAATGCTATCGCCACCTGTGTATCAACACGCGCACTCTCAATTTATTCCGCAGTAATTATGGCTGCTGTTTTAAATTTTATTGGAGCCATGATTTCTACTAAGGTTGCGGCCACTATAGGCCAAGATATAGTTGCGGTTAATGATATCACCCAGGTAACGATTCTTGCTGGCACTGGCGGGGCTATTATTTGGTGTATAATCACCTGGTGTTTTGCTATTCCATCATCATCAACGCATGCTTTAATCGGTGGGCTTATAGGAGCATCAGTAGCCCATATCGGCTTTTCTTCACTCCAATGGATTGGCATCAAAAAAATTATACTTTCTCTGCTTTTCTCACCAATCATAGGTATTTTTGTCGGTTTTTGGCTTATGATAGCTTTGCTTTGGATTGTCCGTAATCTTCCTCCAGACAAACTCAATAAAAATTTTCGCAAGTTACAAATTGTTTCCGCTGCATTAATGGCTTTTTCACACGGAACTGCGGACGCGCAAAAATCTATGGGCGTAATCACCATGGCATTAATTAGCTATGGAACTTTAAACTCTTTCTCTGTGCCGTGGCTTGTTGTAATTGCTTGTGCTACAGCGATAGCTATAGGAACAGCTATAGGAGGATGGCGCATTATCAAAACTGTCGGTAGA
>MGXJ01000035.1:5981-8451 GCA_001801345.1 Gammaproteobacteria bacterium RBG_16_37_9 | reverse complement strand
ACCAGCACCACTCATATCATAACTTCAACTATTCTTGGTGTAGGATTATCTAAGAGGTTGTCTGCTGTTAATTGGAAAATCGCTCAAAACATAGTATTGGCTTGGATTTTAACTATTCCCGCTTCTGGAATTGTCGCTTTCTTGTTATATGCTATTTTTAACGCTATTTTGACGAGGCTTTTGTAAGCTATAAATAAGCTCAAAACTAAATAAAATTCCACGTTTAATTGCCGAGTTGACACTACATTAGATACCTTGCCTTAATCTATAATTCAGTTCCCAAATGAAAGAATGGTAATACCAATACTTCCCGTTAAAGCACTCAAGCCAAAAATAGTAAGACATAAACCAGCGTCCCTCAATTTGCTAGTATTAGCATCATTTGGCCTATTACAAGCGTACATCATCAATGAACCACTTGCTGTAAAAAGCACACCGGAAGCAAGGCTCCCTACTATAAGACCTACTTCTACTGGATCAAAGTTACCACCTTTAATTATCTCAATTTCTTTATTGTTCAATGTCTTAATCATATTTTCCTCTAAAATTTTATTACTCTAAGAAATATAACCCCAAAAACAACAGCTAGAATTACAAAATCGTTATAATTAAAACTGATAGCAGTCTCCAGACTAACCCCTTATCAGTAATTTATGAGCGGTTTTATTTTGCCAGATACATGCTAAAAACAAGTAATAAATAACATTTTGTAATTCCAACTGGCGTTTTTAAGATAAAAATAGAAACATGTTCTTATACAAACAACTCAAAAAAAATTTATTATACACAGTTTCATCTTAAACTCTATAAGAAAAACCACCAAAAAAAATTGAAATTATATGGGGGTTAACTAACATTATTTTGGCTGTTTGAGCTAATTAGGGAAGGTGTCAAGTCCTTACAACATACAACAAAAATCTATTATGGGTTGATCCATTTACAAATGTGGAGGCGTTGTATGTTGTAAGGACTTGACACCTTTTCGTTTTTGCATTTTGTAAATAAGCAATGAAATCAAATAAAACCCTACAAAACCAACAATCAAAAATGTCTCATAGAATTTGAGATTACCAACATCAATTTGACTCGGTGGCACAAAACCAATTAATACCGTAAACACACTAGCTAAAATTCCCGCAAGACCAATGACCCACATACCAATATTTCCAAAAGGTATACGATAGGCGCGCTTAACTTCAGGAAATTTATAACGCAGACGAATAGCTGCAGCAAAAATAAATATATAACATGATAATGCGAGCTGAGCAGTCAAATTACTTAAAATCCAAAATGAACTGTTTACTGTTGGCATTACTAAAAATACTAAACAAATAATCGAAAAAACTATCCCTTGTGTAATCAAAATCGCAAACGGCATCTGTTTTGCATTAACTTTTTGTAAAAACTTAGGAATACAATCATCTTGAGCAGCAACCAATAAACCGCGTGCTGGTCCAATAATCCAAGCACCAACGCCACCAATTACTCCAATCACAATTAATATCGCAACAACTGGCATCATCCAACTCAAATGAAACGCGGTAAAAAATAAATTAAAAGCATCCAACAATCCCGTTACTAAATTTAATTGCTGGGTCGGCACCACAACTGCAACTGCTAGCGATGATAAAATTAAAGACAATAAAATTATTATGGCCGAAAAATAAAGTGCTCGTGGATAATCGTGCTGCGGGTTTTTTACATCTTGCACATGCACCGCCGACATTTCCATACCGACTAAACTATACAAAACACCTGTTAGTAATACCAAATTTCCAGGCTTAATATCAGGCAAAAAAGCTTTAATACTAATATCCATGCTAATAGGTTTGCCTTGCAATAACCAAATAATGCCAAGAATTGCAATAAATACCATTGGCATTATTGTTCCAACTATTGCTGTCGTAGTGCTTAACATACTAGAAATATGCATACCACATAAAGTTACAAGGGTAATTAACCAATAAGTAACAAACACTATCGCGAGCATATACCAAGTGTTACTTGCAAGCCCAGGATTGATAACATAGGCTAGCGTTGCCGCTAAAAGAGAAAGTATAGTTGGATACCAACAAATATTGTAAATCCATTGGATAAAAATGACAGTAAACGCCGCTGGCTTACCAAATGCTTCACGAACCCAAACGTAAATACCGCCATTTTGTGGCCAACCTGTGGTTAACTCCGCAGACACTAAAGCGCTAGGAATAAAAAACAACAAGGCACATATAATGTAATAAAATAGCAATGAAAAACCGTAACTCGCACTCATAGGAATACTACGCAAACTATCAATCGCGATCACATTGATCATAGTTAATGCTAAAACACTCAACGCTGGCTTAGTTTTATTCATAATATTCCTTTGCAATCTCTTTGTTTGGCGCTTTTTGTGATTGTAGTTACATTTCCTGCAAAAGCAAATCAACCACCTGCGGCAACCAAACGGTATATTTCTGCGGGCTACTTT
>MGXJ01000035.1:4583-5971 GCA_001801345.1 Gammaproteobacteria bacterium RBG_16_37_9 | reverse complement strand
CAAAAACTTTGCACTTCTGATGGATTAAATAAAAAATCATCTAAATCACTAAAGCCTACCAACACATGGTCAATCTCATTTTCAATTAAATCAACCCCAAGAAATTTCGATCTATAATGAAACTTTCCAACTTCTTTGAGCTCAACTCCAAAACCCATCTCTTCACGCAAACGCCTATTAGCTGCAGTTATTATATCTTCACCTGGACGAGGATGACCACAACAAGTATTAGACCAAAGATTAGCGCTGTGATATTTAACTGTGCTTCTTTGCTGCAATAAAACTTCTAGCCTCCCCTCTCGATCGCGCAAAATAACAACTGAAAATGCTCGATGTAGTTTACCCTGAACATGAGCAGCTAATTTTTCACCAGAGCCAATTTCAACATCATTCTCATCGACTAAAATAATCTTTTCAGAATTACTATCAGCAAATGGCAACACTACTTCAAGATCTGGAAAAGCCTGTAAAACTTCAGCTTCGTGTTCAGCTAAAAATAATAATTGTAAATTTGGCCCAGCATCTTGAGTAAAAAATAGTGGTATTCCTTGGGAACGCATACTTCTAACTTTGGCAATCATTTCAATGGTTTTTGGTAAATAATAAATTATTGGTGGTTCGGATGCACCCATAACTTCATGCATGGCCATAGCATTATTTTCAGCTACTTCACCAAATAATATAAAATCTTTTCGTTCTAAAGCCAATTTAAGCGTATCTAAATCATGAGTAGTTCTATTTATCCAACCATCGTATAGCGGAGAAGTAGTCACAGTAAGCTGCATCGCATCTGTTGAAGAAATCGGCTTTTCCCCTGCAGAAATAGTTAACATCCCTATTCGCAATTCTGGCCAAATATATCCTAACTTAACACCATAACTATCCATCCCATTATAATCATCTCCTTTTTGCCACTCGACAAAACCTTCATAAACTGAACGACATGCACTACCACTACCAAGTCGCGCCAAAATCGAAAGATCTTGTTTATTTAAACGCCAATCATAAAGATTATTTAATGCTTGAACTAAAGAAGCAAAACCGCATGCTGATGAAGCAAAACCAGCAGCAATCGGCACATTAGTATCAACCTCAATATGATAGTGCACACCGTGCGGCCGAAATAGATCTAAAAATTTTCCAAGCCGCTTGGCAAATTTAGTTTTTGACCCAATGAGTTCGCCATTAACAATATATTTATCAGCGTCATTATCCTGATCCTGCTTTATTTTGATAAAAGCGCCTTTATTCCCAAGCGAAATAGATAAACTAGAAGTAACCGGTAAATTCAACTCAAGATCGCGCTTGCCCCAATATTTACAAAGCGCAACGTTACTTGGCGCCCAAGCAGAACCACCAGCTGCATTAACAAACTGCCCATGATTGGT
>MGXJ01000035.1:2534-4563 GCA_001801345.1 Gammaproteobacteria bacterium RBG_16_37_9 | reverse complement strand
CAACTTCGACTCTTTCCACTCTCTCCCCACCCACCCCATTAAAATTCAACAATTATTATTGCACAAAGCGCTCATTATCTATGGTTGTTTTAGGGCGCTATGAGCCATGGACGGCGAATGCGAGGTTACATAGTATTTACACCGTCCCTCAAACAACTATAGATAATGAGCGCTCTTGCACATACAACTTATCTATTTTTTCTCTCTACTACAACAATATATCTTTCTTCTTTATCAACAACCAATTCTTTGGCTCATCTTTAAAACCTACCAACACCCAAACACCTTGCAACTTTTTACCATGCAAAACAAATTCTAATTTTCTTGTCTTAAGCCAAGTTTTTAAATCACTAATTGGCTCCCAAGTTCCACGATCCCAAATCTCCACCGTGCCCGCACCATATTCCCCTTGTGGGATAACTCCTTCAAAATTAGCATATTCAAGAGGGTGATCTTCAGTCATCACAGCCAAACGCTTTTCTGCTGGCTGCAAACTCGGCCCCTTAGGTATAGCCCAACTTTTTAGAACCCCATCAATAGCTAAACGAAAATCATAATGCAAATGACTTGCATGATGCTTCTGCACTACAAAAATCAACGGAGTCAGACCCGGGTCAGACTCCTGCCCTGATGGTTCGGTTGTTTTTTTAAAATCTCTTTTTTTATGGTAATCACCGAGCTTCATACTCCCTCCTCCCCCCGCTCAAGATATTAATATTAACACGATCTTAGGAACAAAAGCAGCGAGTGCGAAGGAGTCGGGGTTATGATTCGCGGGGCGTATGATACATGGAAGTAAAGGAATCGAGGCAGGAAGCCGTCCCCAAGAAGAATAACCCCGACTCTCGAAGCAATGAGCGGTTTTGTGGAAACGTTTCGCAGGGGTTCTATACATAAAAATTCTCATCATACACTAACCCCATAACTACTAACCGCAACTTCAATTTGCCTTATCCCATTTTTTTTCTGACTATTATTTTCTGGAAAAGAATTTTTTTTCATTCTACCAAGAGCAATCACACAATCCCCCAATCCAGAGCCAGAAATTTTAGCACCATAAATATTTTTTTTATCACGTAACGAAAAAATTAATTCAGATAACATCTTATTATTTACACCCAAAGCATCTTGTAACCCTTGATGAATATTCATAAGCATACCTAAGCGCAACCACTGCTTATTCTCAATTGCATCAATTGCCTCCTTAGCACAACAATCCATAGCATTATATAAATCAGAAAAAACAGCTGGGAATCTCTTGTAACTTTGCTCAACTTTAGCCACTACCTTTGTCGTAGAAACCTTTTTTCCAGAATAAACTGCCACTAGAGGTAAAACATTATTTAGTTTTTTGATCGATACTGGCTGCATCTTATATGCAATTATTCCACCAAACACACTAGCAGCTACATCAGCCCCGGAACCAAAACCTTGCACTAAACGCACCACTTTAACTGCCTGTTGATACAACTTCATTAGATCAATTGGTTTTTGATTAAGCCATAAATTCAAAACTCCAAGTGTTGCCACAGTAACTGCAGCTGAAGAACCAAAACCAATATTAGCAGGAAAATCAGAACAGATGTTTAATGTAAAACCACGCTTTATTTTTTTTAAATATTGACTAATTGCTGTTAAAACATAATCGTATGGTTTAGTGATCTTAAATTTACCGAGCGCTACCGTATGATTATCAAACGTTGACGAGATAATTCTGATATTGCTATCAGAACTAGGGATCAAACTAACCTTAATATAATGGTTAATCGCTGCGGCTATAGCTTGTTTATTGTGTAAAACTGCATGCTCACCAAAAAGCATTAAGCTACCAGGAACTGAAACTTTATACGAGATACAATCCACGAGATTCTCCTTGCACCAATAAAATTTCATACCCATATTCTGCTACAATATCTGAAATCTCATTTTCCCCTACAACTAAAACTATTCCAGCATTACCACCAGATATAGCACCAGCACCACTAACTTTAGCCGCATTACCACGTGCTTCAATTGCCATAATAAAATC
>MGXJ01000035.1:0-2484 GCA_001801345.1 Gammaproteobacteria bacterium RBG_16_37_9 | reverse complement strand
CCCGCACGCACTGCTTGATCTTTTCCAAGTCATTTTGTTGCACTGCCAAATCCATAGCCACAGCGACTTGAGAAAATTCATCAGCAATAATGCTATTCTGTAAGTGCTTAGCAACCACTTCCACGCATTCGCCTGTGGAAGTTTTGGGTTTGCCTGTGTTTACTAAAACAAAAGGAATGCTTGGCAGATTACGTTTATTAGCATCCCCAGCAACAAAAAAATAGCAGCCACCATGTAACGATAAAAAAAGGTCCAGACCACTTGAACGCCCATGCTGTAAATTTTCAATTTCCCGCCCAAAATATAAATATTTATCAATTGTTAGGGTTCGACCGCAATAATTAACCAAAGCATGGATCAGGCTTAAAATAACTGCAGCTGAAGCTCCCATCCCACAGCCTATCGGCAACGTCGTCTCTACCTGTATTTTAAGCCCGCCTTTTATCAGCAAAAATAAATTTTCTACCAAATAAATAAAAGCATATTGAATTAATTCTAATGGACTATGAATAACATCCTTGATCTGATATTTACCCACAGTAAACTTTCTATAACGCTTGGCAATCAGGGTTTTTAATTCCTGTAATCCTCGCATGGTTGTAATATGCTTTAATTTATCATTTGGAAATTCAAACCAAATTCCATACCCTGGTTGGCACGTAATAGTAGTTTCAGCAAAACGATTGATTGCTAAGGCAAGCGCAGGTCTTCCATAAACAACAGAATGCTCCCCAGATAAAATTATTTTTCCAGGAGCGCGGGCTATAACCACTATGTTTTGTTCTTGTGCTCTGTTCACTCGACCTTCTCGTAAACTCTTTGGTGCTGCTTGATTTCTTTTAAACGAAATTTCCCCGTTTGCCACTGATGTAACTCAAACAAACTACCATCTATAGGCATTTTAAAACGATAAAAATCTTCATATTCAGCAAAAGACAACTCTTGGCGTGCAGCTAACATTGTTTGATGACTACCGCGTATTAACCATCTTTGATAACCATCAACCACACGCGCAGAAAAAAATTCGCCGACACTACCGGAACCATAGCTATATAACCCAATTAATTTTCCTGCAAGATCAGTAGATACATTTTCAAGCAAGGAAATAATACTTAAATATAATGACGCCGTATAACAATTTCCAACCTCTCGATTATAAATCAGCGATTTTCCAATCTGATAATCAAGCTGATCTATGGTTAAATCCTTTATTCCATTTATTCTTGCAAGCTTTCTGTGGGTTTTTTCTACTAACTTTGCTAGTGGCACATGATAGCAAAAACGATCATGGTCAAAAAATTTACGCCCTGTTAACCCAGAATATTGCTGCCAAGTTTCTTCGGCAAAACGCATATAAACATCACAAGACAAACGACCATCAACCAAAGCACAGTCTAAATAATTTGGCCGCCAAAAATCCATTGCCTCTCTCGTGCAAAAACCAGCTTCAGGTCCGATAGTAAGCAACCTGGGATTAGCACTAAGTAACATCGCTACTGCCCCACAACCTTGCGATGATTCTGCAGGTGTATTAAATTCGTAACGCGCAATATCCGAAGCAAGCAACAAAACTTTTTTTCCTGCATTTTGCCGCAACCAAGAAAGTCCCATCTGTAAACCAAATGTGGCACTATAACAAGCTTGCTTTAATTCAATCACGCGACAACGTTTAGGTAAATTAAATAATCTGTGGATGTAGGTCGCGGCGGCTTTAGAAAGGTCGGTTCCAGTTTCAGTAGCAAATAAAACCATTTCAATATCAGCAACATCATTCTCATTTAAAATGTGACAAGCCGCATTAGCAGCTAGTGTAACTATATCTTCATTTGGGGGGGCAACTGACATTTTCCTTTGCCCAAGGTCATCATAAAATTTAGAAATTTCTTGGCCACGATTAGTTGCAAAACTTTTAAGGTCTAAATAATAATTTGTGGTATAAAAACTTATAGAGTCAATTCCAACATTCATAATTTATTCTAACAGTTTGATTTTTTAGAAAACTGATTATAAATTGTAATTTAAAATATGGCTATGAAAAGCTATCATCTCGCTCTTTCAGAGCTTGGATCGTTCTATACCTCAACAACCCAGCCCTACGACTCGCAAACAACGCGAGTCTTTAGCTGGGCTAACATAAATTTATTTTAAAAAATTGTTAGGATATGTCAGCTTAGGATAACACCTTTTTATTGCTTTTATAGGAATTTTATGTTATCAGACAATGATATATGAAGCTTAATCTCTGGCAAAAAGTGCTTATTGGTATGACGCTTGGCGTCATATGCGGCTACGTATTCCCAGAATATCACCAGTTTGCCAAACCCATTGCAACCATATACACAAACTTGGTGTATATGATTGTTGTCCCTACAGTATTTTTTGCAATACTGTATGGCATGACCAACATTAGCGATATCCATACTCTAGGGCGCATTGGTCTAAAAGCCTCAACTATATATCTTATTGGCACCATAATTGCTGTCA
>MGXJ01000034.1:22420-25635 GCA_001801345.1 Gammaproteobacteria bacterium RBG_16_37_9 | reverse complement strand
TTGTTTATCAACATGCCAGGATTCTCCACGTCTGTAGAGTCCTGGCGTTCTTTTGCGTCCCATAATTCTAACCTCTTATTATAGGGACGCCCACTACGCTCCTTATAGTAGTCGACCCACTTATCTAAGTCCAGCCTATCAAATGCTTTTCCCTGAATTCCTATCGGGATTTCAGTTAAAAATGGTCTTACTTCTTTGTTAAAGAGGTGCCTGTCCATACCAAGATAGCGCGATACGTCTCTTAGCCTGATTAAGCGCGGTAATAAATATTCATTTTTACTCATGGATTATCGTTACCTCTTTGTTCATGTAAGTAATTTCTTTATTGCGTTAATGTGAAACAATAGGCTTTGGTATTGGTAAGTTATTTGCTCTATTCCAGCACCAAGGGCAGCCTAATACACTGCCAGCATTATTAACTAAGGCTGGCGGCACATAAACATCACCACAAGAATTACAACACGTAATAGCAGTAAAATTATCTGGAGCCATTCCTTGTTTTATTAGTTGGTTTTTAAACAATAAATCCGCCCAAAGTTCTAATGCCTCGAAATTATCTTTGTAGCCATCCCAATCGTCGCTAAGAAATTCCTTAAGAGTTCGCAGTGAAATGCCATATTTTGAATTGAAACTATTATCTAAATTTTGAACGGTAAAGTTGCATCTGTTTTTATCTTTAGTTACGTGAGAGTTGCATTGCCAGTTTTTCTCTAAATACTGTTTGGCTAAGGCTTTTAAGCCGATAGTTGCAGTTGGGTTGTGTGATGGGTTGCATTTTTTATTATCAAAGTTGCGTGGTTGCGCGTCTATGCCAATGCAACCATGCAACTTTTTAGAATTGTTGTTGTTCATTGATTAATTCCCAGAAGCATTTAATTTTAAATTCCCACGAACTTTGGCATTTTTTACATGCCTAGAAACCGTTGATTTATGAATATTTAACTCATCTGCAATTTCTTTTTGGTTAAGTCCATCATTTGCTAAAACCGCTACCTTTTCGTATGTTGATTGTTCTAGTAATTTAACCTGCCAATATTGCTTACCTGATGTATCAGTAACTAGTTGTGCTTCAAATGGTTCGATATCTTCACCGTATAAATGACGTGCTTTCTCAAAGTGAACTTCAAATAAAGCTCCTTGATCTGGGGTATAATTTATTGGATGTTTCAGACAAATCACGTTATCGAGTACATCTTCTTTTCTTGAGGTGCCGCGTTGACCACCATTCTTATTACTATGGTGGATAAATAATACGCTTTTGCCCGCTGCTCTTAACTTTAAAGCCCATTCCTGAATAGGCAACCATGATTCGCCATCGTTTTCCTTGCCGCTCCTAACCAAACAGGAAAGGTTATCAACTATTATCAAATCAATTTCATCGGTAATATATTTTTCGATTAACTTCTGCCCATAATCTGTAGCTAAATCCGGCATGCCAAATTCTTGCAAGTCTGGGGTTAAAAATACTAAATTTGGTTTATTATCTTGGTCGGCATTAGTGATGATATCTGCTATGCGTTTTTTTAGTGAATCCCCAGGCATTTCTCCATCAATAAAAAGTACGCCTCGAGGTTTTGAAGATTGCCATTTCAGAATTTTTCCACCAGAGGCAACTGCATAAGCAATTCCAAGAGAGATATGCGTTTTACCAACGCCTCGATAACCAAAAATCATATTTAGAGATTGTGTGGTTAACCAAGGCTCTAAAATATATTCATGGGGTTTAAATTCAAACTGCAACAATTCAGTAACAGTTATTGCTTTTAGTTCTGCAGGATTAGCTAATATTTTTGATTCATTCTTGCTCATAATATTTTCCTCTTCTAATCACAATGATTTTAATATTCGATATTTTAAATGCTTTTGTGGCAAAAAAATTTCCCATCCACAAAAATTTTTCTTTTTGATATTAATTCTTTTTTGGTCCTAAAATTAGGACGCGTATAAATATTTTTTGGCATAAGTACCAGATTGTTTCAGACTGTTTCAGCAGGTATTTTATGATTTCAGGAAGTTTCACTATTGTAATATTTAGAATTGACGACTATGGTGAAAAAAATTTATCCCAAAATTTTTCATTAAAACCATGCGTAAAAAATAGATTATTTTTAAAATAACAAGAGGTAATTGGAGTGTCTATTGGCTGATATTTGATGATGTTTTTTATGGCTATTAACCGTACACCCCTCGTCGCGGGCGACTTTTAAACTCATTTCATTGATTCCAAAGGTAAATACGACTAGTTTTAAATTTTTTGATTTTGCCAAGAAATTTTTGGATAGGCACGGATTAGTGCATGGGTGTGCACTAATTAGGCACGCCCAGTTTTTTGATCTTAATACTTTGAAAATATTACTTAAATAAATACTGGCTGCACTATTTGGTGCATAGCGTAGTGCATAGTGCAGGCACTAGTGCCTATCCAGTTTTGGAAGATAAAATATAAAAATTTTATGCTAACTCTAACTATCCCTCACAGACTTATTTGATATATAATCAACCGCGATACAAAAATAAATTCTAATTACTGAGATGAACCAAACATGACACCAGAAGACTTACAGCTTTTAATCAAGGAAGGCGAAGGTTTAATGGTTGAATTCAAAGAAAAGTACTCACCTAAAATCGTTCAGGATATTGTTGCTTTTGCTAATACAAAAGGTGGGTCTATTTTGTTGGGAGTAGGCGACGATTGTAATACAAAAGGCGAAGCACTTACCAATAAAATGAAAGCTGAGATAGTTGATTTAGCTCGTAATTGTGAACCAAGTATCTACATAAAAAACATAAAACAAATTGGAAAAGTTGTGGTTATTGGAATCGCAGAAGGGGATGAGAAACCTTATAGCTGCGCGGCTGGCTATTATCGCAGACTAGATGCTGTTACTCAAAAGATGACACAAAAAGAAATTCATCTCATATACAAAAATGTAACATCAGCGTCTTTTGAAGATCAGATTAATAAAGACATTTCATGGAACGATATATCAAGGGAAAAAATAAAAGCTTTTTTTAAAGAAGCTAATATTTCTGTGAATAAAATCTTACCACGGGATATATTGCCTAGCCTTAATTTAGCTGGGAACACAACTATAAAAAACGCAGGTGTATTGTTTTTTGCAAATCGACCAAGAGATTTTATTCTACAGTGTCAAATGACGCTCGTCGCTTTTAAAGGGACAGATCGCATAAACATTTATGATCGCAAAGATATT
>MGXJ01000034.1:16014-22382 GCA_001801345.1 Gammaproteobacteria bacterium RBG_16_37_9 | reverse complement strand
ATTTTTACAAAAACATCTCAATGTGAGGAGTGAAATAAAAGGAGTTAATAGAAGAGATATTTGTGAAATTCCGCTAGAAGCACTGCGCGAAGCTGTAGCCAATGCAATTATTCATAGAGATTATAGTATACGTGGCACCAGCATTATGGTTGAGGTGCATCAAGATAAAGTTGTAATCAGTAATCCAGGTGGTCTCATGAACGGGTTAGATACCAAGTTTTTGGCAGATATTTCTATAAGACGCAATGAGCTAATTGCTGATATGTTTGCTCGCATGGACAAAGTTGAGCGGATGGGCACTGGGATAAACCGTATGCGCGCTATAACAAAAGCGGCAGGTGTTTCCGGGCCAAAATTCACTAGCAATCTTTTCTTTACAATAACTTTTAAGCGTCCAACACATCCTTTCCAAGGTTCGGAGAAAGCGTCGGAGATGATGTCGGAGAAAGTGTCGGAGATAATGTCGGAGAAAGTGTCGGAGATAATGTTGGAGAAGATTTTAGGACTCATAAGAAAAAATAAAAACATCAGCTCCAAAAAAACTGCTGAAATTCTGGGTCTTGCACCACGTTCTATTGAAAGAAAAATAGCCACTTTAAAAGCAAAGGGATATTTAAAGCGTATTGGCTCGCCTAAAGCTGGACATTGGGAAATAGTTACAAATAAAACCAAAGAAATTAATTAAAAATATAATTCTTGGAGAATAATAAAGTGGTAAAAAATTCTAAATGCACGACAATCTTTTAATGATGGGTGGTATAACTCACTGGTATGCAAATAAAAGTGTAGAATCTGATTTTACCGTTGATAAAAGGGGGCATATGGACACCAGCGAGATTAACCTCATATTTACCTCGGAACAAAAGGCAAGTATTAAATGTTTTTATAAGAGTGTTACTAGCATTGATATTTGTTTTAAAAAGTAGAAAAAATTGTCTGAACAACGCGGCGCTTTAATCTTGATTTTGGAGGAGTTATGATCAAGCATAGTTTTTCTAATTGGCTAGTTAAGATTATTATTGGTTTTGTATTTTTCATCTTTACTAACGTTAGTATAGGTGCTCCGGAAGTCGGGACTATAAAAGGTAATTTCAACGTTACGCCAACTGGACAGGCGCACTATTCTATTCCCATTGATGTTCCACCAGGTACTGCTGGTATGACTCCAGCACTATCTATCGTATATGATAGCTCAAGTAGTAATACACGCAATGGGTTGCTTGGCGCGGGATTTTCTCTAGATGGATTGACGGCAATTACAAGATGTCCTAGCAATAAAACACAAAACGGTTTAATTCATGGAGTAGATTTTACTGATCAAGATCGGTTTTGTTTAAATGGCGAACAACTTGTGGCAGTAAAAGGTAATTATGGCGCTGATGGAACCGAATATCGTACCTATATTGATAGTAAAACAAAGATAATTTCATATGGCAGACAAGAAAATGGTCCAGCTAGTTTTAAAGTTTGGACTAAAGGAGGACAGGTCGCAGAATATGGATTAACTACTGATTCGCAAATCAAAGCCGAAGGCAAAAATACGGTTGCGGTTTGGAATTTAAACAAAATTCAAGATACGGTTGGTAATTATTTAGAAGTGCATTATTTTAAAGATGAAGCAAAAGGAAGTTTTTATCCAGTAGAAATTAATTATACCGGCAATGAAAAAGCAAAAGTTTTGCCATATAACTCAATAAAGTTTATTTACGAAGAAAGACCAGATACAAAAACAGCTTACCAAGCTGGATCTAAAAATATTTTAGATAAACGCCTAAAAAGTATTCAGGTTTACCAAGGATTAAACTTGATTTACGAATATCAATTAACATATGAAATTAGTAAAAACACTTATCGTTCACGAATAACAGCAATCCAAAAATGTAGTGGTAGTGGTGCTTGCCTTTCACCAACAAAATTTGAGTGGCAAACAAATGAAGAGGGATGGATTAAAGATAAAGCATTTGAACCGCCAATATCTATGTATGAGTGGCATGTGTATTATTATAAAGAGACAGCACCTAGCTGGAAATTTGAAACTAATTACTATGATGGAGTCATAGGGAAATTTATAGATTTAAATGGGACCGGGTTACCTAGTATAGTAAAAATGTGGAGTGAAGGTGTTTTTGCCGGTGTTTTCAATGAAATAAAAACAGATAAAGAAACATTCATTAACACCGGAAATACCTGGGTGAAGGATGATAAATATACACCTCCAACATTTTTATTTACTAAAGCTCCATATGAACAAATACTCAAAAAACTTGTAGGAAGATATATACTTGATAAAACCTACTCTAAACCTAGTTTTAAATATTACACACATGGATATCCATACATGAGCCCTGTTGGACAATTTGTAGATTTAAAGGGAAGCGGTTTACCGGATTTAGTCCAAGCATGGTACGATAGTTCTGAAGCCCCAGAAGAATTGAAAAGCGCTTTTATGAATACAGGTAATGGTTGGGTTAAAAATGACGCATACATACCACCAGTACCCATATTTCACAAAGCTGGTCAAGTGGGGCAGTTTGTGGATTTACGAGGAACTGGGTTACCTGATTTGGTGCAAGCGTGGAGCGATAAAGATTCTAAAGAATACAAAGAAGTTTTTATCAATACTGGAACGGGGTGGACCAAAGATGATAAATGTGTATTACCAACAACTATATTTAAACAATTTGAAAGTAATGGAGGAATATTTCAAATAGGATACTTTGTAGATTTAAGAGGAAATGGTTTACCTGACTTAATACAAACTTGGAGCGATAAAGATTCTAAAGAACACAAAGAAGTCTTTATCAATACTGGAACTGGGTGGGTTAAGGATGATAAATACACATTACCAACAGCAATATTTAAATGGGATAGTCATGAGATATATAAGCAACAGGCGGCAACTCAGGTCAATATCAAAGATGAAATAGTCCAATCTGGACTATTTTTAGATTTAAAAGGAAGTGGTAGACCAGATATAATAAATATACAGAAAGAAGTTTTTATAAACACTGGTGCAGGATGGATTAAGGATGATGCATATACACTGACCTTACCCTCTAGACTACCCATACCCATGAATACGTATATCCAATTTGTAGATATAAGAGGAAGCGGATTACCTGACTTAATAAAGTGTCAAGTGGCGGGGGGGAGTATAGGACAAGTTTTTGTAAATACCGGCAATAAATGGGTTAATAATAACAATTATGTCATAAAACCAATGGACATTCGTGGTTTCATTAGGAGCTATGGTTTTGACAAAATATCCTATGTGGACCTGAGGGGAATTGGGTTACCCGATATAGTAGCATCGTGTAGAGTAGAAGTAACCGGTGGGGACTACGTAACAGAGGGAAGCGGGTTACCCAAAGTAGGACCATCACCTAAAACATATGAATACGAAATAACCTATCTAAACTGTGCGCAAAAACTTCCTGACTACTTAATCTCAATCACAGATGGTTATGGTGCAAAACTTGATATTGATTATGAGCCGCTAAGCGGTAAAAAAGTTGAAGTTTACACTAAAGAACATGATGCTGAATATCCCAACATGGATTGGCAGGGTCCAATGTACGTTGTTTATCAAACCAGTAGTAATACTGCAGCTACTGGTTCTCAAGCAATAAATATACCAAAAATTTCAGATCACATTACAACTTATCATTATACCGGAGCCAAATTTAATCACTTGGGTTTAGGTTTTCTAGGTTTTCATAAAATGACAGTTACTGATCAAACTACTGGTATTACTACAACCACCACCTACAGCCAAAATATTAGTTTACATAACAAGGGAGTGCCGGTTGCAAGTGAAACTAGATTAGCTGATAAAACACTTATTACCAGCACGGAGGATACTTGGGAGCTAAAAACTTTTGGTGATGGCGGAATAAATGCCACTTATTACATGCCATATATTAAAAAGAGCGAGAAAAATAGCTATGATTTTAAAGGCAGCCTAATTAGTAAAACTACCGTAAGTAATATTATTGATGATTATGGTAATCCAATAGAAATTATTACAAAAATTCACGAAGAGACTCCTCAAAATGATTTTATCACTAAGACCGAGAACACCTATCATAATGATCCAGAAAAATGGCTGCTTGGTGAATTAGTAACCGCTAAAGTTACTAAAAGTAGTTTAGGAAAGTTAGAACAGACAAGAACTAGTAGTTTCACCTATGATCCGAGAACATCTTTGCTAATGCAGGCGATAGCTGAACCTGATGATGCTAAATTAAAGTTAGTCACAAAATATAAGCGAGATACTTTTGGTAATATTGTAAATACTACAATTTCAGGTCAAGGAATAGAAGATAGAGTTGCTGAGGTAAAATACGATGATTATGGTAGATTTATAATTCAATCTACCAATCCTTTGAAACAGTCTGTAAGCCAAATATTAGACCCAAGATTTGGGGCGATAGCTGAATCTACTGATTTAAATGGGTTAAGGACTAAATATCAATATGATGATTTTGGAAGAGTAATCCTACAAATAGCACCCGATGGTACCAAAACTGATACGAGTTATAATTGGGTTAATTCTTCATCTATCCATACATCATCAGTAGATATTCCAGCTGCTCTGAAGAACGTTTCTTATGTTGTAACTATCCATACTGAAAACAGTACTATGCAAAAAGAATACTATGATATTTTAGGAAGAAAAATTGCAAGTACCACACAAAATATGGATGGAAAAATCATCTGGCAACTAATGTCTTATGATGAACTAGGAAGAGTATCCCAGAAAAGCCTACCATTTTTTGAAGGGTATCCAGTCTATTACACCAAAATACAGTATGACGTTTTAGGCAGAACAATTAGTAGTATCCTTCCCGATGGCTATATCACCAGAGTAATTTATGATGGTTTTACTACGACTACTATTAATCAATCACAACAAAGGCAGATAAAAGAAGTAAATGCCGTAGGTAATTTAATAAAAACTGTGGATAATTTAGGTGCTGTGGTTACTTACCAATACGATGCCTATAGTAATATGACTTCGATAAAAGATAGTGTGGGCAATATTTCGATGATTAAATATGATGAATTAGGAAGAAAAATCGCTATTAATGACCCAGATAAAGGCACCTGGGGTTATCAATACGATGTTCTGGGTAATCTCATAAGCCAATCTGATGCTTATAACCACACTACAACATTTAAATATGACAAATTAAACCGCATGATTAGTCGTACTGACAATGCTGGTACTAGTACTTGGGAATATGATACAGCGCCAAATGGCATTGGCAAACTAGCTAAGATTAATAGTTTAAATTTAGCAGGTAAAGGAGCCCAAGAAAAAATTGAAGCTCCTGCTAAAGCCATCCATGATGGTCTAGAAGTTTATACCCGTGATTACAGTTATGATAACTTTGGTAGACTAGTGCAAGCCAAAACCGTCATTAAAAATCAAACCTACACCAGTAGTTATAGTTACGACAAAAATAGTCGCCTCGATATAGAAACCTATCCCAACGGTTTGCAGGTAAAAAATAGTTATAATGAATTAGGATACTTAGTTCAAATTAGCGATGCTCAAACTGGCAAAGTTTATTGGAAATTAAATGCTAAAGATGCTGCTGGACATATAATTTCAGAAAGTCGCAGCAATGGTTTAATTACTAATTATACCTATAGTCCAAAAACTGGTTTTTTAGATGATATTGAAACGGTTTTAAATACAAGCCTATCAATTCAAAAAGATTTAATGCCTGCTTTAGCAGGAACAACTATAACCAAAGAACCCAATAAAAGTTCAGCTACTACTAGTTTAGATACACTGTCCGTATCATCCCCTAAAATAGGTTCAGTAGTACAAAAAGAAATCTATCGTTATGATGTATTTGGTAATGTTACTGCGCATCAAGACGGAATCAACGCAGTTACTGAAAACTTTCAATATGATGATTTAAATCGTCTTGTAGGGATAGAGTCTAGTGGAAGAGCAGATCAAACACTATTTTATGATGCTTTAGGCAATATTATTTCTAAATCAGATGTTGGAGCATATAAATATGGAGAAAATGGTGCAGGACCACACGCACTAACAAGTATCAAAGGTAAACAACCGGGAACATTCGAGTATAATGCTAATGGGGATCAAATCAAAGGAACCTTGAATGGTATAGAGCGTACAATTACCTATACCAGCTATAGCAAACCGTTAACTATAACAACCTCTAAAGCAACTGTAAGTTTTTACTACAATGCTGAGCGAGAAAAGTTTGCTCGAGTTGATAACGGACCTAGTAAAATCGCGACAACTTATTATTTAGGAAATTACGAACTAGTAACTATCAACAATAAAGGCGGACCAACTATTACTCAACAAAAAGCATATATTGGTT
>MGXJ01000034.1:14030-15970 GCA_001801345.1 Gammaproteobacteria bacterium RBG_16_37_9 | reverse complement strand
AATAATGGCGTTGCTGTTTATGAGATGTTACGCAACAACTTGGGGTCGGTTACTGATATAACTGATGAAAACGGTAATGTTAAACAACACTTTTCTTATACGCCTTTTGGAGAACAGAAACAAACAAAAGGAGCAGTACCATACCACCCAATTACCTATAAAGGTTTTACAGGGCATGAAGAGATAAATGTAGATGGGATTGATTTAATTCATATGGATGGCAGAATATATGACCCAGTGGTGGGGAGATTTTTAAGTGCTGATCCATATATCCAGGATCCTGGTAATAGTCAAAGTTTAAACCGGTATAGTTATTGTATTAATAATCCATTAGCATTTACCGATCCTACAGGCTTTGGATTTTGGGGAAGTTTATTTCGTTCGATAGGAAGTTTTTTTAGCAATCCTGTGGTACGGATATTAACTGGAGTAGCAGTAGGAATATTAGTTGGCCCAGCCGGGGGAGCAATATTTGGACTTGGTGGTGGTGCAGGAATAACTTCAAGCTGGTTAGCCGCTTCAGCCATAGGATCAGCAACCACTATGGGACTTGGTGCAGCTACGGGAGCTGGATGGAAACAGACTTTATTTGAAGGAACGATTGCTTTTGCTGCTGTTGGTTGCGCATCAAGTCAGTATGTTACGGCACAGGTAGGAGGCGTAGCCGGCAGCGCAGCGGCTGCTGGCATTAAAGGTCCTTCTAATGAAAGTTCTGAGAGTAAGCCAAAAGAGCAAGGGGAAGATTTTCCAGATCAGACATTGCATGATTCGACAAACAAAGCATCGCCTCTTTCAGGAGATGGTTCTTATGAAAGTAAGATGTCGGATAGAGCGAGGGATGGTAGTAATTATAGTAATGGGGCGGGGACGGAAGCTTTTGCTGAGTCGCACGGTAGAAAGCCAACTTGGGGTGAAACATTGATAGATTGTGGCGATAGACTTATACGCGATCCTACATTTCAAGGATTAGTAATTTTATCGGGACCGTTTTCGAAAAGTTATGCAAAGGAGCATCATTTGATTGATAAAACTGGCCGTCTTGGCGGCTCACGTTTTACAAATACGCTTAGCATGCTCGATCTAACTTTATCTCAGGATAAAGGGATTGCTGAAAATACTAAAGCCATGTTAAAAACCGATAATGCTTTATTTAAGAAGTTAAGTGGTACTGAAAATATTTTAAGGGGTACTGGTAGAACAATGCAAATATACGCCATCGGAGGATATACTGCTGGTTACATGGGAGCATGTGTTTATGATCAGCAATTTATAAAGGAAGGAATATGAAGTTTATAGATAACTTGTTACTAAGATATGCTAAATTTCGTAAAAAAATGGATGTTGCTGCAAAAGAAGCGGAAACTCGTGAAGAGGAAAGAAATAAAAAATATTATTTAGATAATTATGGAGCATACCATAATGCAGATAAATTAAGTCATAGAGAAATGTTGGAGGTTTTTTGGAGAGTACTTAAAGATGATTATGATGTTTCTAATTTTAACGGTAACACTAGCGTACGAGAACCGGCAAAACAGGGTATTGACTGGGATGATTTGGGTGCTGAAGGGTTTCTTATTGCCGTCTATCGGATGTTTGATTTTTCAGAGTATGATTTTACAGATGACGAATACGATCAAATTAAAACATTCGGCGAAATTGCAGATCTTGTAATAAGAAAAGCTAAAGAGAAGAAGCTTAAACAAAATGATCAATAAAAGACTTGGGGCGCATGTGTCTATGATCAACAATTTAGAAAGGAAGGAGCATGAAGTTTATAGATAGTTTGTTATTAAGATATGCTAAATTAATTATTTTATAAAAATCCTAGAAAGGCCGGTAAAAATAAGAAGTTTGTAGCAAAATCTGAGAGAAATAGTGTATGACAGAGGATTTAAATAAAAGACAGAAAAAATTGGTGGAGATTATTGATAGCCCACTGA
>MGXJ01000034.1:4905-13943 GCA_001801345.1 Gammaproteobacteria bacterium RBG_16_37_9 | reverse complement strand
AATTGTCCCGCAATGTTTTTAGGGTTTTTTTGGCTTGCATATAGGAAAATGTATCTGTATGCATTTATCATGTTTGTAATTATGGTATCAAAAGAAGTAATCTTTGATTATTGTTCATTGCCAGGATACTATTTTCCTGGTGTCGTTTTTCATTTGTTATTAGCTTTATTTGCTAATTATTTATATTTATTGTTTGTTAGTGATAAGACTACTAAATTTAAAAACAAAATAAAAGATGAAAATTTATTACGGGAAACTCTAAAAAGAAAAGGCGGCACAAACTTTATCGTTGCCATATTGATAACTGCCATTAGTGTAGTTTCAATGGTTATAGGAGTATTGTCCTACAATCAAGACCGTCCTCATGCATCGACAGTGAGTAATAGTATCAGAATGGTGTCAGGTTCCAATGGATAACTCCAGGCGCATTAGGTTTGATATTAATAACCCAGCCTTCCATAAAAAAACCACATGTACACATTGGTGAGTATGTAAATGGAAAACCAACCGTATATATCTAGAATAAATTATTATGAGATTATTAGATACAGAAACAAACAATATAGTAAATAGTATAGGTATATATTTAACAAAAGATGAAGCTAAACAAATGTTATCTTTTTTGCAATCTTTAGTTGATGGGACAGCAGGCAATCACGTGCATGTGAATGATGACAGCTATGCTCACGAGATAACATTGGCTATATATTCTAATGAAAATCTTGATCAGTTTGATGAGAGATCACGAAAGCTAATAAGTGAAGATAGCTGATAAAATGTAAATATGAGGAATTAATCATGAAGGAAATAGTCGATGTTTTAGTTAACTGGGTTGGTAAACAAGGAAGGTTACCCATGGGATTGAAATATTCAACTGTATCTAAGTTCAAGGAAGATGATTGGGATAAAGCAGCTTGGAGTGTGGTTCTTGATTTTGATGAAGCGCCAGCCAAACAAAGGAATCCATCAAAAGCTAAAGCAAGATTTTTGGCAGATAACGCTCCCCATGATCGGTTAAAAAGTGGGGAATTTTTCGATTTATACGAAGGAAAAGAAAAGATAGCGGTAGTTAAGATCCTTTGATTCCAAGAGATAATTTATATAAGAAAGGAATTAAACCAGAGATTATAGTCAATATTTACTTATGTCCGAATAAGAAAATTAACACATAGGAAACATAGTTATGTATGAATTAATCATATCTGGAGAAAAGGCAAATCTGAAAATACTTGTTTTTAGATTTGAAAATCCAAGCGCTACAGATAAATCAGATGCTAGTTGGCTTGTTTGTCAAGTGAATTTAAGTTTGCCATATTTTACAGCCAATTATGATGCTTCATTTACGGCAAATGATTTTTTATGTTTTAGAAGAGATATAGAAAAAGCGTTAACCTGTGTTTCGGATGAGCCGGAAGCTATTTTTCAAACAGACGAAGAAATGTTGTATATCAAACTTAAGTTTAGTCGAACTGGGAAAATTTATGTTTCAGGTATAGCTGAAGTGCGCGAATTACCAGGAGCTAGTTTAAGTTTTTCCTATGAAACTGATTTGTTTAGTATTGAGAGTTTATTAAAACAATTACAAAAATTAAAAACGGAGAAGTTAAGTTATTTCTAGCTTCAATGGTAATGGCAATAGGATTATGAATGAACTCTTAGACGCATTAAGTGAAATAGAAATCAAGCAGATACTAAAAGCATTGAGTGATGAGGATTCTAAGATAGCTAAAAAAATTGAAACGTTGGCAAATAAAAATATTTGTAATATTAATATTGCAGATCTGGCTAGTGAGGTTTTTTAGGTATTAGATTCGCTTGATGTTGAGGAACTATGGAAAAAAAGCGGGACTAGTAGGTACGGTTATGAAGACCCAGGTGAGGTGGCGCACGAAATGGTTAGGGCGGCCCTAGAGAGCTTTAACGACAAAATATTGAACTACCGTAAATTAGGTTTATATCATGAAGAAAAACTTTATTGCATGGGGATTTTAAAAGGAATTGATATGTATACGAACAGTTCGCAATCAGAATTTAAAGATTGGGCAACTGATTCCCCTGGAATATTTTTTGATGATATTTTGGATGACTGGAAAAAGAGCTGCAAAACACCGAGATATATTAATGAAATGGATGAGTTTTTAAGTAGCCAGAAACAGTTGGAAAAATTAAAGTTTAAATTTCATAAGGATTTTTAAAAAAATTCGCTTATAATTTTTGCGTAGATTTTGCGGGGATTGGTTAGCCATTGTCGACCATTGTGCGCTAAAAGTAGTGGGCGTCCCGCGTTAAAAAAATCAATAAATCAAGCGATTAAAAAATCAGCAAACACTTACGAATCAGTTGCTCTACCAACTGAGCTATACCGGCCTATGAAGAGTCACTTCAGCAAAAGCAGAGAGCTATCAATCGTCCATGATGCTTTGTATTCCAGCCAAACTTCCTGTTTGGCGCTCGACGGCGCAAAGCTTTGATTTGCGAAAACCCAGTCTTGCCCAACTGACCCCGTCTAAAAACATGACAGGGCATGGCTATATCCGCCTATGAAGCATAACTTCAGCAGGCATCGAACTTGCCCAGATCAATTCTACCCAATTATTCAACAACAGCCAATTTTTTTAGTTCACATCTATAGCTAAAAAACCCGTATTGTTCATTTATATAAATAATTCTATAAATACTTATCTCCTATTTGCCACGAGAAACAATATGCGTAACTATCAATATGGCTTTACCCTTATCGAACTACTAATAGCAATAGCTATCGTTGGAGTTCTAACAGCAGTAGCGATTCCATCATATCAAAAATATACTCGCAAAGCGCACTATACTGAAATTGTGCAAGCGACTGCACCATTTAAACTTGGAATCGAAGAATGTTTTCAACTTATCGATGACTTAAAAAGTTGTCAGCCAGGTAAAAATGGTGTGCCAAAAAATATTGCATCTGGGGATGGCACTAGTCTGGTTGATAGCATATTAGTGGTGGATGGTGTAATTACTGTAACTCCGCGTGATCAATATGGCATAAAACCAACAGACACATATATTCTTACTCCTGCTGTAAAAAATAATCAATTAACTTGGAAAAGCAGTGGTGGTGGAGTAGATGAGGGATATGCTAACTAGCGCCACGAAAGAATTTAGTATGTTTACCGGATTTGCCCAATATCTAATTGAACAAAAGTTGTTGGAAGAGATAACATTAAAAAAAATACTAACATTAAATAATAACCATAATGAAACTTTAGTGGCAAAATTAATTACAAGCCATCAGCTAAATCACACTATTTTGGCGCAAACAATTGCCAATTATTTCAAGTTGCCATTTATAGATTTAGATAAACTGCAATATGATGAAATACTACCCAAATCATTACAAGCTGAAGTCATCCAAAAATATCTTGTTTTGCCGCTTACAAAAACTAATGAACAATTGCAATTAGCTTTAGCTGATCCAACAGATACTTCAGTGCTCAATGCCATTAAATTTCATACCACTCTCAATATTAAACCAGTGGTGGTCGCATACGACCAGCTGCTAAAAACAATCAAAAAAGTTTTACCTCAAAAAAAATATGACTCTAGTATTGATGAGGATACTTCAATTATAAAATTTATTGACCAAATTTTAAGTGATGCTATCAGTAAACAAGCCTCTGATATTCACTTTGAACCTTACAATGAATTTTGTCGCATTCGTTTTCGAATTGATGGTTTATTATATGAATTTACCAAAACTGATCCTGGGCTCGCCCAACGTTTTAGTGCGCGACTCAAAATCATGGCAAATTTAGATATTGCAGAAAAACGTTTGCCTCAAGATGGACGCTTTACCTTAAAATTAGCAAATCATCAAAATCACGATTGTCGTTTAAGCATTTGTCCCACATTGTTTGGAGAAAAATTAGTGGTGCGTATTCTCAATCCCATTAATATTACTCCCAATATTAAATATTTGGGTTTTGATAAAAAGGAACAGCAACTTTTTTATGAACATATCACCTTGCCCCAAGGTATGATTCTAGTTACTGGACCAACTGGAAGCGGCAAAACCCTTACTTTATATACAGCCATCAATATTTTAAACCAAGCAACAAAAAACATTTCTACGGCTGAAGATCCTGTCGAAATCAATTTAAGTGGTATCAATCAAGTTGAAATAAATCATAAAATTGGTTTGAATTTTGCTACAGTGCTTCGCACATTTTTACGTCAAGATCCAGATATCATAATGATTGGTGAAATCCGTGATTTAGAAACAGCAGAAATAGCTATAAAAGCTGCGCATACCGGACATTTAGTGCTAGCAACCTTACATACTAATTCTGCTAGCGCAAGTTTAACTAGATTATTAAATATGGGAATCCCAACATTTAATTTAGCAACCGCACTCAATTTAATCATAGCGCAGCGCTTAATTCGTAAATTATGTGTTCACTGTAAACTACCACAAATATTGCCAGCAGCTACTCTAGCTGAAAATAATCTGGAAGAAAAAACTATAACTTATGTGGCCTGCGGATGTAAATATTGTAATCACGGCTATCATGGCCGTATTGCGATCTTTGAAATGCTGCCAATTACCCCGGTTATAAGCAATATGATTATGACTCATTGCGATACCATCGAAATTGAAAAGCAGATGCGTGAGTTAAATTATGCAACATTGCGAGAGACCGCGCTAAATAAAGTGCGTATGGGCATTACTAGTCTTGAAGAAATTAATAGGGTTGTGATGTAACTCATGGCAACTTATATTTGGTCAGGAATTGATCGTGATGGAAAAAAAATCAGCGGGATTGATCAAGCAGTTAATCATGCTCAACTAAAAATCAAGCTTACTAAACAAAATATTTTTCCATTAAAAATCACTCTTAAGTTTACGTTTGTTTTTTTGACACATCAAAAAATAAAAACAAAACATATTACAAATTTAATTGAACAACTTACTGTCTTAATCAATGCAAACATTCCCATAGTTAAAGCTCTTACAATTATCAGTCAAGATGAACAAAATCCAAGGATAAAAGATCTGGTCATTAATTGTAAAAATTCAATTTCTGAAGGAAAATCTTTCTATCAAACCCTGCAACAATACCCACAATATTTCACCGAATTAATTTGCAGTCTAATTAACGTTGGCGAACAATCAGGCACTCTTGATATCATGTTACAAGAGCTAACGAGCTATCTCGAAAAAACTGCACTTCAAAAACGTAAAATCATAAAAGCACTTATTTATCCCGCCTCTATTTTATGTGTTACTTTTGTTGTTACTCTTATTCTTTTGATTTTTGTTATTCCCCAGTTTGAAATTATGTTTAGTAATTTTGGGGCAAAACTTCCAAGTTACACTCAATTCATCATTAATTTTAGTGGTTTTTTGCAGGCAACCTGGAAATTTTTTTTAGCCATAATCATTGGCAGTGTAATTTGCATAAAAATAATGCATAATCGCTCGATAAAATTTCGTCAATTTATAGATAAACTAAGTTTGAACATACCGCTTGTAAAAACTATTTTGATTTACGCTATTATTTCGCGTCTAACCAAAACCCTTGGTTTAACTTTAAAGTCAGGCGTGCCCTTACTCACGGCTATAAATATTTCTGGCGCCACTATCCCAAATTGGCAATATAAATTAGCAATCCAGAATACTATAGAATTAATCGCAAACGGCAAAACTCTTAACAGCGCACTTTGTGAGCAAAATTTATTTCCAAACAAAGTAATACAGCTAATAGCTCTAGGGGAGGAAACCGGAACGTTAGACTTAATGCTTGAAAAAATATCTATTATTTATAGTGAGGAGCTAAACAGTCTCACCGATAATTTAAATAATCTTTTGGAGCCAATGATTATGTTGATCTTAGGTGTGATAGTTGGGGGTTTAGTTATTGGAATGTATTTGCCAATTTTTCGTCTAGGTGCCATAATCTGATCATGGAGCTTTTCTATTATGTCACCCCTCGTGTTTTTATTGTGTCATCCTCAGACAAGCGAAGCGCAGATCCGAGGATCTCATTATCAATGCTAGATTCTCGGGTCTACGCCCGAGAATGACATGATGGTGTGAAGATCCTCGCATCAAGCGCGAGAGCCTGTATTTGTGTTTGACACGAATGATGACAGAAAAGAAGAGAGCGAGGATGATAGTAGGAGAGCGTGAAGATTCTTGAGACAGGGGGAATTAGTTTCAAAATTTTCAGATTGCAATACTCCCATTAACCCTAAAAACTGCGAATAATATTATGGATATAAATATAGCTGGTATGATTACAACTAACCCACTGATTTTCATAATTAGTGTTGGCATCGTGGGATGTATCGTTGGAAGTTTTTTAAATGTTGTAATTTACCGTTTACCAATTATTCTAAAAAATGAATATAAAAAAGATTGTTTTGAATATTTTCATCAGATGTCCCCAGCAGAATCTTGTAAATTTAATCTTATAACCCCACACTCACATTGTCCTAATTGTAAAACCCCTATTTTGTGGTGGCAAAATATACCGATAATAGGCTATATCATGCTTGGTGGTAAATGCGCCTATTGTAAAACCCATATTCCCTGGCGTTATATAGTAGTTGAAATACTAAGCTGTATAACTACTGTTTTTGTAGTGGTGTATTTTGGTGCTGGTGTTAAAACTCTACCAATGTTGATACTAACCTGGACATTAATTGCGGCTATTTTTATTGATTTTGAACATCAATTATTGCCGGATTATATCACCATACCACTAATATGGGTTGGTTTAGTAACAAACGTTAGTTATACTTTTGTTTCACCATCAAGCGCTATAATAGGAGCTATCAGCGGTTATCTTTCTCTTTGGATCATTGCTAGAGTTTTTAAACTTGTGCGCAAAGTTGATGGGATGGGTTATGGCGATTTTAAGCTATTTGCAGCTTTTGGAGCTTGGCTCGGTTGGCAAATGCTGCCTATAATTATATTAGTAGCTTCATTAGCTGGAGTTATTGTTGGGATCATTTTAGTCATTAGTAAAAAACTTAAGTTCTCAGAACCGCTGTCATTTGGTCCATATATAGCCATTGCTGGGTGGTTGGCATGTTTTTGGGGGCCACAAGTTCTGAATTTGTTAGGGCACTCTAATTAGAGAAAATTTGTGTTGAAAATAGGTTTAACTGGAGGTATAGGCAGCGGCAAGTCAACAGTAGCAAAGTATTTTGCTAAACTTAAAGCGCCGGTTATTGATGCTGACGAAATTGTGCACAAACTTCTCGAACCTAAAACTAGTGCTTATAAAAAAATCATATCTCATTTTGGTAAAACATTTTTAACTTCTAGAAAACTTATAAACAAAAAAAAACTCCGCGATGTGATTTTTTCTAATAATAAAGAACGTCTGTGGTTAGAAAAGTTGCTTCATCCACGCACCATTGCCCAAATGCAAGGATATGCCAAAAAAATACATGCTCCATATTGTATTATGGTTATACCGCTACTATTTGAAACCAAACTACCAATTAAGGTAGATAGGAGATTAGTCATCGATTGCCCTAAAAAAACCCAAATTAATCGTATTCGCAGCCGCGATCATGCCGGTATTAAGCAAATACAAAATATTATAAAAACCCAGGCCAGTCGCGGTCTACGCTTGCATAAAGCCGATGATATAATTCGCAATACCAGCACTTTAAAAAATCTAGAAAAAGAGGTAAAAAAATTACATCTTTACTACTTAAGCCTAGCTTAAAAACGTGTTATTATAGTGCGCTTTAAGATAACTTTTTTCTAAATGGACAATGGAAATTATAATTTACGAACAACCCTTAAATGAACAAGTTCGTCTTTGTTTGCGTCTTGAATATTTGTTTGACCAGGCCGAATATTATTTGGTTAGAGAATCAGTTTGGGATTCCCACCAAATGTTGAAAATAATCTTAGAAATTCTTCAAACTATAGATCGTCCTGATCTTAAAAATAAATTCTGCCAAACATTGAATCAGTATGTGCAAATATTAACTCAATTAGAAAAGCTGCATGAGATTGATAAACAGAAACTAATCAGCATGTTAAAACAAATTGATTGTCTAATTGATAGTTTGCGTTCTAACCAAAAAAAAATTGGCCAAGAATTACGCGAGAATGAATTTTTGACTGCCATTCAACAACGATTGCATACTCCTGCTGGAACTTGTTGCTTTAGCTTGCCGTCGTATCATTTATGGCTGCAGCAACAAAAACCTTTGCGCCAGCAACAATTGCTTGCCTGGTTTAAAAATTTTGCTCAGCTTCAAGAAATTGTTTCAATAATATTGAAATTAATACGAGAAAGCACTTCTTTCAAAGCAACTAATGCTTCTGGCGGTTTTTATCAAAGTAATTTAGATCAAAGTATTTCTTATCAAATGATTAGGGTTAAACTCCCTGCTGATAAAAATCTTTTTCCCGAAATTAGCGTTGGCCGTTATCGCCTTGCTATTCACTTCTTTACTTTATCTATTACAGGTAAAGCAGCACAAACACCAAGTGATGTGGCATTTGAACTTGCCTGTTGTAAAATGTAGCTTGTCATCCCGAGCTTGTGAGAGATCTCCATGGGATGAGGGCGTTGCTGTGCATTTTCTAATTGCTTAAAATAAAATTTAAAATGATTTTGATTGACATCTAAGACAAATAATCTCAAAATTCATCAACATAATTTACCCCTCCTTGCCAACGATTTTGAATATGAATCTAATTTTACTTTTTGTCATTGCTAGTATTTTCTCTACCAGCTTATTAGCACTGACATTGCAGCGTCTGCCGCGTGTCCAAAAAACTATTGTTTTTACTTTAACTGGAATTTCTGGAGTTCTTGCAGTTTGTGTTGGTTTAATAACTTTACTTACTCAACAAAATATTAGTTATGAAATCAGTTCAACTTTCCCGAATTTAGCCTGGCAATTCATGCTTGACCCACTATCAAGTTTCTTTTTAATCATTATTGGCATTGTGGTCATAAGCATGGCTTTTTATGCTCCAGGGTATATTTGCACCCATGAAAAGCAACATTCTCCCACTACCATGT
>MGXJ01000034.1:4416-4872 GCA_001801345.1 Gammaproteobacteria bacterium RBG_16_37_9 | reverse complement strand
GTTTGGTGTTATTGGCACATGATCTTTTTACCTTTATGTTTTCTTGGGAGCTGATGTCAGTTAGTAGCTATTTTCTAGTTATCTATAATCATGAGCATGCTGCCAATCGTCGAGCAGCTCTGATTTATTTATTAATGGCCCAAGCAAGCGGCTTGTTGATTTTATTTGCTTTTAGCATTTTGGTTAATTTTACAAACAGTATGAGTTTTGATGTCTGGCATAGTATAAAATTTTCTCCTGGTGTAGCAAATCTGGCTTTTTTTCTTGCATTTTTTGGTTTTGGTATGAAAGCTGGTGTAGTGCCACTACACATATGGTTACCCAAAGCACACCCGGCTGCGCCATCACATATTTCTGCTTTAATGTCTGGTGTAATGCTGAAAGTTTCAGTATATGGATTGCTACGATTTGCGTTCTACCTATTACGAGATATTCATTGGCAGTGGGGTGTAGTAG
>MGXJ01000034.1:4138-4397 GCA_001801345.1 Gammaproteobacteria bacterium RBG_16_37_9 | reverse complement strand
TTCTGCTTTATTTGGAATTTTATGCGCCTTAATGCAGAATGATCTTAAAAAACTGCTTGCCTATTCTTCGGTAGAAAACATTGGAATAATTTTCAGCGCTATTGGGTTATCTTTAATTTTTGCTAGCACTGGACATAATTTACTCGCGGCTTTAGGATTAATAGCAGCTCTTTATCATTGTCTTAACCATGCTTTATTCAAAAGTTTATTATTTTTTGGCGCAGGAGCAATATCCCAATATACCCATGGGCAAGATCTA
>MGXJ01000034.1:0-4119 GCA_001801345.1 Gammaproteobacteria bacterium RBG_16_37_9 | reverse complement strand
TAAAAAAAATGCCTTATACTTCATGGTGTTTTTTGATTGGTTGCATTAGCATCTCAGCTCTACCGCCTTTTAATGGTTTTATTTCAGAATGGTTATTTTTTCAAACTGCTTTACAAGCTCCTATTTTAAAAAGCGAAATTATGCGCACCTTAATTCCTGTGGCCGCGGCGCTAATCGCCCTTACAACTGCTCTTGCGGCCACCTGCTTTGTGAAAGTTTACGGTATTGCTTTTTTAGGACAACCTCGTTCTCAATATACGGGACAGACATACGGTTCGCAGTTAAGTATGAAATTTGCTATGGGATTTTTGGCTTTGCTTTGTTTGTTTTTTGGTATATTTCCAACTTTTGCATTTTCGGCCTTAAACGTAATCTCGCATCAACTAATCGGTATAAAATTACTTCATACTCAAAATTGGTTATGGCTGATTCCTATCTCTGATAAAACTTCTTCTTATAATCCATTGTGGGTTAGTGTCGGGATTATATTCATAGGTTTTATTAGCTATTATTTGCTCAGAGTTTATTATGGCAACACCAAAACTAGAGAAATTAAGCCATGGGATTGTGGTTATGGAGCTATAAACCAGCGGATGCAATATAGTGCCACTGCCTTTACTATGCCACTACGACGCGTCTTTCATAATTTTTGGTCACTTCATGAAAAACTAGAAACTACTGGCTATAGCGTAAATTATTCTTTACAAGTTGATGATCTAATACGCCAACGCATTTACTTACCCCTTGAACGCTTTAGTTTTACCTTGGCAAGATTTTTTGCACGCCTACAAGGTGGGAATGTTAGGGTTTATTTAACATACATGTTTATAACTTTGATCTTATTACTATGGATAATCGCATAATTTGGCTAGTTTCAATAATGCAAACGTTACTATTTGTAATTGGTGCTCCTTTATTAACTGGCGTAATCAAATGGGTTAAGTGTCAGTTACAAAATCGCAAAGCACCACCAATTTGGCAGCCGTATCTGAATTTATATAAGCTCTTTCATAAAGAAGTATTGCTTGCGACTACAACCTCCCATTTGTTCCGCCTAGTGCCATTTGTGATTTTTAGCATTACGATTGTAATTAGCGCCATTGTGCCATTGTTTATTCTAGGTGCTGCGACGAATTCTATAGCAGATGTAATAGTCATGATCGGTTTGTTCGCATTAATCCGTTTTTTGTTAGCACTTGCTGGCATGGATACTGGAACTGCTTTTGGTGGTATGGGGTCTTCACGTGAAATGTTCATTTCTTCTATCGCTGAACCTGCCATACTCATGGTATTTTTTGCTGTCGCCATGACCGCAGCCAGCACCAATTTATCAAATATAATAGCGCATCTTACTTTATATGATTTGCATTTAAGTCCATCTCTTATTTTAGCAGCGTCTGGATTTGCTTTAGTTGCTTTGGCTGAAACCGGCAGAATTCCCATTGATAATCCATCTACTCATTTAGAATTAACCATGATCCATGAGGCAATGGTTCTAGAATATAGCGGTAGATATTTGGCTTTATTAGAATGGAGTTCTCAAATTAAACTAATGCTTTATGCAACATTATTTATCAATATATTTTTTCCTTGGGGTATTACCAGCCATTTTGCTTGGTTTAACATGGGATGGAGTATTTTGGCGTTTGCCTTCAAAATGATAATATTAGTAATTATTCTTGGTTTTACTGAAATTAACTTAGCAAAACTACGACTGTTTCGTGTTCCTTACTTATTGAACCTGGCATTTGTTTTTGGCTTACTAGCAGTTTTAATTCATATCATTATTGAGGTGGGATAAGATGGAATCATTAATCTCAACTATTACTGTATTGATTTTACTTACTGCATTTATTTTTATCATGCAAGATCGCATTCAAAACATGATTAATACCTTTGTGGGACAAAGCATTTTGTTAGCAACAGCGACATTTTTACAAGCGCTCAAAACAGATGAAATAGAGTTTTATATTTCAGCTATATTAACCATCACTCTAAAATCTATACTTATCCCATATTTACTACGCCATATGGTTCGCAAACTAAATATTCGGCATAAAGTAGCCACCATCAAATATCCATTTTTGCTTTTAATAGGGGCTGCTGCTTTAGTATTATTTTGTTATCACTTAATTATTCCTACAAAAACTCTTTCATGGACCGAAACGAATAATGTTATAGCTATAGCCATGGCGATAATGTTATTAGGAATGCTGATACTAATCACGCATCGTAAAGCAATCTCTCATATAATAGGTTTTATGTCGATGGAAAATGGGATTTTTTTAGCAGCTTTGCTTGCAACCAATGGCATGCCGATGGCAGTTGAACTTGGAATTGCATTTGATGTCTTAATTGCTGCAGTTTTATTTGGTGTATTTTTCTTCCACCTGCGACATAGCATTGATTCGCTCGATGTTGATCGTCTAAACCTGCTCCGTGAGGATATCGAATGATTGCTTTTTACTTAATTTTATTACTGCCGCCGCTTGGAGCACTACTGATGTTAATCGTCGGCGGCCTAAAAATTTCCGGTTATTGCAACATTATTATCACTGCCATAAATTTTATAGCATCTATTTTTGTAACCAGTTATTTTTTACACCATGGGCCATTTACTGCGTTTGGACAACAGTTTTACGTTGATGCCTTTAACATATTAATGATTTTACTCACCACTTTTACTACTATGACAACTGCGATTTTTTCTAATACTTATATGTGGCACAACGTGGAGATTAATCGTATTAGCCGCAAATATCTGCTGTTTTATCATTTTATGTATCAGCTATTTACTTTGGTAGTATTGATAGCATTAACTACTAATAATCTCGGTATTTTGTGGGTGGCAATGGAAGGAGCGACACTTGCTACGGTATTACTGGTAAGCATGTATCATACTAAAGAGGCAATTGAAGCCGCGTGGAAATATTTTATTTTATCTATTGTCGGTATTGCTTTGGCATTATTTGGCACTATTTTAGTGTATTTTTCTGCTACCCAGACATTGCCACAAGTTGATACTAGAATTTTATGGAGTGTTTTAGTGCAACATGCAAATAATTTTGATCCAGCTATTATTAAACTGGCATTTATATTTCTTTTGATAGGATATGGCACTAAAATTGGATTGGTGCCACTGCATAATTGGTTACCAGACGCCTACTCAGAAAGTCCAGCTCCAGTAACGGTTCTGCTTTCAGGGTTATTATCTAATGTTGCTCTGTATGCATTAATTAGATTTAAAATTTTAGTGGATATAGCTTTAAATAACCATTTAACCGGTAATTTATTCATTGGGTTTGGTCTATTATCTTTTATCGTAGCAGCAGTGCTTCTTCAAAGACAGCGTGATATAAAAAGACTATTTAGCTATTCTTCAATTGAACATATTGGATTAATCATTGTCGCTTTTGGCATCGGCGGGCCAACAGCTACTTTTGTCGGTTTATTTTATATGCTTATACATTCTCTTGCCAAATCCGCAGTCTTTATGATTGTGGGTAATGTAATTCAACAAACAGGAACCAAGACTTTAGAAAAAATTCGTGGACTCATAAAAAGCCAGCCAGAACTTGGCTGGGGATTAATAATTGCAACTTTAGTTATAGCAGCCATGCCGCCTTTTGGCATTTTTACTAGCGAATTAATGCTTTTTATTACTTGTATAAAATTCTCGCCATTTTTAGAGATCATATTAGTTATTGGTTTAATTATAGTTCTAGCGGGGTTTTTGAGTAATATTCAACCAGTTGTTTATGGAGATCCCACAAAAATTATTCAAACCCGGACTTGTGTTCTGCCAGCATTTTTACATCTTGGCTTGATTTTTGTTTTTGGAATTTATATACCAGCGACATTACACAATTTGTTACAGGAAGCGGTGAAGGTGGTCATATGATTATAAAAATAATAAGAGGAAAAGGTTGTCATCCTCGGACAAGCGAAGCGCAGATCCGAGGATCTCGAATACTGCATGCTAGATTCACGGGGCGCCCGAGTTTACGAAAGACCTCCTTTTGAATAATGTATATGTCAAACAAAGAAGCGCATAAACAACTAATACAACTACTAGACATAAAAATAAAATTGTCCAGCGGTTACTCTTTGCCTAAAATT
>MGXJ01000033.1:18675-26204 GCA_001801345.1 Gammaproteobacteria bacterium RBG_16_37_9 | reverse complement strand
CACAATGCTCTAAAATTGTGCAAAACAGCAGAAAGTGCCTTAGAAAATGCCGATGTTTTGATTATTGTTACCGAATGGGATGAATTTCGTCATCCTGATTTTGCAGTAATTAAATCTAAGTTACGTCAACCAATTATTTTTGATGGACGCAACTTATTTGATCCAAAAGTTATGAAGGATTTAGGAATAGAATATTACTGTATTGGACGTAAAAAATGAGGGCAACACAAATTTGGCAGGATTGCCAAATTTTGCAACAGCGAGCAAAGCGAGCTGGCCCGAGCGTTTCTTAGCAAGGGCGAAGGCACAGGAAGTGCCTGAGTAAAGCATTAAATTCATTCTGCGAGGAGTATATATGAATAATACTTTAACTGTGAAAATATTAATATTTATGTTTGCTGGAGTTGCTTTTGGTCTAGTCATGAAATTTTTGCCATCTAGTGTCCATGGGATACAGTTTATAAATAATGTATTGCGCTTGGGTGGTAATGCTTTTATCGCCCTAATACAAATGTTAGTGGTTCCTATTGTTTTTGTTTCTATTATTTGCGGTATCACTTCCTTTGAAAGAGGTGGCGCTGTCGGTCGTGTTGGATTTAAATCAATGCAATGGGTTCTAATAACCACCTTAAGTGCTATATTGTTAGCATTATTGGTTGCTAATATTTTTAGTTTGGGTTCAGATTTGTATCTAGATGTAGCGACTAAAGGAAGTATTGTCCAAAACGGCACTCCATCATTGTGGGAATTTGTTGGTAACATCATTCCGAGTAATCCAATTAAGGCTATGGCCGAAGGTAATATGTTGCAGGTTATAGTGGCTGCTATGTTAATTGGTGTCTCTATAAATGCTTCCGGAGAAAATGGACGCAGGATTGCCACATTTTTTTCCGATTTAAATGTGATTTGCACCAAATATATAATGATGTTGATGAGTGTAGCTCCATATGGTGTTTTTTGTTTGATCGCAATTTTGTTTGCTGAACAAGGGTTTGGATTGATTTTGGGCATGCTGAATTACTTTATTACTGTTCTTTTGGTTTTACTTTTACACGCTTTTGTTACCTACAGTCTTATTTTGCGTATCTCTAATCTTTCACCTAAAGCTTTTTTTAGTAAGATCTATTCGGTCATGCTATTTGCTTTTGGTGTGTCGAGTAGCAATGCTTCTATACCGCTTATGCTTGACACAGCTGAGCGTAAACTTGGAGTGAGCAAATCAATTGCAGCCTTTGTTATTCCTTTTGGTGTAAATATTAATAAAAATGGCACCGCCATCATGTTGACCATCGCTACAATTTTTATCGCGCATATCTATCATATTCATCTTAGTATGGTTAGTTATTTTATATTAATATCTATGATACTTTTAGTGTCGGTGGCTACAGCTGGGGTTCCAGGTATTGGTATGATCACTTTAGTTATAGTTTTGGAACAACTTGGATTACCAATAGAGGGGATATCCTTGATTATAGGGGTAGATCGTTTACTTGATATGGTTCGCACCGCAGTCAATGTTGCGGGAAATTCTATGATTGCGTGTTTGGTAGCGAAGTCTGAAAAACAAATAGATTACAGGGTTTATGAGAGCGTTATTCCGGATAGCCCGCCGCCTATTATCACCGCTAAATAAGTTTTTATTGGTTTTATTTACTATGCGTATAAATGTGCTACAAAAAATAGTGGTAATGTCTAAGATTGTCGCGGTATCTGTAACAGAACCATTATATGTTATATTTGGTTCGATTTTTTTTAGAAACACTTGGACTTACAGAGATAGTGATCGTGCAATACATCCTTGGGCGCGAAAGATTTTACATATAATGCGAGTTAAGTATGTAGTTTTTAATCCTTATAATTTTGAATTTGCTTTTAAGCGACCTTATATTATCATAAGCAATCATCTTAGCCACTTTGACATCCCGTTGATTTATGCTACTTTTCCTAAAGAAAGCATTAGAATGATTGCTAAAAAAGAGTTATTTTATATACCTATTTTTGGTTGGGCTATGAAAATGGCCGGATGTATTACTATTGACAGGAAGAATGCACGCCAAGCATTAAAGGACTTAGCAGTGGCTAGAAAAATGATGCTAGAAGGGGTCAGGGTTTGGATTGCACCAGAAGGCACGCGTTCGCGCACAGGAGAGCTTGGACCATTTAAAAAAGGAGGGTTTAAAATAGCATTAGATACTGGAGCGATTATTGTCCCAGTAACAATAATTGGTAGCAATAAAATATTACCACCAAAAACTTTTGATCTTAGTCGTGATGAAAAGGTGGAGATACATATCGGCAAACCAATTGATACAGCGCAATATCAACTTAAGGATATAAAAAAATTGATAGCAGATACGGAGAATGAAATAAAAAAGGTAAAAACATGAACGAAACTAATAAAACCGAAACCCTAGGGTTTCAAACTGAAGTTAAACAACTATTAAATTTAGTTACACATTCGCTTTACAGTAACAAAGAGGTGTTTTTACGAGAATTAATTTCTAACGCATCTGATGCAGCAGATAAACTGCGATTTGAAGCATTAGCTAAACCAGAATTTTATGAAAACAACCCTGTATTAAAAATATGGGTCGATTTTGATAGCAAAGAACAAACTATTACAATCAAAGATAATGGCATAGGCATGAGTCGTGAAGAGGTAGTAACTAATTTAGGAACTATCGCTAAATCTGGCACACGAGATTTTTTAGCAACTCTTACTAGTGATCAAACTAAGGATACCCATCTAATCGGCCAATTTGGTGTTGGTTTTTATTCAAGTTTTGTCGTGGCCGATAAAGTTAGCGTAAAAACTCGCCGAGCAGGCTTTGGAAAAGAAGCAGGGGTCCTCTGGGAATCAAACGGGGAAGGGGAGTTTACGGTAACAAACATTGAAAAAGCAGAGCGCGGCACAGAAGTAACCTTGCATATAAAGTCTGAGGATCGTGATATTATAGATTATTGGCGCTTACAGCAGATCATTGTTAAATATTCTGACCACATTATGTTGCCCATAATTATGAAAAAGCCTTTGGCTGAAAAAGAAACAGTTCAGCAAGAAGAGGTTGTAAACAAAGCTACTGCGTTATGGGTGTTACCTAAAAAAGATATCAAAGATGACGATTATAAAGCGTTATATAGGCACATTAGCCATGATTTTGAGGAGCCTTTAATTTGGAGCCATAATCAGGTTGAGGGAAAATTAGACTATATAATGCTGCTTTATATTCCAAGTCACGCTCCTTTTGATTTTTGGTCGCGTGATAAAAGAAAAGGGTTGAAGCTTTATATTCAAAGAGTTTTTATTTTGGATGATGCGGAGCAATTGTTGCCTAATTATTTACGTTTTGTAAATGGTATCGTTGATTCTAAAGATTTGCCATTAAATGTCTCAAGAGAAATTTTACAAAGCAATCGTATTATTGATCAGATCCGTTCAAGTATTGTTAAGCGCGTTTTGGATATGTTGGAAAAATTAGTGGAATCTGAACCAGAAAAATATGCCAAATTTTGGCAGGCTTTTGGCGGTGCATTAAAAGAAGGTTTAGTTGAAGATTTTGCCCATAAAGAACGCATCGCAAAATTACTAAGATTTGCTTCAACTAAAAATGATAATAGCGAGCAAAATGTTACATTAGATGATTATGTTCAGCGGATGCGAAAAGAGCAGGATAAAATCTATTATATCACCGCTGAAAATTTTAATGTGGCCAAAAATAGCCCATATTTAGAAGTATTTAGGCAAAATGATATCGAAGTATTATTGCTTGATGATCGGATTGATGAATGGTGGTTAACGCATTACCAAGAACATTTGGGTAAAAAATTCCAATCAATCAGTAAAAGCGATGTCGATGTTAGCAAGTTGGCTAAAGACGCCTCTGCTAAAACCGATACTGAAAAGTTAAAAACTGATTACGAGGGTGTCTTGAAAAAGATGCAAACAATTTTAGCAGATAGAATTACAGAAGTGAGGCTTAGTGATAGGCTTACTGATTCTCCTGTTTGTATTGTAACTACCGAAAACGATTTGAGCTTTAATATGCAGCGTATTATGTCTTCTTTTGGTCAGAATGTGCCAAAAACCAAGCCTATTTTAGAACTTAATCCAAAACATAAATTAATCGAACAGTTACGTGATATGTCCGACGAAAATCTTTTTACTGACTGGGCTAATTTATTTTATGAGCAGGCTATATTAACTGCTGGCGGTAAATTAGAAGATGTAGCTGCATTTACGAAGAGGATTAATGGTTTGTTCATGTCATCCTCGGACAAGCGAAGCGCTGATCCGAGGATCTAACATTGCGTAGTAGATCCTCGGGTCAAGCCCGAGGATGACATGTAAAAAATCCGAGGATGACATGTAAAAAATCCGAGAGCCTGCCCTCCTCGGATCAAGTCCGAGGACGTTTAACACGAGGGATGACAAAAAGATGATTATGAAAAACAAAATTGTTCTTATTACTGGAGCATCAAGTGGTATTGGCGAAGCGTGCGCTAAAGTTTTTGCTAAACACGGCGCTAAATTATTGCTTTGTGCCAGACGCCATGATCGTCTTGAGCAATTGGCTGATAAACTTATTAAAGAATATAACTGCACAATCCATACTTTCCAGTTAGATGTGCGCAACCATGATAATGTTAAGAGAAAAATTACTTCTCTTCCTAAAGAATGGTCGGATATTGATATTTTGATTAATAATGCGGGTCTTGCTGCTGGGCTTGATAAATTTCAAGATGCTTCATTTGAAGATTGGGAAACTATGATCGATACTAACATAAAAGGCCTGCTTTATGTTACCCGTGCGGTCTTACCCAATATGCTAAAACGCAATCAGGGACATATACTCAATATCGGTTCACTGGCAGGGCATGAAGTTTATCCGCTGGGCCATGTTTATTGTGCTACAAAATCTGGTGTCAATGCTTTAACTCGTGGCTTAAAAATGGATTTAGTAGATACAAATATTAGGGTTTCAACCGTTAATCCTGGAATGGTAGAAACTGAGTTTAGTGAGGTGCGTTTTAAGGGTGATAAAGAGCGCGCTAAAAAAGTTTATTCGGGTTTTACTCCGCTAACAGCCGCTGATATTGCCGATGCTGTTTTTTACTGTGCCTCGCGCTCAGCTCATGTAAATATACTAGAAGTAATCATAACCCCAACTGCACAAGCTTCGGCGACTACGGTGCATAGGAAGTAATTAAAGAGCACGGTAAACGCATCGTGCGCCACGAGGCGTTTACCAAGGGCTTTGATTGCTTGGTTTTGATCGATATGTGATAATGGTTATAAAATGCTATGCAAAACTGCCTAAAGTTGCTCTAGCATCATATTAAAAATTATACTGGGAGGAGTTTACAATGATAGAAGAAGTGAATCATATGTGGGGAATTGGTATGGGATTTGGTTGGATATTTATGATCCTATTTTGGACCTTAGTAATACTAGCCATTATTAGCTTGGCGAGAGGGCTTTTTGGAGAGGCTAATCTAGCCAAGAAATCACCTCATCCGGAAAAGGCGCCACTTGAGATTCTAAAAGAGCGTTATGCGCGCGGTGAAATAGATAAAAAAGAGTTTGATGAGAAAAAGCACGATCTTCAGGGCTGATAATTTTGCATAGTAAGATTTAGCGTAAGCATATGGTATAAACGGGTTCAGTCGGCGCTGGTTTCCTATTGTTTGGCTACGCTTAAGCCAAATATTACTACGCAAAATTATGCGTTTACCGTGGGCTGCAATTAGATAAGATAAGTTACAGACCGTGATTTTTCGCTTGCTTCAAAATGTGATAATTTTATCTGCATCATTTACTAAAAAATATAAATTCTCCATTGTCGACATTGGGCACAGCTCGCTGGATTTAATTTCTCTCAATTTTAAACAGGTGCCGCACGCCAAAATCTCTCCACCTTTATCGATGAATTCGCGCATAAGTTGAGCAATGGTGAATTTTTCGGTATCTAAATTTTGCGCCTCTACTCCTTTCGCCAGTAAAAAAACACTGACATTATCCCCTTTTTTTCTAGCCAATACAGCAAACCTGAAAGCATTCCATACCGTCTCGGCATCATGTGAATAAATTATAATACTAAGTTTCATAATTTCTCCTGCTAAGTTTATCTAAATAATGATGTTGTCATATAACAATAGTTAAGTTTACTATCTTAATTAAGATAATCTTGTTAATTTTTGTATAGATTGAATAATATTATCAGCTGCAATTTTAGCATCATCGATACTGCAAGTTCCTACTGAAAGCCTAAACCACGGAAGAGATTCATCCATCCCAAAAAAGTAAAATGGCACTAATGCAACTTTAGCGTCTTCGAGTAAATACGTTGAGATATCATCTACAGTTTTAAGGATCTTACTATTTTTGGTTTTTGCCCCTATTAGATCTATCTTAACCGATAAATAAATTGCTCCCTGTGGTTCTATAGCATCTATATTATATCCAGCGGCTTTAAGTTTTTGGATTGCAGCGTAAAAAATATTTAATCTAGCAAGAATCTCGTTTTTAAAATTATCCAAGAAATCGGTAACTTCGTCATATTTTTGAAGATATTTTGCAGTGGCGATTTGCTCGGGTTTTGGTGCCCAAGCTCCTGTATGTGCAAGCATGGAACGCATTTTGCTGATTATAGGTCTTGGTCCAAAAGCCCAGCCAAGTCTTACTCCAGTAGCTGCAAAGCATTTAGATATGCCATCAATAAATATTACATAATCACGAATTTCTGGATTAAGTAAAATAGGATTATTGCATTTAATATCGTTATATGTGAGTAGCCAGTAGATAATGTCGAAGAAAATATATATGGGCTTTTGATTATGTTTAGCTCTTATATTATTTTCAGTAACTACTAAATCAAAAATTTCTTTTAATGTTTGAGGGTCAAATGTAGTGCCGCTAGGATTAAGTGGAGAATTAATAGTGATAATCACAGCTTCTTTTAAATGTGTTTTTAGTTCTTCAGCTGTCACCATAAAATTATTTTCTGATTTAGCTTGAATAATTATTGGTTCTGCATTGCAAAGATATATAAAGTGTTGAGTGTTCCATGATGGCGCGGTATAAATTATTTTTTCTCCAGGATCAACTATGGTTCTAAATAAATGATGAATCAACGGGCGTGCGCCGCTGGCAACTATAATTTCATCCGGTTCATAGTCGAATTGTCCACGTGATTTAATGTGATCAGCGATAGCAATACGTAACTCTTCCATGCCGCCAACGTATGGGTAATTAGTCTGTTTTTCACGATAGGCTGCTATTATTTCAGCTTCAAGCCCATGAGGAATAGGAAAATGTTGAGGTGAGAAATCTCCAAGGGTAAAGTTATAAATTTTTTCACCTTGTTGTCTTTTTTCATCAATTTTTTCAGAGAGTTTGCTTATAGAGTGGGAGGTTAGGTTTTCAGCTAGTTTTGATAGCTTAAGGTTTTTCATATAACGTATGTCCCTTAAAAAATACTTGTTATTGATTATATAATAAAAAAAACATAAACCAAAATATTATCCTAAAA
>MGXJ01000033.1:18375-18639 GCA_001801345.1 Gammaproteobacteria bacterium RBG_16_37_9 | reverse complement strand
GGCGGGTTTTATCGTCAAGATCAAGTTGAATTTCACCACGACGCATGATACTTGCATCAGGATTAGCAATGGGGTCAGTTTGTAATTTTTTGGGCATCAATTTCACAGCGGCGATATTAGCAGTGGAGTGACCAATGCTAAAGCTTACTTGTTTAGCATTTTCTGGGCGTAGCATAAAATTGATAAATTTATGAGCACCATCAACATTCGGCGCATCTTTTACAATGACAAAACTATCAACCCAAAGCGGAAAACCTTCTTTTG
>MGXJ01000033.1:13280-18263 GCA_001801345.1 Gammaproteobacteria bacterium RBG_16_37_9 | reverse complement strand
ATTGAAGATTTTGATGTTGGGTAAAAGTTGCTTTAATTTAAAATAAGCTTCCTCGATATGCTTAGGGTTGGTGTCATTAATTGAATATCCCAAAATTAACAAAGCGATACTAAAAGCATCACGCATATCATTGAGCACCATTAACTGATTTTTGTATTGCACATCCCAAAAATCTCGCCAAGACGTAACTTTATTTTTATTGATATATCTGGTGTTTATAATAATACCGGTTCCACCCCATAAGTATGGAATGCTATATTTATTTTTGGGATCAAATTCTCTATTTAGTAAAATAGGATTTATATTATGTAAGCTAGTCAACTTACTTTTATCAATAGGATGAAGCATGCCTTGTTTGGACATCCGTTCAACGTAATAACTGGATGGGGTTACAACGTCGTAACCAGAATGTTTTGAAGTTTTTAATTTGACATACATGGTTTCGTTGTTGTCATATTCAGTAATGTTTATTTTTATACCCGTTTCTTTGGTAAATTGTCGTATTACTTCAGGAGGCAGATAATTACTCCAGGTATACATATTTAGGACATTTTGATCTCCAGATGCGAATCTAGAAAATAGACTAATAAAAATAAATGTAATAATTTTGGAATAAATTTTCATTTTGGTTTTTTCTTAAAGATGCTTTGGTAACCTGTTATAACTATAAGCAGGGTAAATGCTAGAAGCAGGGTGCATAATGCATTAACTTCAGGTTTAACCCCTAATCTTACCATTGAATAAATTTTCAATGGTAAGATATCGAAAGTTGGTCCGCTTACAAAGTAGCTAATAATAACATCGTCAAGTGAGAGAGTGAAGCTTAAAAGCCAACCAGAGACAATAGCAGGTAGTAGCAGCGGTATAATAATCTTGCGAAAGATAGTGAAATCCGTTGCGCCTAAATCCATCGCTGCTTCAAAAATATCTGTATCCAATGTTGTAACGCGACTATAGACAGTCACAGCTACAAATGGAATACATAAGGTAGTATGAGCAAGGAGTAAGGTCCAAAAGCCTAGTGGGACTTTTAAAAAGCTATACATTAACAGCAATGAGATTGCCATAACAATTTCTGGAGATAAAATCAAAATAAATATTAAAGCGTGGAGAATTTTTTTACCGAAGAATCGATAGCGAAACAAGCTAACTGCTGTCAAAGTGCCGATGATGGTTGCGCCAGTGGCGGCAAGAATGCCAAGCAGCAAAGAATGCCATGCTACATGTAACAACGCAGCATCATGGAATAAAGCAGTATACCACTTAAGTGTAAATCCTTGCCATACCAAAGAGTGTTTGGCATTATTAAAGGAGAAAATAATAACAACCGCTATCGGTAAATAGAGGAAAATATAAACACAGGTAGTATAAATATATTTGGTAAATTTATTCATGCTAAACTCTCTCGATCTTTTTCTTTAGAGTTATGCCAATAAATTAAAATAAATATTCCCATTAATAGTGTAATAACAATGCTAATAGCGGTGCCCAGTGGCCAATTGTTGGCGGTTAAAAATTGATACTCAATTAAATTACCGATAAGTAGATTTTTTGCGCCGCCGAGTAATACTGGAATATAGAACATGGTCATTGCTGGCAAAAACACTAATACCGACCCTGCAATAATTCCCGGCATTGTTAAAGGTATTACTACTTTAACGAAAGTTGTGAACCAATTAGCTCCCAAGTCTTCGGCTGCTTCTAGATACTCTTGATTTAATTTTTCGATATTAGCATATAAAGGCAAAATCATAAATGGTAGTAAATCATAGACACAACCAATTAAGACCGCAGCATGGCTGTAAAGAATTTGCATAGGTTGATCAATGAGTCCTATAGCCAATAAAAGAGTATTTAATATCCCCTTTGCTTTTAAAATAGCCATAACAGCGTAAGTGCGAATTAAGGAACTGGTCCAAAATGGGATAATAACTAGCAGCAATAATAGCGATCTATGTTTGCTTTGGCTGCGAGCAATTATAAAAGCAAAAGGGTAACCAATTATTAAGGAGATAATTGTGCAGCCACTTGCAAGGTATAGTGATTGGAGCAAGATACTAAGATAGGCGTGATTGAATAATTCTACATAATTTGATGTTGTTGGTATGAATTTTACAATGCTGTTGGGATCTTGAGTCAAAAAGCTAGTAATAAAAGTTAAAGCAATCGGTGTCAAAGCAAATATGCCTAGCCACAGCCAAATTATACTTATAGAAATTTTTTTAAAAAAACTAGATTTTTTCTTCATGGGGCAATATTACTTCCCAACCTGGGATCCAATCAATCCAAACTTTTTCAGTAGAGTGGTAATCAAGTTTTTCGTCATCCTCATTAAAAAACTCAGCAGCCAAGATCTTTTTTTCACTAGGCAAGCGAACAATTAAATCAACTGTAGATCCCTTGTAAATAACCTGTTCAACTATTCCTGGAAGCATATTTTTGCTTTCTTCAGCTGTGATTTCGTTTTCACCCCATACGGTGATATCTTCAGGGCGAATGATTATGTGAACTTTTTGTTTTGCGACCAAGTCTTTCTTATTATTAAGAGCTAAGCGTTTGCCTTCAATTTCTACTACTAATTTATTGTCATAAACTTCGAGGATTTCAGTATTGAATATATTGGCTTCACCTATGAAATCAGCCACATAAAGATTTTCAGGCTCTTCATAAACATTTTTTGGAGTCCCTAATTGCTCTATATATCCTTCATTCATAATGGCAACGCGATCAGACATTGATAAAGCTTCTTCTTGATCGTGAGTTACAAAAATAAAAGTAATCCCTAAGCGTCGTTGCAACTGCTTGAGCTCTATTTGCATATTTTTACGTAAATTATAGTCAAGAGCACTAAGGGGCTCATCTAATAGAAGCACAATCGGTTCGTTAACCACAGCTCTGGCAATAGCGACCCGTTGTTGTTGGCCGCCACTGAGTTGATTAGGTTTGCGTTCAGCTAATTGCTCAAGCTTAACCATGCGTAAGACATCAGTAACTCGACGTTGGATTTCACTTTCAACTATTTTTTTGCAGCGAAGGCCAAAAGCTACATTCTCATAAACAGTCATATGAGGAAACAGGGCATAACTTTGAAAGACCATGTTTAAGTGACGTTTTTCTGGTGGCAGATCGGTTACGTCGCGTCCATCAATAAAAATTTTACCGGTATCTGGTTTATCAAATCCTGAAATTAAACGTAGCATCGTGGTTTTGCCGCAACCTGATGGGCCGAGGAGGGTGATAAACTCGCCGTGTTGAATGGTTATGCTAGTTTCTTGAAGAGCTTGATAATCACCAAACTTTTTGGAAACACCTACGAGCTCTATAATATTGCGATGCATTTTTTATAATTACCAGAGTTATGTTTCAATTTGGCTGATTATGAGAAAAATAGTTTTCTTTGTCCACTTTATTTTACGGAAAATCATGATATTTATTTTGCCTCCAAATCCTGATGGATCCCCGCTAGTTTTAAAATAAATCCACAGTCCCACTTTTCCTGTCATCCTCGGGCTTGACCCGAGGATCTCAACGTTGCATAGCAGATCTTCGGGTCTTCGCCCGAAGATGACAAGAGAGGGGAGAGAGGCGCGCTTCGAGGATGATTTAGTATGAGCCAAAGGTTTGCGCTGTTTGCAAACCGCTGGGTTGTTGGATGTAGAGCGGTCCCAAGCTCTGAAAGAAATATGGTGGATTTATTTTTAATTTGCACAACAATTACAACAAAGGTTACTATGTAATTAATAATTTTTTGATGGGAGATCTAGATATGATAGTGTTATCTGGCGATATTGGTGGCACTACTACTCGAATGCGGTTTACCGAGTTTACGGGCTCCGATAAAATAAGAGTAATTAAGAATTATCGTTACCACAATAGCGATTACCCCAGTTTTGATGCTGTCATTGATGCTTTTTTTGCAGAAGCCAATTTGAATAAGAACTTAGTTGAAAGCGCATGTTTTGGTGTAGCTGGTCCAATTGTTAATGAAACAGTAAAATTTACCAATTTGCCTTGGGAGATAAAAACAACTGATATTAAAACCAAGCTTAAATTGGATAAAGTAGCATTGATCAATGATTTTGTAGCCATAGGCTATGGTTTAGAGCGGCTCGCACGATCGGATTTATTAACACTACAGGAAGGCAAAGAGTGCGAGGGTGGTATCAAGGCATATATAGGAGCTGGAACTGGTTTGGGTATTGGTTTTATGATTTATTGTCAAGGAAGATACGAGGTTTATCCAACAGAAGGCGGGCATGTAGACTTCGCACCAACAGATGAGATGCAACTAGAACTTTTGAGGTTTTTGTATAAAAAACATCATAGGGTTTCTTTTGAACGAGTGCTTTCCGGTCAGGGGCTAGTAAACATTTATCAGTTTGTGCTAGCCTACAAGAATTATGACGAAGAAGAAAACCTGAAACTCTCCACTTTAATTGATAGCAAACGGCATATTGATATTGCTGCGACTATTGTGGAATCTGCAATCAAGCACAATGATGTTATTGCTAAGCGTGCCCTTGATATTTTTATCCGCATTTATGGCGCAGCTGCAGGAAATTTAGCTCTTACGACTTTACCATTTGGTGGGTTATATGTTGTTGGAGGTATTGTTCCAAAAATATTATCAGAAATAAAAACTGGAAGTTTTCTCGAGGCATTTACCGATAAAGGAAGGATGACAGATTTGATTAAGAATATTCCGTTACATGTTGTTTTAAATACAGATATTGGATTGCAAGGAGCGGCGGTATATGCTAAGAATATTGAGTAATAAAAACATCAAAACTGTTAATGCTGGAGCAAAATTACTTTTTCTATAAAATTTTACACAACTTGTTGTTTGTATGTATACTATTTGTTTCTAGTTATGTAAGAGGGAACAACATGGCTTTTCCAAAGGAATTTTATAAAGAAAATATAGTCACTGGTATAGAAAAAACCTCTGATCCTAGCAGTGGTGTATTATTAAACCCTTTAGAT
>MGXJ01000033.1:633-13264 GCA_001801345.1 Gammaproteobacteria bacterium RBG_16_37_9 | reverse complement strand
CCTGGGCCACTGTGAAGGCTAGTGGCTTAAGCGATACACAAGAAAAGAAGAGCCTCATATTTAATGACCAAGCATATAAAAACCGTTCGCTTGCAGATAAGCGCCTAATTTTACAAAAGCTAATAGATGCCAAAGTAGCTGGATTTAATATTTATATCATAGATGAAAAACCACCAGCCATTAGGAGGCGTTTAATAAAAATATCATTAGAAGATTGGCCGGTTGTTGATAAATATTCAATTGAAAATTCACCCAACTTATCTGATAGGGAAGATATACCAAAGTTTTTCTAATGAACTATAGCTTTATCAGTAATCTCATAAACATTTTTAGATAATCCTGGTTCTTGATTAATTCTTATTAACTGTTCTTGTAAAAGCTGTTGGCGCACCTTACCAAGCTTATGTCCATGAGTTAGAGGCGAAGTGATAAGAGCAGCTAATTGAGGATTGAATTTATCAATGATAATTATTTGATCGGCTAAAAACTTGTAGCCCTCGCCATTTAATGCATGAAAGTTTATTAGATTGTTTTCACAAAATATGCGGATCAGAGCAAAAACTTTGTTAGGATTTTTATAATTAAATCCAGGGTGATTTAGCAATCTTTGTATCCGCTGCATATTTCCTGGTGATTTTATGCAAGCATTAATCATTAACCACTTGTTAACTAAATTAGGTTGATCATGCCATTTTTGGTAATAATCTTCTAAAACTTGCTCACGTTTATCGTAGTTTGAATTTACAAGCGCCGTTAGACTAGCATAAATATCAGTTAGATTGTCTGCTTGTTCTAATTGCTGGCAGCATATAGCGTATACTTCAGGAGTATTTAGATGCATTAAATAATAAAGTGCAAGATTTTTAAATTCACGCTTGCTGATAGCTGTAGCTTCGAAAATATAGGTTTTATTAGTATGGTTAGATCTGTAACACTCTAGCAGTTCATTTTTTAAATTTAGAGCTAATTTAGTTTTTATGAATTCACAGACAAAATGAATATTTTCTATATCTACCTTGGGTAAAATTTCCAGTAAACGAGCTTCTGTTGGTAACTGCAACATCCGTGCGGCTAATGACATATCTATTTTTTTATCAGTAATAATAGCCTTGAACATTTCAATCAATATTATGGGCAATATGCATTCTTGTTGTTTGTGTCGGTTATCGCATAATTTAGCAATAATATTTGTCATTATGTTTTGGCTAGCTTCCCAGCGATTGATTGGATCTTGGTCATAGCGCGTGCGCAACAATAATTCATCATCACTATATGAATATTGAACTTTAACTGGTGCCGAAAAATTGCGCAGCAGGGAAGGGCAGGGCTTAGCAGCGATATTTTTAAAAACAAAAGATTGTTTATTTTTATTTATAATTAAAACTTCTGTGGGTGTGTTGCCGCCATCAGAATTAATTAAAGCAAGCGCTAAAGGGATATAAAACGTTTCGGTTGATTTTTGATGTTTTTGCTCTATTTTCAAGGTATAAGTTTTATTATCAAAGGAATCAGTAATGATTAACTTTGGAGTTCCAGCCTGATAATACCATCGCTTAAATTGCTCTAAATTGGTATGAGTAATATCTGATGCAGTTTGTAAAAAATCTTCAATAGTAACTGCTTGGCCATCAAATTTGCTAAGAAATTTTTGCATAATTTGCTGGAAAGTTTTTTTACCAAAGATAGTAATTAGCATTCGCGCTATTTCTGCGCTTTTATGATATACCGTGCAAGTATAAAAATTATCTACTTCAATATATGATTGTAAACATACAGGATGTGCCAACGGTCCAGAATCTTCAGTAAACTGTTCGGTGCATATAGTTTTTATAGAACTGATACGATTGACTGCTTGCCCATAAAGATCCTCCATGAAAAGTTGTTCTCTCAAAGTAGTCAAACCTTCTTTTAACCCGATTTGAAACCAATTGCGGCAGGTAATGCGATTGCCGGTCCAATTATGAAAGTATTCATGAGCTACAACTGCCGCAATTCTTTTGATATCATCATCAGTAGCAGTAAATTGTGAGGCAAGAAGTAGTTTGCTATTGAAGATGTTTAAGCCTTTGTTTTCCATGGCCCCGAAGTTTAGATCATTAATGGCTACAATTTGATACAGATCCAAATCATATTCCAAACCAAAATTTTCTTCTTCCCAAGACATAGCTTGTTTGAGAAATAACATTGCATAATTACATTGATCTAATTGTTTTGGTTCTGTAAATATGCGTAGGGTGATTTTGCGCCCTGATTTAGTTGTATGAAAATCTTCGATCCAAGAAAAATTCCCAGCAACTAGTGCAAATAAGTAAGATGATTTAGGAAATGGATCTTCCCAAATAACTTGATGCAAATTATTAGTCAATTTTTCTTGATTAATAAGATTACCATTTGATAGCAATACAGGATATTTGCTTTGATCAGCAATAATTGTCGTAGTGAACTTTGTTAGGATATCGGGCCGATCAATAAAATAAGTTATGGCGCGAAAGCCATGCGGTTCATTTTGGGTGCAAAAATTATTATCGGTTAAATATAAGCCGGTGCAAGCAAAATTTTGATCGGGGTGAATTTTGACTGTAGTTTCCAAAATAAATTCATTAGGCGCTTCTAATATTGTTAGATACTCTGGAGTAATTTGATAATCATTACTTGATAATAATTTTTTAATCAATTTTTTGACTTCGCCCGGGGTATGAACCCCGGGCTCGCCCAAGGGGGAGAGCTGCGCCTCTCCCCCTTGGTAATCCCCCATTGCTTTGTCACGCGGCAAGCCGCATGGAATAAATTTTAATTTGATTTCTTGCAGATGTAATTTTATGCCATTGAGTTTTATTGATTGATCTTCGATTTTTACAAGGGGATTACGTCTTATATGCAACTGGGCTTTAACGATGGTTTCTCTGGGGTCAAGAATAAATTGTAAGCGTGCAGAATCAATCAGAAATGCTGGCAGCGTATAATCTTTCAATAATGTAGCGTTATATTGGTTATTTTTCTTCATGTTTCCAGAGACATTTGCCAGAGCTTTTTTTTATCTTTTCTAGTAAAGCATTATGAGCGTTTATTTCATCTTCTTTAGCATAGGTAACACAAGTTGTTGCTTTATTAAAGTTGTGTGGTTGTATGGCGTTATCAGATTCAGACTGTATCTCATTGCCCGCATGTTCAAGATTGGTAAATAAGTTACATTGGCCTCCGGTCATCAGTAAATAGGCCTCCGCAAGCAGTTGCGCATCTAATAAAGCACCATGACCATGGAGTTTACGCATGCTTAGATCAATTTTATAACGCTTACAAATTGCATCGAGAGTATTGCGTTGTCCGGGAAATTTTTTTCGTGCTAGCGCTAATGTGTCAAAGACTGTTACATAGTAATCAAGTGTCTTGGCTTTTTTTGATGCGAGCCGCATTTCGTGATTTATAAAACCAACGTCAAAGTTAGCATTATGCGCAATTATTTCTGCACCACTAATATAATCCAAAAATTCGGTTAAAATATCGGAAAAAATAGGTTTGTCGCGTAAAAATTCGTTAGTTATTCCAGTTATTATTACAGAATCTTCTTCAATTTTACGTTGTGGATTAACATATTTGTGAAAACTATTCCCGGTAAGTTGTCGATCTAATAATTCTACGCAACCAATTTCGATAATTCGATGTCCTTTTTCTGGTTCGAGACCTGTAGTTTCAGTATCAAGCACTATTTGACGCTTTTGCCCTTTGTTTATCATACAATTCAATTTTCATCCAGTTTTAGCCTATCATTTAAAGTTGAGCATCAATTGCCTCATTAGCCAATTGGTCTGCTAATTCATTTTCTGTATGATTACTATGACCTTTGACCCAATGCCAACTGATTTTGTGTTGCTTTGCAATTGTATCTAGTTGTTGCCACAAGTCCATATTTTTTACTGGGTCTTTGCTGCTAGTTTTCCAGCCATTTTTCTTCCATTGTTTAAGCCAGCTGGTTATCCCTTGACGCACATATTGGGAATCAGTAGTAATTTTAATTGAGCATGGTTTTTTAAGCGCTGCCAGCGCATTTATAACTGCGGTAAGCTCCATACGATTATTAGTAGTAAAAGCCACTGCTCCTTTTAAATGTTTCTCATGCTTGTTGTAACGTAATATAGCACCCCAACCACCAGGACCAGGATTGCCACGGCAAGCGCCATCAGTGAAAATTTCTACAGATGCTGGTTTTGATTGCATTAAGTTGCCCTTGTTCTTGAAGTTGGTTTGGCCAATCCTTTGATTACTTCATTCGATTTTACAAAAGATTCATTGGTATTACTAATAGGAGTTACAACCATTGACGTTTTTTTGGCTAGCATCATGTAGCTTGCTCCACAACAAGGCCAAAATATTTGACCTATCTCTTCTATGATTGCGATTTTTTTAGCGTTTTCACAGGGTGGATGAAAGTAAAAAGTTTGGTGATTTTCTAAGTCAAATCCCATATCAAACAACCATCGGCGTAAGCGTCTTGAATTCAGCCAATTGCCATGCCATATATCCGTTTTTATGCGTTTAAAAAATTTGGTAATGCCCCATAAACTATGTGGATTAAAACCTAAAATTATTACGTAGCCACCTGGAATTAATGCATCATAAACTTCTCTAAGAATCACTTTTGGGTTTTTGGTAAATTCTAAAATATGTAACATAACTACGGCATCAATACTTTCTGGTAAAAACGGTAGATCAATTATTTCACATTGAACTGGCAGAATATCGTCGCTTATGGGTAGATCGTCAGGATTGATTATGATTTTGTTATGAATAGGGGAGCTAGATAAGATATCGTTATTGCCAAATGGACCGCCAATTTGCGCAATATAGTAGCCAAATATTTTGGGCAGAACTTTAGCTAAACCTGCTAGTTCGGATTTAAGTAACGCAGCCCCCAGCGGTTTTTTATACCAAGTCCTTATTTTTTCCAGCGTTCTAATAACGGCTCCAGAATATAAAAATATTTAAAATCAAGTAATTATATAATATATTTAAAGTTTATAGTGAATTAAAATATTTACTTCGATCTTCTATCAACCATGTTGTGCCAGCACCAGTATCTTCTAATGTAATCCCCATAGTGGTCAACTCGGCACGAATTTTATCTGCTTCATGCCAATTTTTATTTTGCCGCGCTTGGTTACGAGCTGCTATTAAAGTTTCAATTTTCTCGATATTTACTCCAAATTTTAGGAATGTTTCAGGGTTTTCTTGAAGAATACCTAAGCTCCAACCTAGATGTTTTAATAGCGCACACTGATTTTGGGCTTTCAACTCTTGGGAGCTATCTCGCAGTTGGTTAATTTCACGTGCAAGATCAAACAAAATCGCTATGGCTTTTGGAGTATTAAAATCATCCTGCATTGCGGCATGAAAATTTTTATAAAATTGATTGTCTGTTTCAAAGGTAATATTTTTTTCAGTTGGTAGACTACGCATAGATATATAAAAGCGTTGCAAAGCTGATTGCGCATTATCTAGATTTTCTTGAGAATAATTAATCTGGCTGCGATAGTGGCTTATAACTACAAAATATCGTAGAACTTCCGGATTATATTTTTTTAATACTTCTTTTAAGGTAAAAAAATTACCCAAGGATTTTGACATTTTTTCTTGATTACTTTGAACAAAGCCGATGTGCATCCAATAGTTTACAAAAGGGCAGTCGTTGGCAGCTTCAGATTGCGCTAATTCATTTTGGTGATGGGGAAATTGCAGATCACTGCCACCACCATGAATATCGAAAGTCTTTCCCAAATATTTTTTTGCCATCGCCGAACATTCTATATGCCACCCAGGCCGACCATTGCCCCATGGAGATGGCCAGAAAGGTTCTTTGGATTTAGCCGCCTTCCATAATACAAAATCTAAGGGATCTTGTTTATCTTCGCTAACTTCAACCCGTATCCCTAAAAGCAAACCACCAATATCTTTATGGGATAATTCACCGTATTTTTTGAATTTTGCTACACTGTAATAAACATCTCCGCCTTTGGTTGGATAAGCAAAATTTTTATCAATGAGCGTTTGAATCATATCGATGATTTCTGGAATATGGTCTGTTACACGAGGCTCAAAATCTGGAGGTATATTGCCTAGTAGTTTTTCATCAGCATGCATTGAAGCAATAACTTGCTTTGTAAGTTCTTTGTAATCGATATTTAGTTCTTGGGCGCGTTTGATAATTTTATCATCAATATCGGTTATATTGCGCACATATGAAACTTGATAACCAACGCTACGCAAGTAACGCGTAAGCACATCAAACCAGATAAATAGGCGCCCATGGCCAATATGGCAATCATCGTATACCGTCAAGCCGCAGACATAAAGCCCGATTTTTGGTGGATCAATTGGCTTTAGTAATTCTTTGCGTTTTGTTAAAGTGTTGTAAATATGAATCATGAAAACATTATATCTCAAAGACTAGTGATAATTCCATTAACTCTTTACATTCATTTTCCTTGGTGTTTGAGTAAATGCCCATATTGTGATTTTAATTCCCATGTTTTATCCGATGAAAAAGCGATAGCCTCTTATGTAGACAGTTTATTGGTCGATTTAGAGATTGAAGCTAGGACACATAAGGGTAGTGAATTAAGTAGTATTTATTTTGGTGGTGGCACTCCAAGCTTATTGTCGGCAAATATGGTGACAAAAATTATTCAGCAGATAAGTAAGAGTTTTACTTTTAAACCAGCGATTGAAATAACATTAGAAGCAAATCCAGGAACAATTGATTTAAAACGATGTGAAGAATTTCAGCATGCTGGGATCAACCGTATTTCACTAGGAATACAAAGCTTTGATGATGAGAAGTTAAAAGCAATTAAACGCATTCATGATGCCAAGCAAGCACTAGCTGCGATTGATGTGGTAAAATCCGCTGGTTTTACTAATTTTAATCTTGATTTGATGTTTGGTTTGCCTGGGCAAAGTATTGCAGATGGACTCAAAGATTTACAAGCTGCTTTAAATTTTATGCCGCCACATCTTTCTTGGTATCAACTTACAATAGAGCCTAATACTTTATTTGCTGCAGTAAAACCTTCAAGATTGCCGCATAGTGAAAAGTTGTGGGAAATACAGCAAGCGGGACAAGATTTTTTGTCCAAAATGGGTTTAAAACAATACGAAGTTGCAGCTTTTTGTAGGTCTGCAGAGAATACGTGTAGGCATAATATAAATTATTGGCAATACGGTGATTATCTAGGTATTGGTGCTGGGGCCCATAGTAAAATTACAGCTATTAATCATAGCGTAAAACGTTATTGGAAAACAGCAGATCCACGTGTGTATACGCAATCTGAAGATTTTATTGAAGGAGAAGAGATTGTTGCTACAGGAAAAATACCCCTAGAGTTTATGTTTAATGCTTTAAGATTGTATCAACCATTAAGTTACGGATTGTTTCAAGAACGAACTGGGTTTACAATTGACTCAATTAAAACCCAGTTGCAATCTGCTCAAGAATTAGGATTAATAGAACTAGCGGATGATTCAATTGTAACAACTAAACATGGCAAGAATTTTTTAAATGATTTGTTAGAGATTTTTTTATAATTATGCGAAGAAAGGGGTCAGACCATTTTTTGTGTCATTCTCGGGCGAAGACCCGAGAATCTAGATGATATTTAAATTTAAAATAACATGAGCTAAGCAAGCATGACACACAAAAAAGAATATCTAAAAGAAATGGGCATTGATATTTGGCAAGACAAGTCAAGGATAAATGACGCCAGTATGACCGCAAAAACTTCTAGCCAAAACAATTTAGAGGATATTAAAAAACAGGTTATAGCCTGTAAGTTGTGTGATCTACACAAAACTCGCACTAATACAGTGTTTGGCATTGGTAATGAAAAAGCCAAAGTAATGTTTATCGGAGAAGCTCCCGGTGCTAACGAAGATTTAAAAGGCGAGCCTTTTGTTGGCAGGGCGGGGATGTTATTAAATTCGATGCTACGGTCAATTGGTTTAGAACGCACTGATGTTTATATTGCTAACATTTTAAAATGTCGACCACCTAATAATCGCGATCCGTTGCCCCAAGAAGTAAAATTATGCACGCCATATTTGCAACAGCAGATCGCATTAATACAACCTAAAGTATTAATTGCAGTTGGGCGCATCGCAGCGCAGTTTTTATTAAACACAATGGAATCGATGAGTAAGCTACGTGGTAACACTTATCAATATGGTGAACAAAAAATTCCATTATTAGTTACTTATCATCCAGCATATTTATTGCGTTCGCCAAGCGAGAAAAGAAAAGCATATGTGGATTTTTTACTGATTAAAAAGATGGTGGAATAATCGGACATTGTAACGCGGTAGCTGCTGAAGGGTAGCCGCAAGCTTTAGCTTGCGCTCTAATGGCAACGCAGACTAAAGTTTACCCCGTTATGCTTCTAAACGGGGTTTGCGGTTACCAGCTACAACTTAAAAGTGTGCCAAAATAACATTACTTAGGAGTTACTAATGAATTTTATATGCAAAATATTGGCAACAAGTATTATCATGTTGTTGTGCTGTTATAATTGCTATGCCAATATATCGCCGCGCACCACCACTGCCTCAAGTAGAGAAACTCAATTTAAAAAACTCTGGAGCGAACTAGGAAAAAGAAACATAAAATTACCCCTATGGGAATCTAATTGGAACGAAGATAAATTAAAAACTAGATTCGATCAAATGCAAAAAGATCGCTGGGCAATGTATTTTGTTAGTTCTGAAGATTTTGGTAAAAAAAATGCTGCTGGTTATTTGAAAGACGAGGAGCAAATTCCAAAAAATTGGAAACTCTGGAAATCGCGTTATCCATATCCAACACCCTTGCTATATACTCGTATTACGCCTAATTACAATGCCAGTTTTGTTACTATAGACGGTATTAATTTTCTTGCTATGAGAGGGCCTCGCGATAAAGATGTTAAAACTTTTTTTAAAATTATTATTGATTACAAAGTTACCGATTTAGTTAGATTAGCTCCAGCAGGTCATCAAAAAAAAGAGGCTATTTCTCCATATTGGAAAGGGCATATGGATATAAATTCGCTTAGTGATAATCCTGCTATAGAAATTTCTGGTAGTGAGATTAATTATGTTTTTACTGATTTTTGGGAAAATAACCAAGGAATCGAACCAAAAAAATTATTAGCGTTGATTGAGGCAGTAAAAAAATCTACGGTGTCTGGACCTAAAATGATCGCCGTGCACTGTAGTGCTGGCACTGGCAGAACAGGAGTGTTTATAGCAGGATATGTTTTAATTAATGAGATCGATAAGCAGCTTGCAAGTGGTGTAGATAGAAAACATCTTAAAATTAGTATAGACAAAGTAGTTTGGGAACTTGCGTTACAACGACCATATGCTGTTAAAAACTTCTCACAATATTTAACTTTATATAAACTTGTGGATTATTACGTAAAAAGCAACTGTTTAGCGCCTTTGTCATCGTGATTGACCCAAAGGATCCCACCCCTAGCCGTCATCCTCGGACAAGCGAAGCGCCGAATAACGTGTCATCCTCGGGCGAAGACCCGAGGGTGACAACCAGTGGGGAGATCCTTTGGGTCAATCAAGCCCGATGACGAATATGCTGAAGGTATGCCGTTCTGGAAAGAAGTTGGCAAAGCTGCGGGAACAGTGAATAGAGAGATAGATAGAGCCGCAAAAAAGCTCCCAGGTCAAATAGATGCAGCTGTTACCGATTTCACCACTGGAAGAACAGCAGTGCAAAGCGGTAGCAGCACTCCGGTGATCGTCACACCACCACCAACAATCGTTCCACCTCCGGCACCGGTGTCATTATCAACACCAACATTAGTAAAAGATCCTGAATAGTAATTAATGATTAGCTACATTAGGAGTCTAAAAACCTAATATCTATTGTCAGATATTGTCAGATATTGTGAGTATTGCAATCTGAAAATAATCAGGTTGCAATACTTTATTCACTACCCCGGCTTAATACTTTTATTTTTAGCGCTATTATGTCTAGCGCGTAATTCAACATCGATATACTTGTCAGTAATTGCACTCGAGCTATGTCCCGCATCATCACGAACATGTTCACGTGGGCGATGTTTTACATCATCTGATATGCCAGTATGACGTAACCAATGCACAGTAGCATTCATTAATTCATCGGCTTCTTCTTTAAATCCAGCTTTTTGTAATTTTGTGATTGCAAGGTCAAAACATTCTTGGACAATCTCGCGTATATACGTGCTGCTAGTTATTGGATCATTATTAGACAGCCTACATAAAAGGGGAGTATTGTCACTTGGTGATGGCAGCGGCGTTAGATTTAAGTGGCTGCGATAGCGTTTTAGGGCATCTAGCATAGCGTCGCTTACCGCAATTTGCCTTTCTTTGTTTCCTTTGCCGATAGTAGTAAACCACCAAAAACCATTATGATCTTTGGCAAAATTATTCATTAAAGGCACCCAGCGTTTGGTAGCAGTAAGCTCTGAGATTCGTAAATACATAGAGTAAAGCGCAGTTATAATAAATAAAGTGCGCTCATGTTTTTCAGGATTTTGGACTGCCATAGATTCAACAGTTTCAAAAACATAGCGCCATTGTTTTTCAGATAATCGTCGAATTTTATTTTTTGTTTGTTGCTTGCGCAAAAATTTACTTTTTTGGCGTATTTGCGCTACCGGATTAATTTCAGCAATGTTTTCTTGAATAAGATAATTATAAAAGCTACTTATTATAGCAAAAACTTCTTGTAATGCTTTTTGCGATAATGAATAACAAGACTTTTCAGGACAAGTCCCTTTGCGATAAGCAGCTTTAGTGGTTGTGGCAACAAATGGCCGCCACTCTTCATTGGCTATTCTTGCGCCATTTTTATCGATAAAACGCGGGGGTTTTTTAAGTCCAATCCAAGAAAGGGGTGGGGATAAACAAAACCGCACATATTCTTCAAATTGACTGCCCCGAATTTCAAATATAGATTTACCTGCAACAAACCAGCACCATGATAAATACCTTTCAATTTCACGGCGATAAGCGTTAAATGTTTGGAGATTGTCTTTATAACAATGAATATAACTTCTGGCATATTTGTAGTCTTTTTCAGCATTAGGAAATTTATTGTTTTGATAGGTGCGATTCCAATCCATGTATTGAATAGAATCAAATAACGGGGTAGGGGGTAATATTTGTTTGGTTTTGGTAGTCATATTATTCTAATGGCTTTTTAATTATACCGATTAAATTATAAATATGTCATCCTCGCGCTTGACGCGAGGATCTAGCATAAAATGTAGAGATTCAAGCAACTTTCACCATTTTCCAGGCTTTAATCGCATCCGCTAAGGTTTTGCCTTTTTCATGAAGAAAAAAATCTCTGATAAATTGGTTATATTTAAATTGCTTTCCTATGCTGGTTTTGTAATTAGGGCTTTTTTTACGTGATTCTTCAGCAAGCCAACCTTCAACTAAATCACCATAAGTCAATTTTTTATTTGCCAAATTATTTTTATTAGTAAATTGTCGTAAATAATTCGTAAAATGAAATCTTCGTCCAATTTGTTTTACAAAAAAACTTCTTGTAGCAGCATCATTTTTATAATCAACGACTTTGGTTTTGCGTGTTATAGTTTTTTCGCTGTCTCTTGTTTTTTTAGCCGACTTTTTTATTACTTTATTGCTTGTCATAAATTCCTGTGGCTCAAGTGATATTGGTAGCATACCATAAAAAGATTGACGTAATCATTGTTCTTTTTAGCAACGCTTTGCATAAAAGTCTTGACTATTCCGCAATTGCGTGCAGAATAGTCGTATGTTACGCAAGCAATATCAAAACATTCTCCAAGATCTAAAAAAGAAAATGGTGCTGCTGGCCGGACCAAGACAAGTCGGAAAAACTTGGCTAGCAAAGGAAATTTGCAAAGAATTTCAGCACGCTATTTATTTAAATTATGACAATTTATCTGATCGAAAAATCATCAAACAAGCTAATTGGCTAGAAAAAACAGATTTAATTGTTCTTGATGAGCTGCACAAAATGCCAAAATGGAAAAATTATCTCAAAGGGATTTATGATGCGAAACCTAAACATCTGCATTTATTAGTTACTGGTAGTGCCAGGATTGATATTATGCGAAGAGTAGGGGATTCACTTGCTGGGCGGTATTTTATGCATCATTTGTTGCCATTTTCGCCTGCCGAATTGTCTGATTCTCATTCTCATTTTGCTACTGATCTTGATCGATTAATGGTTCGCGGAGGTTTCCCAGAACCTTTTTTAGCTGATTCTGATATTGACGCCAAGCGTTGGCGTCAGCAATATATAGACAGTATATTGCGCACAGATATTTTTGATTTAAATAACGTGCAAAATTTGCGAGCAATCCAGCTGGTTTTTGAATTATTGCGTGGCCGCGTGGGTTCGCCAATTTCTTATACTTCAATTGCGGAAGACGCGGGAATTGCACCCAATACAGTAAAAAAATATATTAGTCTTTTCGAAGCATTGTTCATTATTTTTCGGGTTACTCCATATGCGCGTAATATTGCACGAAGTTTAGCTAAAGAACCAAAAATATATTTTTTTGATACTGGGTTAGTAAATGGGGATTATGGGGGAAAATTCGAGAAC
>MGXJ01000033.1:291-594 GCA_001801345.1 Gammaproteobacteria bacterium RBG_16_37_9 | reverse complement strand
AATGATTATTTGGGTGAAAATTGGGTATTACATTGTTTACGCACCAAAGATGGTCGTGAAGTAGATTTTGCACTAGCAAAAGACAATAAAATTGATAATATAATTGAAGCTAAAATTAGCGACGGCGAACCTAGTAAAGCTTTAATTTGGTTTCAAGAAAAATATAAATTTCCCGCAACCCAAGTTGTCAAAGAACTACGTCATGAGCATAAAGTTCGAAATGTCTCCATAATACGAGCTAGCACATTTCTGCAAGAACTATATTTGTAATTTTTGCTAAATCTTAGGAGAGAGAATAGGGAG
>MGXJ01000033.1:0-220 GCA_001801345.1 Gammaproteobacteria bacterium RBG_16_37_9 | reverse complement strand
AATTGTGCAGCCAAAAGCGTAACGCGTTCAATCCCAGAGAAGTAATAGCTCCGTACAACTTATATTAGGACCATGTTCCTACGCCTCATTAGCAACCCTTTTTTCCTCTATAGCATCCAATATTTCAGGCGGCAGTGATTTACCTGTGAGGCGCGCTTTTTCTTCCAGTGATGAAAAATCTGCCCCGTTTTCTATCAGCATTCTCGCACATGCTATATCT
>MGXJ01000032.1:28485-28708 GCA_001801345.1 Gammaproteobacteria bacterium RBG_16_37_9 | reverse complement strand
CTGGTTATCAAGGACGAAATATTATTAAAATGCATGCAGGTCTAAGGGCTGAACATTTTTACCGAAAATTTGGGTATGTTAATATGGTTTTCGATGATCCATGTATATGTGCAGTAGGAGATTATGTGAATTTGGGGAAGGGGTTATGATTGTAGTGCAGCTTCGTTGCTATTTTTTTTGGCACATATACCTGTCACCATCGGACTTGATCCTCGGGTCAAGC
>MGXJ01000032.1:18016-28380 GCA_001801345.1 Gammaproteobacteria bacterium RBG_16_37_9 | reverse complement strand
AAATGTGGGACAAACCTAGCGATTTATTTCTGGGCAAAACCATAAAATCATATTTTTCCAGTATTGGTCGCGATACTGGGTGTTTATTAACTTAGGAGATTAAAATGAAACAAGTTTTTATTATTAATGCTGTAGCACGTAGCGATATGGGCAAAGGTGCGAGCCGCCGCCTACGCCGTGAAGATAAAGTTCCTGGAATTGTTTATGGTGCTGGTAAAGAACCTGCAACAATCGCAATCGATCATGGTTCATTATTACAGTTATTGGCAAAAGAATCCTTTTATACCCAGATTTTAGATTTAGATGTTAGTGGGAATAAAGAGCAGGTGATTTTGAGAGACTTACAGCGCCATCCTTTCAAACCAAGAATTTTACATTTAGATTTACAACGTATTAGCGCTACAGAAAAAATTGCAATGCGTATTCCACTGCATTTTGTTGGTGGTGATGTTGCGCCAGGCGTAAAGGTTTCTGGTGGTTTGATTTCTCACTTGATGGCCGATATAGAAGTGCGATGTTTGCCGAAAGATTTGCCAGAGTTTATTGAAGTTGATCTTTCAAAACTTGAGCTTAATCAAGCTGTTCACTTATCAGAGTTAAAATTACCCACCGAGATTGAAATCGTCTTGTTAGCACATGGCGAAGACAAGGCAGTGGCTACAGCTTATATTCCACGAGCGGTAGTTGAAGAAGAAGCTGCTCCAGTTGCGGCAGCTGTTCCAGTTGCTGGTGATGAAGATAAAGAAGAGGGTGCTGAAGGCGAGGCTAAAGCTGAAGGCGGTGAAAGTAAGGGTAAAGAAAAAGGCAAAGAAAAAGGCAAAGAAAAAGCTCCAGCCGAAAAGAAAGGTAAGTAAAAGTGCATGCCAATCGCAAATAGGCTCTTCCAAGGTATTTTAATTGCATAACTAATACCCTTGGTAAAATGAATTTAGGCGCGAAGCCCAGCTCTGAGCGCCCGGAGTTTACTTTTACGTAAATGAGGAGCGCGAAGAGCGCAGGCGACAATGCATAAATTCATTTTACCAAGGGTATAGTCTTTGGAAGACGGAATAAAACTAATTATAGGCCTGGGCAATCCAGGCCTGCAGTATGAAAATACCAGGCACAATGTTGGATTTTGGCTGGTTAAAAAGTTGGCCGAAAAATATCATAGTACTTTTAAATTAGAATCAAAATTTAAAGGGTTTTTGAGTAGTGTAAATATTGTTAATCATAAATGTGAATTGTTGCTGCCGGAAACATTTATGAATTTAAGTGGTGATGCAGTTGGTAGGATCGTAAAATTTTATAAAATCGCTTGTGAGTCCGTTTTAATTATCCACGATGAATTAGATTTTCTTCCCGGTATAGTGCGTCTTAAAAAAGGCGGCGGCGCTAATAGTCATAATGGTGTTCAGAATATTATTGATCAATTGGGCGATAATAATTTTTGGCGGATGCGAATTGGTATTGGTAAGCCAAAACACAAAGAAGATGTAAGTAATTATGTTTTATGTTCTCCCGGGAAATATGAAGCCAAACAAATTCATGAGGCAATTGATCGAGCTTTGGTAATTATTCCAGAATTAATTTCAGGTAATTTTGAAAAAGCGATGTTGGAGTTGCACCTGCTTTAGTTTTGTATATCCACTAAGGTAATCATTATCCCATTATTACTGAGGTAGCATCATAGGTTGAACTATTATCGCCAGCAAGTTTTTCTGACAGTATGTTTTTGTTTTTAAATGGACGACAACCAGAAGAATCTCTAACGATAATTTGTAAAAAAGAACAGATTGAAAATTTCAAAAAGATTAAAAAACTGGATTGCGACATTAGTCCTAGTCACATAAGCGCTAAATGACTAACAAAAAGAATGGTAACTGACCATACGCTGCTGATGCTGGTGCACGTGCAAAGGCAGAGTCCATGACTTGCTGTGTTGGTTGACCAAATGCTTTTTGGTAAAAATAGTCTTCCTGTTCTTGGATTTTTTTTCCATAGTATCCTCTATGGTGATTAATACTTGATCGCATTATGTCATTGTATGCTATTGACGCTGTATTTGGATCTTGACCTTGATCTTGATCTTTTAAGAGTTGCACCTGCACTTCTTTTGGAAGATGAGATAGATAGTCACTTACCTTTACATCTGTATCTTTAAATCCAAAAACATCTGCTTCGATTGGATCAATAGATGTAAATTTTATTTGTTTAGAATCCTTATTTGGACCTGGGTTTGGAATATCAGTATATGGATCATTCATCCGAACAGCGACATGACCTTCGCAAAACTCGTATCTTCCAAGAGATTTGTCAGCATAGCGCAACTCACCATGATCATCACGAAGATTATAATAAGTAGCATAAACATATTTTCTTGGGATATTTATACTTTCAAGCATATCAATAATATCTTTTATTGCCCCCCTAAGATCTTTGCCGTTATGCATCTTTGAACGCTGACTTTTTTCCCATTCGACTGCATCGTATGTCGTGTAAATTCTGGCTCGAAGGCGATCAGGATTACTTAAATCCAAATTTGTTAGTACAATTTGTCCAAGTGATCCTTCAATCTTAGGATTAAGTGCATTAGTAGAGTGTTTATGAAAAACAATAAGTCTCGTCCCATCTGTCACAGCAATAGCAATGCAAGGTCTAAGGTGACCAATTACTGCCACCGCATTTTTGTCACTTTTAAGGTTATAGATTTTATATCCACCTTGATGAATTAAGGTTAATTCATCACCTTCCTGGTGTTGATAGTATTCAAAAGGTAAATCTATTTCTGTATATTTACCTTTTCCATATAAATCGAGATTAACCATAACCCCAGAAGCTACTGGCGATAGTGATAATAAGATTGAGACGAGAAAACTACTAACTAAAGTTATTCTTTTAAATTTAGTCATATTAGCTTCTGGATATTTTTTAACCATCATAAAACTGAATAGAAAAATTGTTCTTAATATTTATAATACTTACAAATTCAAATATAGCTCATACTAAAAAATAATACATTAAGGAAAACTTAAGGTGGATATTGGGGCCGTCGCAATCCGGATTTTCAGAAATGATTTTTTGCAAAAGCCACAAACATAATATTTTTTAGTTTTTTATGTCGCCGTTTTGCGATTTTATCCGGTTTTTACTATTTTTTTACTCATTTCCCAAATTTTATAATTGAATTAATACGTTTTTTAATTGTGTTTTACTCTTTTCAAACGCAAATTTTTACGCTGCGCTGTCTCCCTGCTTCGCGCCCCTTTGGGGCTTGCCTGCGGCAATTAAAATTTGCTCCAGGCAAATTTTTACGCTGTGCTGTCCATGCTTCGCGCCCCTTTGGGGCTTGCCTGCGGCAATTAAAATTTGCTCCAGGCAAATTTTTGAAGTACAATCGCCCCCCTAATATAAAGACAGGTTATAGGAATCAATATGGTAGTAATACGTTTATCTCGTGGTGGCACCAACAAAAGACCATTTTATAAAATTGTGGTTGCAGATCGTCGTGCGTCTCGCGATGGCAATTATCTTGAGCGCGTGGGTTATTTTAATCCTATCGCAACTGGTGGCGAAAAGAGACTAGAGCTCGATAAAGAGCGTGTGGCTCATTGGATTAGCAAAGGCGCCCAGCCGTCAGATAGAGTGAAAAATTTACTCTGTGAACTTGATAAACCAGAAATTCTTGAAAAAAGAGCGACAAAAAAAGCTACTCGTAAAACTCGCCAAAAAGAAAAAGCTGCGGTTAAAACTGAAGTAGCTACTGAAAATACAGAAGTTAAAGAAGAAAAAGTAGCAGAAGAATCCAAATAATTTATGACTTCCGCTAGCCCTGTGGTAATAGGCCGTTTCGGTAAGACGTTTGGTATTTTAGGTTGGATTAAGGTAATTTCTTTTACTACCCCCAAAGAGAATATTCTTAAATTTAAGCCTTGGTTGATCCAAAAAAATAAGGTATGGGAAGAGGTTTGTTTTGAAGATAGCAAGCAGCGTGTCAGCAATATTATCGTAAAGTTACCAAGCTATAATTCACCTGAAGACGCGGCTCATCTTACCAATATCAATATAGGCGTTCTGCGAGAACAGCTACCTAAGTTACAGAAGCAGGAATATTATTGGGACGATCTTATAGGTTTGGAAGTGATCAATAAAGAAAAGATAAATTTAGGAGCGGTGCGAAGTCTTATAGCTACTGGATCAAATGATGTTTTAGTTGTTATGGGTGAGCGGAAGCGTTTAATTCCTTATACTTCAAACGTTATTCTCGATATAGATTTAGTTAATAAAATCATACAGGTAGACTGGGAACAGGATTTTTTATAGTGTCATCCCAAACGTAGCTAGGGGAAAAGAGATGTCATCCTCGGACAAGCGAAGCGCAGATCCGAGGATCTCGAAACACTATGCTAGATTCTCGGGTCTTCGCCCGAGAATGACAGAAGTGTAATATAATTTTCAACTTTAGAATTACAAATGAAATTTAACATCATCACGCTTTTTCCAGAAATGTTTACCGCAATAGATTACGGTATTATTGGGCGTGCAAAAGAAAATGAATTGATCTCATTAAAATTTTGGAACCCTCGCGATTACACTGAAGATAACTATCATAAAGTTGATGATAGCCCTTATGGTGGTGGTTCAGGAATGGTTATGTTGGTTAAGCCTTTGCAGGCCGCAATTCAGGCGGCGCACCAGGCAAATAGTGATCCGGCCTTGGTAGTTTATTTAACTCCACAAGGCAAATTATTGAATCAAGAATTGGTTATAGAACTAGCTTCCCAAAAAAATTTGATTTTAGTGGCTGGTCGTTATGAAGGAATTGATGAGCGTTTAACTAAGATTGAGCCCGGGATCGAGATATCTATTGGTGATTATGTTTTAAGTGGTGGTGAATTAGCTGGTATGGTTGTTATTGATGCTGTTGCCAGGCAGCTTCCTGGGGTAGTTGGGGACGCTGATTCCGTTAAACAGGATTCTTTTTCTAGTTTTACTGGACTGCTTGATTATCCTCATTATACTAGGCCAGAAGTTATAGATGGACATGTTGTTCCTAAGGTGTTGTTAGGCGGTAATCATGCTGAAATAACTTGTTGGCGTAGAAAGGAAGCTTTAGGGCGCACTTGGCTGAGGCGACCAGATTTATTAGAAAAAATCGAGTTGACAGCAGCAGATAGAATGTTATTAAATGAATTTATTGAAAATATAGAGTGATTTTGAGGTGTTTTTATGCAACATATAATTAAGCAACTTGAACAAGAACAGATCAAGGGCAAAAAAGTTTCCAGTTTTTCTACCGGGGATACAATTGTCGTTAAAGTTAAGATCAAAGAGGGAGATCGTGAGCGTTTACAAGCTTATGAAGGTATCGTTATTGCAAAAAAGAATCGTGGAATTAACTCTTCTTTTACTGTTCGTAAAATTTCTCACGACGAAGGAGTAGAAAGAGTATTTCAAACTTACAGTCCACAAATTGAAAGTGTTCAGCTTAAGCGTCGTGGTGATGTGCGCAAAGCTAAATTGTATCATCTTCGTGAGCTTTCTGGTCGTAAGGCACGTATTCGTGAAAAGATAGTGCAAAAAAATGACAAAGAACAAACTGCAGCACCAGCGACAACAACAGATAGCGCATAAATATAGTTGTGTAATCAATAGTTGCGTGGGTAAGTTGGGAATAATAATTGCAAATAATCAAATTGCAAAAATTGTTTATCTGTCAACCAAAGCGCGTTTAATTTCTCCAAAAAATCTTGTCACTCGCCAAATTGTATCTAAAATAAAAAAATATTTTTGTAATCCCAGGTTGCAATTTAAATTAGTAATGAATCTAAGTGGCACAGTATTGCAAATAAAAATCTGGAAGGCATTGCAAAAAATACCTTGTGGTAAAACTATAACTTATGGTGAACTGGCTCAAAAAATCGGCACAAGTCCACGAGTAATTGGTAATGCTTGTCGTCGTAATCCCATACCAATTATTATCCCTTGCCATCGGGTAGTTGCGGCAAATGGTTTAGGGGGATATTGTGGCAATGTTAATAGTGGAGCTATTAAAATTAAAGAGTGGTTATTAAAGCATGAGAGCGACTATAAATTATGAAAATAAAAATACCGCAGTTTGAAAAAGCAAAAATTCTCGTGGTTGGAGATGTGATGCTTGACCGGTATTGGCAAGGAGATGTTTCTCGCATTTCTCCTGAAGCACCAGTGCAGGTAGTAAATATTCGTCAGATTGAAGATCGAGTTGGTGGTGCTGGTAATGTGGCTCTTAATATTAATTCGTTAGGAGGATCTGCTAAGCTTCTAGGTTTAGTTGGCAATGATGAAGCTGCCGCAATTATTGAAAAAAATTTAGAACGGGAGCAAATAGCTCACTGTCTATTACGCGTTACAGGTATTCCTACTATTAGCAAACTACGTGTTATTGGTCATAGCCAACAATTGATTCGTTTGGATTTTGAAGAGTATTTCAAGGATTGGAACGAAGAACCATTTTTTACCGCTTATATTGCTCAGTTAACTAATAGTGATTTAGTGATTCTTTCTGATTATGGCAAAGGAACTTTACGTCATAGTGCAAGATTGATTGAGCTTGCCCGCAAAATGAATAAACCGGTTTTGGTGGATCCCAAAGGTCGTGATTTTAGTATTTATCGTGGTGCTACAATAATTACGCCAAATATGACTGAATTTGAAGCTGTGGTTGGTCCATGTTGTGATGAGAGTGAAATAGAATCTAAGGCAAGGCAACTATTAAGCCAGTATGAATTCCAGGCAATTTTAATCACCCGTGGTGCGCATGGCATGAGTTTAATTTGTGAAGACAATTCAGTTGTGCACCTACCTACAGAAGCCCAGGAGGTTTATGACGTTACAGGGGCTGGTGATACTGTCATTGCTACATTAGGCGCTGCTATAGCAGCCGGTGAGGATTTGCCAGCGGCAATAGTATTTGCTAATGCCGCAGCAGGGGAAGTAGTGAAAAAACTAGGTGCAGCTACTGTATCAATTTCGGAACTTAGGCGAGCAATGCAGTCGCGTCAGCAAAGTTCTTTGGCTTCTGTTTTAGATGAAGAACATTTGTTGCAACAAGTTCAAGATGCTCGTGCTCACGGCGAAAAAATAATAATGACTAATGGGTGTTTTGATGTTTTGCATTCAGGTCATGTCATTTATTTAGAAAAAGCCAAAGCTCTTGGCCATAGATTAATTGTAGCTGTAAATGATGATCACTCTGTGGCAAGATTAAAAGGCGTTGGGCGACCAATTAATAAAGTGCGAGATCGAATGTTGGTTTTAGCTGCACTTGGTGCGGTAGATTGGGTGGTTCCATTTTCTGAGGATACACCGGAACGTTTGATTCAAGCAGTGTCTCCTGATGTTTTAGTTAAAGGCGGCGATTGGGAAGGGCGGGCAATTGCAGGATCTGAACATGTTTTAGGTTGTGGTGGAGAAGTGATGACAATTCCATTTGAAGAGGGTTTTTCTACGAGCTCTACATTTGAAAAAATTAAAAAACAGAGGGGTTAAATGATAATAGTAACCGGTGGTGCCGGATTTATAGGCAGCAATCTTGTCCATGGTTTAAATAAAATGGGATGCAATAATATTTTAGTAGTGGATGACTTAACCGATGGCACTAAGTTTAAAAACATAGTTGATTGTAAAATTCTAGATTATCAAGATAAAGAAGAGTTTTTGACTCGAATCAAGCGAGAAGATTCTTTTGGCGAAAAGATTGAAGCTATATTTCACCAGGGCGCATGTAGTGATACTACGCAGTGGAATGGTGTTTATATGATGCACAACAATTATGACTACAGTAAAGCCCTGCTGCATTATTGTTTAGATAAAAACATCCCGTTTATTTATGCTTCAAGTGCTGCAGTTTATGGTAGTGGTAAGAACTTTCAAGAGCGATCAGAAAATGAACAGCCTCTTAATGTTTATGGATATACTAAATTATTATTTGATCAGTATGTCCAAAGATTTTTGCCAAATTCCAAAAGTCAAATTGTGGGTTTACGTTATTTTAATGTTTACGGACCACGCGAGCAGCACAAGGGTAAAATGGCAAGCGTGATTTGGCATTTTAACCAACAGATTATACGCGATGGCAAAATAAAATTATTTTCTGGTAGTGATGGTTATGCTGATGGTGAGCAATTACGCGATTTTGTTTTTGTAGAAGATATCGTTAATGTTAATTTATGGTTTTGGCAAAAGCATGGATGCAGTGGTATTTATAATGTAGGCACTGGTAAGGCTGAAAGTTTTAATGCTGTGGGTCGCCAGATATTAACTCATCACGGACGCGGCAACATAGAGTATATTCCATTTCCAGAACAGTTAGTTGGCTACTACCAAAGCTTTACCCAGGCAGATTTAAGCGCCTTGCGCGGTATTGGCTGTGATGTTAGTTTCCGTGACATTAAAAGCGGAGTAAAAGATTATCTTCGCACTATCGAAGGGATAATCTAATCTGCTGTTCTTATGGTGACGGTTGCATTGATGATGCTGATGATGCCATCGGATTATCACATACACTTCTAATGGTATCGTCTGCTGGGTTCCAACATTTGTTTTTAATGAGCGTTCCGAGTGGTTTGATGTATAGTGTTTCGTCTTGTATACTCTGACCAGTCATCTGCAGTCCGCTGACTGCTAGAAGCAGGGTAGAGCGTTCATTATCTTCATGGAGTTTATAAACGAAATAAGCCAGTTTATTAATGGCGCGTAGTGTTTCCAAGTTTACGTCCGCTACTGATTTGTCTTTTAAGTCATCGTAATATTTTTTATCGAGACCCTCAAAAGCCGCTGCTTTTTCTTTTTCTACTAAACTCTGGCTGCCTGTCTCAGTAGTTTTTGTTCTTTCTTGATAAAGGCGAAGTATGGTTTCAAGATAAATAGATCGCAGAGTATTAGCAGCACGAGTCTTCATTTTGTATTTTTGATAATAATTAGCATTACTCTTGAGATATTTCAACATGCTATCGTATTCGCTTTCAGTTGGGGACGAACCATCCGCCTGTGGTGCTCCAGTTCCAGCTTTCGTAGATATACCAGATATCGTTGTGTAGGGCTGGTCACCGCTAGCATAAGGTAAGTAGATGGATACCTGATTATTAACTGCTTCTGTTCTATCTGGAATATAAATGGATTTTGGTGCTGGAGATGCTTGCAGTAGATAGCTAATAAATAATTTGGCTTTATTTTTTGTTGCGTCATCGGTATAGCTATCTGAGCCAATTAAATCAGTAACGCTAGGAGCATTGCTAGCAAGCGGAGCTTGATCGTCAAGACTTCCGTATGGAGTTATGGTTTTATCTTTTGGATTTATAGCTAAAGATGCTTCGTCAATATTATTGCTGTTTGTTTCAATTGGTTGAGCAAGTAGTTTGTTGCTGTCATTAGATTTTTTTTCAAGATCTTTTTGCGTGTTATAACCAATATCTTGGGACAAAAGTTTTTGAACAGCTCCATCAATCTCCATATTTTTTTTTGAAAAGTCTATTTTGGGAAAAAATCTAAAAAATTTAGTGGTATAAGGTTCCCCGTATAAATTTTTTATATAGTAATCGAATTGAATATTGATTGTGGCTGGTTTAGTTAAATTACCGTTGCTGTCGAATACGCCCTTAAAAGTATTATCTGACAAAGTAGTCATCTGAGTTTTTAGGCCATCTATCTGATTTGACATGCTAGTGTTATTGCCACCATTTAAGGCATCGATAACGTCGGTATTTAGTGTTGTGATTGCATCTACTATGGGATCTGCAGATACTTGAGTTTGCAATAACATAAAACTCACTGCAACTAATATTGATTTTAATTTGATATTTTTCTTCATAGATATTCCTTTTTTATTTTTAACTATTGATATTGTATTCCAGTTGGTTGTTGAGTTACCGGTTGTGGTTGTAATGGTGATTTTGGTGGTTGAAAAACAAAGTCTTGCTCTTTTTGGTTTTGATCGTCAGTGTTTGCATTTGGAGTAAATATATTAAATATTGGTTTGGGCTTTGTTTGAGGTGGTTTAGTTATTGTATCTTGATTCTCGCCACCTGTGGAGTCTTCAGTTTTTTTTGGTTGATAGGACATTGGTAATGGGATGTTAAATGGTTGTGGTTCAATTATTTGATTGCGGCTATTTTTTTTCTTGTTATCTGATGCTGGAGTTCCGGGTGCTGTGGGGATTGTTGTAGGCTTTATTCCTGCTTTTTGCAAGGCTTGTAATTGTAATTGAGTGGTTTTGCAATCGGTGTCATTTTCAGCACAGGTTGCCGCCAGTATAATATTTGGGATAAACAGGATGATTAAAGCAGCTTTTTTTATTATGTTAAGCATGTTTATTATCTCCTGTAATTTTTAACACAGTAGTCAAA
>MGXJ01000032.1:15940-17972 GCA_001801345.1 Gammaproteobacteria bacterium RBG_16_37_9 | reverse complement strand
GTAGGAATAGTTCAGAAGTAATATCTGTATCTGTTGCATTAGCTTCTGCATACATAAGTATTTTTGATGCGGCGCCGGGATGGGCAGCATCTATGCATTGCAACAGTCGCAGAGCACGGCCGGTTTTTATATAAGATGATATTTTTATAAATTGACTTTCTTCTTGAAGATCTATATTGCCGATATTATCGAGAGTAGATCCAAGATCGGTCATTGTTTTTTCTACTTCTGGGTTTCCATCGAGCGTCCAATTCTCAACCCCTTCCATAAAAGAAATTGCTTTATAAACTGCAGGATCTGGATATTCTCGCCAAAACTCATGAGAACCTTTATTGCTAATATCAGGCATAGTTTACCTACCTTGTGGGGGTCAAGGCTTGACTCCCATTATTCCATTTGTAGAAGAGAATTATACACAAAGCGAAAAGATACTGCAATTGCATTAAAAATAACTTTTCGCAGTAGGTTTTTACTGCTAGATTTGGGCTTAGGGGATAGTGTTTTGCAAAATGATTTCGACATTATTGTTGTTGGTGGTGGGCACGCTGGGGTTGAGGCTGCTCATGCTGCTGCGCGCATGGGGGCAAAAACATTATTGCTTACTCATAACATTGAGACTATTGGCCAAATGTCTTGTAACCCATCAATAGGTGGTATTGGTAAAGGACATCTGGTCAAAGAAATCGACGCTCTTGGTGGAATAATGGGTATTGCTGCCGATTATTCAGGAATACAGCTTCGTATTTTGAATGCGAGTAAGGGTCCCGCTGTTCGCGCTACACGAGCACAAGTCGATCGAATTCTTTATAAGAAGACAATTCGTCGTCTTCTTAAAGAGCAGAGTAATCTTTTGATTTTGCCGCAGGTGGTTGATCAGTTGATGATTAGAAATAATCAAGTTCTAGGTGTCATTACCGATCTTGGTTTAGAATTTAAAGCCAAGGCGGTTGTGCTGGCTGTTGGCACTTTTCTAAATGGTAAAATTCATATTGGTTTGGATAGTTTTCATGGTGGGCGAGCTTGCGATCCTGCATCGATTTCTTTGGCTAATTTTTTACAATCACTTGGATTAAATAGCGGCAGACTTAAAACCGGAACACCGCCACGCATAGCAGGCAATACTATTGATTGTTCTTTACTAACTCAGCAGTGCAGTGATACACCGCTACCAGTATTTTCATTTTTGGGAAAAGTTGAAAATCATCCAGCACAGGTTAGTTGTTTTATCACTCACACTAACGAACATACACATGCAATAATACGTGAAAATTTAGATAGATCCCCTCTTTTTACTGGAGTAATTGAGGGGACAGGGCCGCGATATTGTCCATCAATCGAGGATAAAATTATCCGTTTTTCTGAGCGTGCTTCACACCAAGTTTTTCTCGAACCTGAGGGGTTAACTACCAATGAAGTATACCCTAATGGAATTTCGACTAGTTTGCCTTTTGATGTTCAACTAGATTTAGTGCGTAGTATGAAGGGTCTAGAAAATGCAGATTTGCTTAGTCCAGGTTATGCGATCGAATATGATTTTTTTGATCCACGTGATTTGAAATCCAGTCTTGAGACCAAAGCTATAGATGGTTTGTTTTTTGCGGGGCAAATTAATGGCACTACTGGCTATGAAGAAGCCGCGGCTCAGGGGTTGATCGCAGGCGTTAATGCTGTTCTAAGCTTGCGCGGTATGGACCCTTGGTATCCGCGGCGTAATGAAGCCTACATTGGGGTTATGATAGATGATCTATTAACGCTGGGGACAACTGAGCCTTATCGAATGTTTACTAGTAGAGCAGAATATCGTTTGATGTTACGCGAAGATAATGCTGATTTACGCTTGACTGCTATCGGTTATAAGCTTGGTTGTGTTGATGACAGGCGCTACCAAGCGTTTTTGGTTAAACAGAGTGCAATTGAAAGTGAAAAAAATAGATTACATAGCATTTGGGTGCGTCCTGATACCCAAGAGGGCGAAGCTTTTAAGAAGCTAACTAAACAAGCATACGAGAGAGAATGCAGAGCTTTAGAATTA
>MGXJ01000032.1:0-15930 GCA_001801345.1 Gammaproteobacteria bacterium RBG_16_37_9 | reverse complement strand
CAGACGTTAGTTATATGCAGATGGTAGAACATGGTTGCATAACTTCAGATGGTGTTTCTATAGATGTTTTTGAGCAAATAGAAATTCAAATGAAGTATTCTGGTTATATTGATAGGCAATTGCTTGAAATCGAGCGGCAGAAGCGGCATGAAGAAACTAAGATTCCACAGGACTTTGATTATAACTTAGTGAAGGGATTATCAAATGAAGTTTTGCAAAAGCTTAGTAGGCAGCGACCGATTACTGTAGGACAGGCTTCGCGCATCTCTGGAGTTACGCCGGCTGCTATTTCGGTTTTGTTAGTTTACCTTAGGGCGTAAACTTTTATTTCGCTCCTGCGGAGCTTTAACGATTTTTATAACTATACCCAACCCTGCGGTTTGCAAACAACGCGAACCTTTGGTTGGGCTAACATAAATTTAGCTCCTAACGGAGCTGGGGTCCTCGGATCTGCGCTTCGCTTGTCCGAGGATGACAATTTATTTTAAAACTTGACCCACTTTGATTTTCATTTATTATTGAAATTACTTTTTTTGGGGCGTCGCCAAGTCGGTAAGGCACTGGATTTTGATTCCAGCATTCCTAGGTTCGAATCCTAGCGCCCCAGCCAAAGAAGGAATGGTGATATGAGTGTATGATAAATAGGATATGGAGAATTAATATCCAGGATTCGAACCTGGTTCGACAAATTTGACACGGATGTGTCAAATTTGAACACGAGCAAAGCGAGTGGCCCGAAGGGTGAGCGACAGGATGTCGCGAATAATCCTAGCGCCCCAGCCAAAGAATGAATGGTGATGACAAAAAACTTGTCATCCTCGGGCAAGGACCCGAGGAGGATGACACGAAGGATGTAAGTATAAAATAAGCCAACTAATACATACTGGAGTAACCAAAAAAATATGAAACTATTTACCGGAAATGCCAACGTTCCATTATCAAATAAGGTCGCTGATCACCTGCAAACCACTCTTGGAAAAGCTGTTGTTGGTAGTTTCAGTGATGGTGAAACCATGGTAGAGGTTATGGAAAACGTGCGTGGTCAAGATATTTTTATTATTCAACCCACCTCAGCTCCAACCAACAATAATCTAATGGAATTAGTTATCATGGCTGATGCAATGCGTCGTGCTTCTGCCAGTAGTATTACCGCAGTAGTGCCATATTTTGGTTATGCCAGGCAAGATCGAAGAGTGCGTTCATCAAGGGTGCCAATTAGTGCTAAAGTTGTAGCTGATATTATGGCAGCATCGGGGATTACTCGGGTGATTACTATAGATTTACATGCTGATCAGATCCAAGGATTTTTTTATATTCCAGTTGATAATGTTTATGGGACTCCAGTAATGTTTGAGGATATTGAAAAGAAGAAATTTGAAAATATGGTTATTGTATCGCCAGATGTTGGAGGAGTGGTGCGTGCTCGTGCTGTAGCTAAAAGATTAAATGATTCAGATTTGGCGATTATTGATAAAAGAAGGCAAAAAAGGAATCAAGTAGAAATTATGCATATTATTGGTGATATTGAGGGACGCGATTGTGTTATTGTAGACGATATAATTGATACTGCTGGCACTATTTGTCATGCAGCCGCTGCTTTAAAAAAGAAAGGGGCGCGATCAGTAACTGTTTATGGCACTCATCCAGTTCTGTCTTGTAATGCAATTGATAATATAGAAAAATCGGAGATCACAGAGGTGGTAGTGACCGATACTATACCTCTTAGTTCAGAAGCTGAGAATTGCAAAAAAATTCGGCAGTTGAGTATTAGCGCGATTTTAGCTGAAACAATTCGTCGTGTTGATAACAAGCGTTCAGTTAGTTCACTATTTCCAGAATAAAACGGAGGATTTATATGTCATTTGAATTACCAGCTTTGCCTTTTGACAAAAAAGCATTAGTTCCACATATTTCCGAAGAGACCATAGAATTTCATTACGGTCGTCATCATCAAACATATGTCAATAATCTTAATCAATTGATTATTGGAACAGATTTTGCACAAAAAACTTTGGTTGATATTGTGAAAAGTGCGACTGGAACTATTTTTAATAATGCAGCTCAAGTGTGGAATCATAGTTTTTATTGGGAATGTTTACAGGACTCTTCTAAAGATAAAACATTATCAGGAGAGTTAACTGCGGCAATTAATGCATCTTTTGGTGGTTTTGAAAAATTTAAAGAAGCTTTTACTAAAGCTGCTCTTGGTTTGTTTGGTTCGGGTTGGGTTTGGTTAGTAAAAGATGCAACTGGTTTAGTAATTGTAACAACTAGTAATGCTGCTAATCCTATAACGACTGGGCAAATACCACTTTTGACTTGTGATGTATGGGAACATGCATATTATATCGATTATCGTAACGCCCGTGCTAAATATCTCGAAGCTTTTTGGCAGATTGTTAATTGGAAGTTTGTTAGCGGGAATTTTGGCAGGAATTAAAAGGTTGCAAAAAAAGAGTGCCATCCTCGGGCAAAGACCCGAGGATCTTGTATGGTAAGCTGAGAAGAACCCTAGCGCATCTTTTTCAACGAACTTTTAATTTTATTTTGTTTTAGTTTTTGCTGGTCAATATTTGCGCCATCTTTATTATCATAAGGACCAATACTTACGAGATATTCTTGGGTGCCATGCTTGTGTATTGGTGTAATGCTAGCTGTAAAGCCTAATAGAGCTAACTCTGCTTTTAAGCGATCAGCGGCGGCAAAGTCTTTTGCTGCTGCAATTTCTAATTCATATTCTGTTTTTATACCGGAGGTTTTTTTAGCAGGCAAAATGTTATAAAAAACGAATTTAGGTGTTGCAATTGTTTTTATTGCGGTTTCAGTCGGCGGTTGTTGATTAGGGGAGGTGGTTTTTTTATCTAAATTAACGGGGGGCACACCACTTATATTTTTTGAAAGAACATTTTTAGTCAAATTAAGAAAAAAATATTTATATTTGGGTAGATTAATAAAACCAGTAACAAGAGCAATGAGTAAAAGTAAAATTATTAACCATGCTCGGCTCGATTTTTTTTTGGATTTTTTACGAGCAGAGTTGCGCCTAGCGTAATCTCGAATCATGGTTTGGTGGTAAGAGTTAAGTGTTTATTGTTGATTGATAATCGACCATTTTTATAATCAACTATTATATGCAAATAATTATCTAGTTCAGAAGTTGTGATTTTTCCCGATTGTTGCCAGTCATTTAGCAATGCTTCAGCTTGTTTAGCTGAGTTATTTGGTTGATTTTGTGATGGCATAATCTGATAAAACTTTTCTAATAGATGTAATGCCAAGCCCTTTTCGGCACTTATATTGGTATTGATGGTGCTGCTTATTATTGTTGCTAGAAGATTATTATTTGGTTGGTCAGCAAATGTTATTTTAATGATAGATAATAATTTGCCCCAAGGAGTGTCGGTGTTAAGTTGTTTTATGTTGATTTCACTGCCATTATTCAGAATTGACAATGCTGTATCAATCCCGATATTTGTTTGTAAAGGGAATATATTTTTACTAGAGATCAACTGTTGCTGTAATTTAGCAAGAGTAGATTGATCTAATTTGTTAATCTCAAAATCAAGTTTATTTTGATTGTAGGTAGCGCCATTGATGTTTAGATTGTCTACGCTCAAGGTAGCCGCAACATTAACCGAATTTTTTTGATCACTGGTTATCAGACTGTGTAAATTTAATCCACCCAATGAAATAATGCGATTGTTGTCATTTTTAGTAGCGAATGAATCTAGTTGTAGGTTACGTTCACCAATCCACAAACTGCTAGATGTTTTACTTCCTTGATAGGTGCTAATCATTTTGCCGAGATGGAGGTTGTAATTTTTATTACCTATATCGATACCGGAAAATTCTATTTTTGATTGTAATTGGTTATATAGAGGGGATAGATCGGTATTAATTTTTAATCCTTGCCAATAAAAATTGCTTTCTTGGTCTTGATAAGCTAGTGGAGGACTTTCAAGGGTGAATGCGGTGTCGCCGCTTAACCTAAATTTGATTTCTGTAGTCGCAATTGGTCCAGCATCAAAAGCGCGTTTTAATAAGTTGTTTTGAGTTGAGTTTAAATTAATATTGGCGTTAATCACAGCTTGTATGAATTGAAAGCGTGTCCAGTCAATGAGTAGTGGGCCGTGAATGATATTGGCATTGATTGTAAGTTGATGTAATTGGTTCGGTGTATCTGATTTATTTAGCGATATTTGTGCGATTGCCTTGGCGCTAAACCAACCGCGTTGGTAGTCAGTTATTTTTAAGTTAAATGGTGTAGTGTTATTAAATAAATCTACCATTTGGTTACATTTATTTTCTGCAAGTATCCCCATTAGCATCGGTAGCAATAAAAACATAGCAGCTAAAGCTGCTAAGGTATAGCCTAAAGATGATAGCCATTTACGCATTTTTTATTCCACCGTTACTGACTTTGCTAAATTTCTTGGTTGATCGATATCTGTTCCTTTGAGCAAAGCTACATGATATGCGAGTAATTGTAATGCGATAGTATAGATTATGGGAGAGATTTCTGCAGCAATTTTTGGCATTTGACATACACGCCAGTTTGGATGACTTTTACAATGCAAGGATTTATCGGTAAAGATAATTAATTTACCGCCTCTGGCCTGAACTTCTTGTAGATTTGATTTTAATTTTTCATGTAACTTATCGTTTGGAGCAACTACTATCACTGGGGTTCCATGATCAATTAAAGCTAGTGCGCCATGCTTTAGTTCTCCAGCAGGATAACTTTCAGCATGAATATAGGAAATCTCTTTTAGTTTTAATGCGCCTTCCATAGAAATTGGATAACTAATGCCGCGACCCAGGAAAAAAGCGCTGGGGCTGCTCTCAAGCAGTTCAGCTATTTTGCTGATTTCATGGTCTAACTTTAAAGTTTGTTCAGCCAAAAATGGCAAATGTTTTAACTGTTTAATTAAGTATTGGGTAATTTTTGAACTCAATCCTTGAAATTTTCCAAGAGAAATTGCTAGCATCAAAAGAGCGGCTAATTGAGTGGTAAAGGCTTTTGTTGTTGCAACGCCTATTTCTACACCAGCTCTAGTCATAAAAACTAAATCGGATTCTCTTACTAGAGAACTTTCAGGAGCATTGCAAATAGTCAGAGTTGATATAAATGGGAGTTTTTTGGCTTTATATAATGCCGCAAGAGTGTCTGCGGTTTCACCAGATTGTGAGATGGTAATGAATATAGTTCCTGGCTCTACTACCGTCTGTCGGTAGCGAAACTCACTAGCTATTTCTACATTACAAGTTATGCCAGTATATTTTTCAAACCAGTATTTTCCTGCAAGAGCTGCATGAAAACTTGAACCACATGCTACTATTTGCAATCTTTTTGTTTTACTGAATATTTTTTTTGCATTGTTGCCAAAAATCTCTGCCGGGATTTCATTTTGGAGGAGGCGTTCTTCTAAAGTATCAGCAAGGGCCCGGGGTTGTTCAAAAATTTCTTTTTGCATGAAGTGACGGTAGTTGCCCCGATCAATATTATCAGATGAAATCTCAGAAGTTTTTATAGAGCGTTTTACGAGACGGAGATTTGAGTTATAAATTTGAAATTTATCTTGTTCAATTACTGCGATATCTCCCTCTTCTAGATAAATAAAATTGTTGGTTACTGGCAATAATGCCACAGCATCAGAAGCAATAAAATTTTCATTTATACCTAGGCCAATTACCACAGGGCTGCCAGAGCGGACTGCGATTATTTTATCTGGTTCAGCGGTGTTGATTATAGCTAAAGCAAAAGCACCAGTTAATTCTTTGGTTGTTTTATAAACCGCGGTAAGAAAATTATCGTGGTTTTTTAAGTAGCTATAAATTAGATGTGCAATAACCTCAGTATCGGTATCACTTTTAAATTTGAATCCTTTTTTAATGAGTTTATCACGAATTTTTTCGTAGTTTTCAATTATGCCATTATGAATTAAGGCAATAGAATTATTAGAGGTATGTGGATGAGCATTATATTCTGTAGGAGCACCATGGGTGGCCCAGCGGGTATGTGCGATGCCAATATGTCCAGTAAGTGGAGTAGTTTTTAATTTGTTTGCTAAAGTTTCTATTTTGCCAACTGTGCGAATACATTTTAGATTATGTTTGTTATTTATGATTGCGATGCCAGCAGAATCGTAGCCACGGTATTCAAGGCGTTTTAAACACTCAACTAAAATAGTCGTAATGTTGCGTTCTGAGATTGCACTAACAATGCCACACATCTATTTATATCCTAAATTTATTATCTGTAATAAGTAGCTGCATATGGTAGCCGCAGACTTTAGTCTGCGTTGTTAGAAAGCGCAGGCTGAAGCCTGCGGCTACCGTTATTTAATAGATTTCTTCATGGCTTCAAAGAAATCCTCATTGGTTTTGGTTGTCCTCAGACGATCGATGAGGAATTCGGTTGCTGCAACTTCTTCCATTGGATGAAGGATTTTACGTAAAATCCACATTTTTTGAAGTTCATCTGCAGGAACTGTAAGTTCTTCACGGCGTGTGCCGGAGCGATTGATGTCAATTGCTGGGAAAACTCGTTTTTCTGCTATGCTTCGGTCTAAATGAATTTCCATGTTACCAGTGCCCTTAAATTCTTCATAGATAACTTCATCCATTTTAGAGCCAGTGTCTACTAATGCAGTAGCGATGATAGTTAAACTGCCGCCTTCTTCGATATTACGTGCCGCACCAAAAAATCTTTTTGGGCGTTGTAGCGCACTTGCATCTACTCCACCAGTTAATACTTTTCCAGAAGCTGGGCTTACAGTGTTATAAGCGCGAGCAAGACGAGTTATTGAGTCTAATAAGATCACTACATCTTTTTTGTGTTCAACTAAACGCTTGGCTTTTTCCAATACCATTTCTGCTACTTGGATGTGCCTGGTTGCTGGTTCGTCAAAAGTGCTAGCAACAACTTCACCTTTGACTGAGCGCGACATATCGGTAACTTCTTCTGGGCGTTCGTCAATCAATAACACTATTAGATAGCACTCAGGGTGATTAGCCGTAATCGAGTGCGCCATATGTTGAAGCATAATCGTTTTACCAGCTTTTGGTGGTGATACGATCAAACCACGCTGACCTTTTCCAATTGGTGCTACCAGATCAATGATTCTAGCAGTAATATCTTCCGAGCAGCCATTACCGCGTTCCATTTTAATACGTTTGTTAGCAAATAAAGGGGTTAAGTTTTCAAATAGAATCTTGTGAGTAGTGTTTTCTGGCGAATCAAAATTAATTTTATCTACCTGCAGTAGAGCAAAGTAGCGTTCACTATCTTTTGGAGGACGAATTTTACCTAAAACGCTATCACCAGTTCTTAGGTTGAAGCGTCGAATTTGGCTGGGTGATACGTAAATATCATCGGGGCCAGCTAGGTATGAACTATCAGAAGAGCGTAAAAATCCGAAACCATCAGGTAAAATTTCTAATACGCCGTCGCCATAAATATCCTTATTATTTTGCGCATGCGCTTTTAAAATCGCAAAAATCATATCTTGTTTACGCATGCGAGTGATGTGTTCTACGCCAAGTCCTTGTGCTAAATCCATTAATTCATTTGGAGTTTTAGTTTTAAGCTCAGTTAAGCTGGTAATTTTAATTTCAAGCACAGTTTTCTTTTTGTTTTCGTCGAATTTTGTTTTAATGCTGCGACTAAGTATTGGAGTTTCGCCTTCAGATGCAGATGTATTTGCAGTTGGTGATACAGATGATTCTTCAGGATTAATAGAGTTGCCAATGTTATTTGAAGAGAGTGTAGAGTTTTTTTCTTGCATATTTTTTATTTGATTTTGATTAAAAATGGATTTATAAAATAATTAAATAGTCCGGAAGCTGTAGAAAATCAACGAATGGAATTCTAAATCGTCAAACTCAATATACCGGTTAGTAATCTAACGACAGCGGATCATGACAGATTATAGTGTCGATTTTGATTGCGTCAAGGTTTTTATTTTTGTGTGACAGCAAAGCTTCTGGCTAAGTTAAAATATCATTGTTCGTGTTAAGCGTCCTTGGGTTTTACTTGCATGTTATCCTCGGAGGAAGAATGTCATCCTCGGGCTTGACCCGAGGATCTATACATAATTGACCCTCGCGTCGAAGCGCGAGGGTGACAAGTGCTGGGGTATTCTTCGCTGCGTCTAGGATGATTATTGCAAATTAGCATTAATAAAGTCAACTAACTGAGTTTTAGTTAAAGCGCCGGTTTTGGATGCTACAATTTTGCCGTTTTTAAAAAACATTAAGGTTGGAATACCCCTAATATTGTAAGAGGTCGCTATTTTGTTATTTTCATCAACATTTAATTTAGTAACTTTTATCTTTCCAGCAAACTCTTTAGCAACGATTTCTACAGTTGGTGCTATCATTTTGCATGGCCCGCACCATTCTGCCCAAAAATCTACTAAAACCGGAATGGTGGATTGAATTACTTCGGCATCAAAAGAATCATCGGTGATAATTGTAATATTTTCGCTCATAGTTTTCTCCCTAAAATGGTATTGATATGATATAGGATAATGAGTATTTCAACTGATTATTTAGAAAATTGCAACAAAAGTTTTAAGGTAGCCGCAAGCTTTAGCTTGCGTTTTCTAGCAACGCAAGCTAAAGCTTGCGGCTACCGGCCATTAAGTTTAGATCTAAATTTATCTATATTTTTCTTAGGGCTTGAGATCATAATTGATTTAAGTTTGCTTCTGAGTCCCTTGATGATTTTTACTTGGTTTTGCGATACGCCAAAATATTTTGCAAGGAATTTTATTAGATGTTCATTTGCTTTGCCATCGGTTGGAGCTGCGGTGATAGCTATTTTCAGACGGTTGTTGTGTTCTCCGATGAAGGCATTTTTGTTTGCTTTAGTTTGTATTTGTGCTTCCAACAACAAGTTGTTGCTGTTCCAAGTATAGAATTTGGCCCCAGTTATTTTCTTATTCATTTGATTTTAATAGCATTTTATTTTTTATTCTTGTGTAATTTGAGGCAATCTGGCGGAAGAAAATTTTTTAGCACTTGGCTCATAAGAGTGCTAGACTAGTTGTGTCATGTTTTTTGGTGATATATGAAAAAAACAACATTAAATAACATAAATTATAACTCTAAAACACTCGCCATTGCGCCGTCGGTAGGGAGTATAGATGCGTATATTTATTGGGTCAATCAAATTCCAATTCTTACTGCTACTGAAGAGTTAGAGTTGGCTACCAGATTTCACCGCGATGGTGATATAGATGCCGCGCGTCAATTGGTTTTATCTCATCTTCGTTTTGTGGTTCATGTTGCTAAGAACTATCTTGGTTATGGCTTGTCTAAAGCTGATTTAATTCAAGAAGGTAGTATCGGTTTAATGAAAGCGGTTAAACGATTCGATCCTAAGATGGGAGTGCGGTTGGTATCATTTGCAGTTCATTGGATTAAAGCTGAAATTCATGAATTTGTTTTGCGTAATTGGCGGATTGTAAAAATTGCTACCACAAAAGCGCAACGAAAATTATTTTTTAATCTACGTCGCGCCACCAAGAAATTAAATTGGTTTAGTAACGAAGAGATATCGCATATTGCCCAGGAATTAAAAGTTGAACCTAAGGAAGTTCGTGCCATGGAGGCAAGAATGAATAGCTATGATGTTGCTTTTGATTGTCACAATGATGATGAAGTTGAGGATGGTCGGCTTAACCCAGGGTGTTATTTAGAAGCTGATACTCAAAATCCTGTAGATGAGCTTGCAGACCTAGAATTCAATAGTATCAAAACTGAGCGTTTGGCTGAAGTTTTAGCTAAATTAGACCAGCGCAGTCGTGAAATTTTAGAAGCGCGTTGGCTTAAGGAAAGCAAAGCAACTCTGCATGAATTAGCAGCAAAATATAATATTTCGGCAGAACGAGTGCGGCAGATTGAAGAAGGCGTGATAAAGAAATTGAAGAAGGAGTTGTCATCCTAGAGTTTAATCCGAGGAAGACAAAAGAGTGCCATCCTTGAACATTTTATCTGTCATCCCTCGTGTCGAGCACGAGGGCAAGCTCTCGTGCTCTATTTATTTGTCATCCTCGGGCTTGACCCGAGGATCTTCATATTTTCTAACTAGCATTTTTCCTTTGCTGAAGCTGCTCGTGATAAAAAGCATCGAAATTAATCGGCGCTAAATATAGCGGAGGAAAACTACCGCGGCAGACAGTTTCTGATATCAGCTCACGTGCATATGGGAATAAAATATTTGGGCAAAAACTGCCGAGCATAGGATCAATTTGGTCTGTTGTAAAATTTTTTAAAGTAAATATGCCCGCTTGTTTAATCTCTACTAAGAAAGCTGTTTTATCTTTGAGTTTAACGGTAACTGTAATTTGTAATATTACTTCGTAAGTATCTTCAGATAGTTTTTTAGAGTCTGTGTGTAGGTTCAAATCAACCTGCGGCGACCATTCAATATGAAATATATCTGGAGCGCTAGGAGCCTCGTATGAGATATCTTTAGTGTAGATGCGTTGAATGTTAAATTCATGTTGCAGTTCAGATTGAGATGCTACTATTTCTTCGTGTTTTTCAGACATATGTTCTCCTAATGATAATAAAACATTAAAGTTTATTTAAAGGTAATTGCGCATCTTTCCAAGAAGGTAGGCCGCCGGCCAAAACCTGAATTTTGGCAAAACCTTGAGCTTGTAATTTGGTTACAATTGCAAGTGCATTCGAATCGTTATCATCTACCAAAATCAATGTTTTGTTTTTATGAGATTCAAGTTTTTTTAGATTATGCTCAATATCTGCACGAGCGATGTTGATTGCTCCAAGAATGTGACCACTAGTAAATGCTTTTTGATTGCGTAAGTCTATCACTAGTGTGTTTTCTCGATTAAGTAATAAAGCAACAGCTTGTGCCGAGATCATTGGCGTTCCACTTAACTTACTTTTTAATTCTTCAAAAATTAGTAATGCTAATACGACTGCGCCAGCTGAGCATAGCATCCAATGATTTTGGATGAATTGTAGAATTTGTTTTATCATAAATGTTTTTTGTTGAGTAATTTTTAGTGAGGGGAAGTATATATGATTATTCTCTCTACGTTAAGAGGATATCTTAGCTAAGTAAAAAAAACTTTATTTTGTCAGTATTAAGGCTACAATAACGGCACATAAATTTAAATCTAGGAATGAATCATGACTAAGCTAACACATCGCCCAATTATGCTTTTAATTCTTGATGGTTGGGGGTATAGCGAAGACAGTTTTGGTAATGCAATTACTGCTTCAAATAAGCCGAATTTTGATCGGTTATGGCAAGAATGTCCTCATGCGCTACTTTCAGCTTCAGGTTTAGATGTTGGTTTACCACGAGGTCAGATGGGAAACTCTGAAGTTGGTCATTTACACATAGGAGCGGGGTGTCCAGTATTACAAGATCTTACTAAGATCGATCTTGTAATCGAAACTGGAGAGTTTTTTAAAAATCCAGTTTTGGACAAAACTGTCGATGATGTCAAAGCCATACAGGGCGGTTTACACATTTTTGGATTGCTTTCTAATGGTGGTGTGCATAGCCGCAATACTCATATTGAAGCGATGGTTGAGTTAGCAGCCAAAAGAGGATTAAAAAATATTTATGTTCACGCTTTTCTTGATGGGCGTGATACTCCACCAAAATCTGCTTTAGGCCCAATTCAATCCATGAAAAACAAAATGCAAGAGTTGGGTTGTGGTCAGATCGTGTCGATAGGCGGTAGATATTATGTAATGGATCGTGACAAACGTTGGGATAGGGTGCAAGCCGCTTATGATTTATTTACTCTAGGAAAAACTGAGTATCATGCTACTGATGCTGCGGTGGCTTTAGAAAATGCATATGCCAGGGGTGAAACTGACGAATTTGTGAAACCAACCGCTGTTCATCAAGAAAACGAAAAACCAGTTACTATTAAAGATGGCGATGCAATTGTTTTTATGAATTTTCGTTCTGATCGTGGTCGCGAAATAAGTTACGCTTTTACTGATCCAGAGTTTAGTGGTTTTAAGCGAGAATTTATCCCGAAGCTTACTGCATACGTAACGATGACGGAGTATGCTGCTGATTTAAAGGTGCAAGTGGCTTATCCTACAGAAGATTTAACTAATACTTTTGGTGAAGTGGTAGCAAATAATGATCTTACGCAACTAAGAATTGCTGAAACTGAAAAATATGCACATGTTACTTATTTTGTTAATGGCGGTAGAGAACAGCCTTTTGCAAAAGAAGATCGTATTTTGGTGCCATCACCTAAAGTTGCTACTTACGATCTTAAGCCAGAGATGAGCGTGCTTGAGGTTACAGAGAAATTACTCGAAGTGCTGCATGCACAAAAATATGATGTGATAATTTGTAATTATGCTAATCCTGATATGCTAGGTCATACGGGTAATTTTGATGCGACTGTAAAAGCAATTGAAATAGTTGATTCTTGTATTGGACGCATAGTTGAAGTTTTACATGAAATTGGTGGAGAAATAGTGATTATTGCTGATCATGGCAATGCTGAAAAAATGATTGATCCTATAACAAAACAGCCCCACACTGCTCATACGAGTGATTTAGTACCATTTATTTACGTTGGTCGCCCGGCAGTTATCACTAAAAATGAAGGGAAGCTCATAGATATTGCTCCAACATTGTTATACCTTATGGGAATTGAGCCACCAAAGGAAATGATTGGCGAAATAATGGTTAAATTAAAGTAAATGAAAAACCTGAACTTTATTTTAGGATTAGCTATAATAATAAAATTATGATCCAAAGAAATGATGTTAGAAAATTATAAATTTGGGATAACTCTATGCGTAAAATAAAAATATTATTAGGCATCGTATTGTGTGTGACGATTTTTAGCAGTGCTCTTGTTTGGGGTAGGGCAGATAAATCTAAAAAAAACGGGGAGGAAGTAACATTGTCCTCAAAAGATTTACAGCGTCTTACTACAGTTATTGATGATGTTAGAAAGTATTATTATAAATCAATTGATGATGATACTTTGTTTAAGCGAGCCATTAGCGGCATGCTTGCTGGGCTTGATCCGCACTCTGAATATTTGGATATAGATGATCTTAAAGATCTTGAGATGGTAACTTTAGGAAAATTTGGTGGAGTTGGAGTTGAAGTTTATCCAGATCAAGGTGCAATCAAAGTAGTAAGCCCTCTTGATGATACTCCGGCTTATAAGGCTGGTATCAAGGCTGGTGATTATATTGTGCAAATTAACAATAAACTTGTGCGCGATATGTCTTTGAGAGATGCGGTTAACATGATGCGTGGTCCAAAGGGCAGTAAGTTAAATTTAACTATTATACGTAAAAACGAAAATAAGCCTTTAGTGTTTAATTTACGCCGCGAAATAATTAAGATTAGAACTGTAAAAGCACGCATGCTCGAGTCCGGTTACGGGTATGTTAGGCTGGCCTGGTTTCAAGAACCAACAGAAAGGGATATGGTGCTTGCCATTAAACGCTTACAAAAAGCATCAAAAACCGGTTTAAAGGGATTGATTTTAGATATGCGTAGCAATCCTGGTGGATTAGTTGAATCTGCGGTGCAGGTAGCCGACGATTTTCTTGATGCGAAAAAACTCAAAAATAACGATTTAATCGTTTATACCAAGGGTCAGAGTGATGAAGAAATGACGGCTAAGGCTACTTTGGGAGAAATATTACCTAATGTTCCGATCGTAGTTTTAATAAATGATGGCTCTGCTTCGGCATCAGAGATTGTTGCGGGTGCTTTACAAGATCATAAACGTGCTATTGTTGTTGGAACGCGCAGTTTCGGTAAGGGTTCTGTTCAAACTCTAATACCTATTGATAGAACCAGTGCTATCAAGTTGACAACCGCTCTTTATTACACCCCGCTTGGTCGTTTGATTCAGGCTAAAGGAATTGAGCCGGATATTAATGTGGAGAACATCATACTTTCTCGCAAAGATCAGGATGATCAAGAGATCCCACGTGTTGACGAGTCTGCATTAATTGATCATATTCAAAACAGTAATGATGTTAATGATAGTAGTTCTGATTCTGATGTTTCTGACAAACAACAAAAACAATCAAAAGCAGAGCTTGATATTGCCTATAAAGATTATCAATTGTATGAGGCTTTGCATATCCTAAAAAGCCAGAATGTGATGCGAAATAAGGATGACTGATAGAGGGATCGTTGACAATTCGCTAGGCCGAGTCATCCCTAAACCAAACTATGCAAAACCGTTGCGGCATAGAGTGTGTTTTCCATTAGTGTTGCTACAGTCATTGGCCCAACTCCACCTGGCACTGGAGTAATCCATCCAGCCACTTCTTTGGCTTGTTCAAAATCGACATCACCTACCAATTCACCATTGGGCAATCTATTGATGCCAACATCAATCACAATCGCGCCTTGTTTGATCCAGTCACCTTTAACCATTTCTGCTACACCAGTAGCTGCTATAACAATATCAGCTTGCCTTGCAATTGCAGGCAAGTCGCGGGTAGTGCTGCGACAAACTGTGACAGTCGAGCGAGCGTTAATTAATTCCATTGCCATTGGTTTGCCGACAATGTTTGAAGCACCAATTACAACTGCGTTCATCCCTTTTAAATCGACGCCGGTAGATTGCAATAAAGTTAAAATACCTTTTGGAGTGCAAGGTCGTAGAGCTGATCTGCCAAGCGAAAGTTTGCCAATATTATATGGGTTAAAGCCATCAACATCTTTATCTGGAAGAATGTATTCTAATATTTTATTGCTATCTATGTGCTTTGGTAGTGGTAATTGCACTAAGATGCCATCAATTGTGTAGTCTTTATTTAGGTCAGCAATTAATTTTAGAAGTTCAGATTCAGCGAGATTATCTGGAAGATTGTAATCCTTAGAAATGATGCCTAATTCTAGGCACATTTTACGTTTTTTGTTGACATAGATTTTTGATGCGGCATTTTCTCCTACAATTATTACCGCAAGTCCTGGTGCCCGTAAGCCTTTAGATGTGAGGTCTTTAATTTGAGATGCGATCTCTTGTTGTAATTTTTGTGCTATTGCAACGCCATCTATTATTTTTGCAGACATATGTACCCTTTGCTAATTTAATTTATTTTAAAAACGACAGTTGTAGAAGAAGGTAGCCGCAAGTGGTAGCCGCAGACTTTAGTCTGCGTTTTCTGGCAGCGCAGGCTAAAGCCTGCGGCTACCTCGTGTTTTATTTACGCAAAATTTTTCTTGCATTAGTAATAATATCTTTATATTTACCCGGATGATTAAAAATTGCTGAACCCATTACAAATATATCGGCACCAGCTGCGGCAATTTTTTCAAGGTTATCAAGATTTATACCGCCATCTACTTCAATTAGTGGGGTGTAGTTATTATTAATTAAATTTCGCACCTCGCTGATTTTATGTAAAACCGACGGGATGAATTTTTGCCCGCCAAAACCAGGGTTTACTGACATTAGTAAAATTAAATCGAGTTTTTCCCAGATATATTCTAAGTGATTAATCGATGTTGCAGGGTTTAATGCTAATCCGGCTTTGCAGCCATGATTACGAATTAATTGTAAGCTGCGATCGACGTGCAAAGATGCTTCGGGGTGAAATGTAATGTATGTTGCACCAGCTTTTGCAAATTCAATAATTAAATTATCTACTGGTTTGGTCATTAGATGGACATCTATCGGAGCTTTGATTCCATATTTACGCAGTGCTTCACATATCATCGGGCCGAAAGTTAAATTTGGCACGTAGTGATTATCCATAACATCAAAATGGATAATATCAGCATCAGCTTTTAATACCGCATCAACCTCTTCACCGAGGCGCGCAAAGTCAGCAGATAAAATTGAAGGAGCAATCATAAATTTTTGCATGGGTTGCATTTTAACGAAAGCTGCCGGCAGTTGCAAAAGATAAATGCCATGAATGAATTTTATG